>DATDAP010000041.1:0-18050 GCA_036525335.1 Microlunatus sp. | reverse complement strand
GGTCGCGTTCTGGTACCCGGTCCTCAGAATCATCGAGTTCACCGTGTCCGCTGCGGGCGGTGTCTACCTCTTGACCCAGTTGCAGGTGGTCCCCCACTACCTGCTGTGGGTCTACATTCCGACCGCCATCGGCGGCCTCATTCTCAACTACCTGCTCTATGTCTCACGGCTGGTTCCTCGACCTATCGCCGTGCTCGGTCTCGTCGGATACGGCTTGTTCTCTTTGGGAGTGCCGCTCACCCTCCTCGGCGTTCTCGACATGAACGTAGGGCTCGGGATGGTCATGCTTGCTCCCGGCTTCTTGTTCGAGTTCGTCGTCTTTCCGATCTGGTTGATCGCGAAAGGGTTCGCGCCATCGCCGGCCGCCAAGGCCAGCCCGACACCGGCGTTGGCGACAGTGCGATGACCACCCGGGCGCCTCGCTGCGGCCGGGTTGGCCACCACCACCAATCAGAGGCAACCAACTGCAAGTCACACAGAGGAGTGGCCCTGTCAATCAGTGCCCTGTTCATCGTTCAGATACTTTCGGCCGCGATCGGCGTTTCATTGGTTCAGTCGTTCGTCGATGGAGAACCAAATCGAACCACGCTGACCATCGGTGCGCTGTTGATGATGTTTTCGGGTCTCGTGATTGCAGCGATCGGAGTCCTGCTCTACCAGGTACTCAAGCTCACCAACAACAGGTTGGCTGTCTGGGTGCCTGCAATCCGGAGCATCGAATGTGTGGTTGCCCTTGCGTTCGGCATCTATCTATTGACAAATTCGCAACCTGTACCGAATCATCTGCTGTGGGTCTACATCCTTGCCGGCGCTGCCGGAGTGATTCTCAGCTACTCGCTGTTCACGTCCAAGCTTGTGCCTTGGCCGATCCTGGCGCTTGGCTTCGCAGGCTATGCCTTGTTGCTACTCGGTGTGCCGCTCGATTTTGGTGGGTTAATTGATATGAACGAAGGTCTGGGACAGGCTTTGATTATCCCTGGCGCATTATTCGAGCTGATCGCTCTGCCAGTATGGCTGATTGCCAAGGGGTTCAAGCTTTTGCCTTCCGCAAAGGTCAGCCCGTCGCCGGTATTGGTGACGGCCAGTTGACCGACTCAGTTCCGGGGGGTCGTGATAATCCCTCTCACGTGATCAGGTGATCCGCCGGGGCGCTGCGGGACTCGTCGTGCTTGCAGTGGACGCAGGTGTGGACGCGGTCGGAGTGCTGTCGGCGGTCATCCGCGTGCCCCCCACGGTGGTGGCGCTCGGTCGGGTCGCTCGAGCGACCGGGCGGCGACGGCGCCGGTCCGGTGCCGGAACTGCGGCACGAATTGGAGGGCTCCGAGCTAGGTGGCGGCGCCGAGGACGTGCAGCGCAAACGGCCAGCGCCAACTCGGCGAATCGTTCCTCGTCCGGGATGAGCGCGGGGCCACCGGCGAGCTGAAGAAGCCGCAGCGTCCCGACGATCAGCGGGATGGCACTGAGCAGGGCGGCCGGGACCGGCCAGCCCGGTCGCGGAGTCTGCTCTCTCGTTCGATGCTGCCAAGTCATCAGACGGCAACGACGTGGTCGTGGGCGGGCGTACTGGCGGGGGCGAGGGCGTCGACGTCAGTGCGCGGGTAGCTGGGCGAGTCCCGCTCGATGAATAGCGATGACGCCGGGTAGGCGGCGGAAGGCCACCTCGTCCATCGCCCTTGACGCTGGAACCTCCAGAGGCTCTGGTCTTCGTGTGTCGGGCCTGGTCGCCGCATCCAGCCATCGTTCGGGGTTGCGCAGCCGCACTACGGCGTGGATCCCGACCAGCTCCCCCGTCCTCGCAACCGCGTCACTGGCAGCGGCGGGTCGGCACGGCTGGCGAGCACGAGGTGTAGCTGGGGGGCAGCTGCTCCAGCAGGAAGGCCATCCCGTCCTGAATGTCGCGTGCCTCGATGAGGTGGTAGTCGTCGAGCAACATCACCACATCGTTCGGCAAGGCGTCGAGGTCGTTGAGCTCGTGGCGAGGACCACGTCGAGCGGCGGCGGCTGGGGCGACTCCAGGAGCGAGAGCGCATCGTCAGCGATGCTGGGCCCGGCGTCCTGAGCGCCGCGACCACGTACGGCCGGAACACTGCGAGATCGTTGTCGCGCTGGTCGAGCGAAAGCCACGCCGCGGCACAGCCATCAACCGAAGCAGCGGTCAGCCATTCGGTCAGCAGCGTCGTCTTACCGAACCCGGCCGGGGCCGACACGAGGGTCAGCGCTGACTGGCCCCCGCGGATCAGGAGCTCGTCAAGCTTTGGCCGCGCTACCAGGACGCATCGCAGCCTCGGCACGTGGAGCTTGGTCTCCAACAACGGCCCGGCCATGACCACCCCCTCAGGGGTCAGTCTCCTCTGCCGATGCTCAGCGCACGCCCCTGACGGGCAGGATGGCGAACGCCCCGATGATCGCGCAGACCCCGGCGACTCCGTACAGGGTGCTGTAGCTCCCGCCTCCGATCGCCAGGATGGCCGGTGCGATCGCCGGTGCGAAGGAGAAGGGAAGTGCTCCGGCCATGTTCAGCACGCCGAGATCCTTGGCGGCGTTGACCTTGTCCGGGAGGACATCGGCGACGAGGGCGAGGTCGACGGCCACGTAGACGCCGAATCCGAGTCCGCCGACCGCCATGCCGATGAGGAAGCCGTTGAAGTCACCGGCCAGGGCAATCAGGAACATCGCCAGGCCGTACACGATCGACGCCCCGACGACGAAGATCTTCCGTCGGCCCGTCCGGTCCGACAGTTTCCCACCGAGCAGGGAGGCGACGACAACCATCCCGGATTGGACGACGGTGCTGAGGAAGACCTGGCGTGGCACCTCGGCCTGCGCGCTGCCGAGCTTCTCCAGCAGGTAGTAGACCTGGTAGGTCACGAGAAAGGCGTAGGCCAACACGAACAGGAAGCGGCTGGCGAACGCCCAGGCGAAGTCTGGATTCCTCAGCGGATTGACGTAGAACGTGCCGGCGAACTCGCGTAGTGACCAGCTGGGCCTGTCATCAGGGCCCAACCGGCGATCCCTCAATGTGACCGCGAAGAGCACAACGAAGAAGCCGCCGATCGCGCACGGGACCAAGAACATGGCGAGCTGGTTGCCGGTGAACAGCTGAACCAGGAAGGTGCCGCTCACCGACGCCAGCGGCAGACAGACCCCGAGGGCACCGGATACCAGGCCGCGTTGCGCGACCGGGACCTGATCAGGCAACACCGCCACCATGGCGGCGAGCAACGCGTTGAAGAACAGCTGGGCGATGCACCACCCGACCAGAACGACCGCAATGGTGGGAGCCAACGCGACCACGAGGATGCCGAGCGAACCGCCCACCAGGCCGATGACCATCCAGGGCCTCCTCATGCCCAGCCGCCCGGACGTGCGGTCGCTCATTCTGCCGAAGAAGGGATTTCCCACCATGGCGAGCAGGGCACCGACTCCGGTGACCAACGCCAAGCTCGTAGGAGCCTGATCGATCCCCACGAGCGAATTGACCTTCAAAGCCAAGGTGACCAGAAGGGGCGCGACCAGCACCAGGCAGGTGCCCACGTACGCCAGCGTGTACAGAGAGACGAAACCCCACCCCACGCGCGGCAGCGCGAACCCAGACTCCCGAGCGGGACCAGCATCTGAGGCCGGAGGCACCGATCCAGTCACGTTCTACTCCAAGCTGCGAAAGCGGCGACTGATACTGGATCCACCAACGGTGAGAGTGCCGTACACGCCGCTCCGTGCATGCGTTCCCGAAATCGAGGGTTTCTCCGAGGGACATCTCAGACCACAGCGAACGTCCCCGACAGACGCCTCACCTGCAGCTCCTCGAGCCACAGGGTAGACCGGCTGGCTCTGTATGACGTTCTCTTGGCTGTGGTCGGCGATGGGTCCGATACCGATGGGACGGCTCCCTGGACTGTGGCTGTCGCGCTGTGCGGAATGGATTCGGGCGGTGTCGCGCTGGATGCACGGCCGCCATCTCGGACGGGGATGACGAGCTTTCCTCGCGCACGCTGCTGCGCGGTACCGGACGGCTCAGCTGTGTCGCCCAGCGAATGGCCCCGGTCGAGCACGGAATGATCGTGCCGTGGTCGGCCGTGGAGTTCTGACTCCTTTGATCAGCAGGTACAGAAGCAGGGAGACCTCGCTCAGAATCTCCAACGGGACGAACACCGCGGCGGATATGTGGGCGGCGCCGGGTGCGAGGAACTGCAGGAGCGCATCGGCCATGTAGCAGATGGTGCTGAGCATGAGCACCAGCGCCAGGGGTCGCGGGAACAGGCCGGACCGGTAGCCGAGCAGGCCGAGCGCGAACAGCCACAGCCAGGAGAGCTGGGCGATCAGGTAGCCGTAGTGCTGTATGTCCATCAGCAGCAGCGCCATACCCTGGGATCCGGCGGTGCCGAACGCAGTCGCGTACGCGGGTGTGGGCCACGAGAAGCGCCCCGAGCTGGTGGACCATGTTGAGGCTGGCTATGCCTGCGGAGAAGACGACGAAGATCACCATCGCCCGGGCGAGGTACTTCCCGGCGTGCGCCAGGAGCCGGTGGAGCACCAGGGCGAGGCACAGCCAGACCAGCGCTTGGAGCAGGTCGGCGACGAAGCTGAGACGCACCAGTGACGCGTTGGCGACAAGGTTCGCTGTGGTGGTCGCTGCGTCTCCCGGCGCGTAGACGCGGACCCGGACGACCTGAGCGAAGGCACCGAAGATGGCGATCACCAAGTACAGCAGCCCGGCTTTCCTGGCCAGGCGCACCTGAGCGGATCCGGGTGCCACATTGGTGTCGGTGATGCTGCTCTGGGGTTCTGGTTGGGTGGTCACGGTGGTGGGCCGTCCGCTGGTGTCGCGGTCCGGCGTCGGGTTGCTGGTCGGGTCGGCTGGTGGTGTGCCGGGCTGCAGAGCTGAGGTCATGGTCTGTCCTTACGCGTGGAGTGGCGGAGTTGACGGTGGAAATGGATTGACGTGCGCGGGGCGGCGTCACCGGACCCGTCGAGGCCTGGAGACGAGTTCGGATGTCGCCGCGTCGAGGGTTGCCTTGGTCCGTCGTCTCCGGGTCAGAGCGAGCACACCGACGGTGACGGAGCTGATCATGATCAGCGCGAACACCGATGCCTCGGGGCCGAAGCCGCCGCCGGTCAGCCATACGGGTGCTCCCGGGCGGGCTGTGCTCGAGGCGATCGAGCCGCCGAGGCCGCCGCCGGAGACCGTCGCCCCGAACAGGTAGCCCTGGGCGAGGTTCCAGCTGAGATGAACACCGATCGGAACCCAGAGCCGGCCGGTCACGGCGTACAGGACACAGAACATCAAGCCGGCCGCGACCACGGTGGCGCCGGCCAGGGGGCTGGCCCCGGGATTCGCCAGATGCAGGGCGCCGAACACCAGAGCCGCGACGGCGAACGCCGGCACCGGCCCGAAAGCCCGCCAGAGCAGTCGGAAGAGCAGGGCACGCATCCACAGCTCCTCGGTGACGGCTGCCTGCAGGGCCAGGCCGAGGCCCGTCCAGGCCGGGGCGGCACCGACCAGGGTGATGTCGTAGAGACCGGTGACGGCGAGCAGACCCATCAGTGCTGTCATCATCATCAGCCCGAGGAGAGCTCCACCGGCCAGACCGGGCAGTGCCGGCCGGAGGGCGAGCTCAGAGGGTCTGCGGTCTTCCCCGAGGCGGACGGCGAGGGCGTAACAGCCGAGGGCGGCTGTGCAGGCGAGGAGCCGCGCCACCAGCCCGGCGGCGCCGTCTCCTGGGGGGAGCCGGTCGACCGCGGCCTGCAGAGGCAGCCCGAAAGCTGCAGCAGTCACGAAGAACAGCAGCACCAGCCAGGCGAGGGCTCGGAGCCAGCGCCACCGCCCCGGGTGCAGGACACGGCGGTCTCCCAGCTGGATCGGCATCCCCCGCCAGGTGGTGTCTGGTGCAGCGGTGGAATCGACCACCAGACCAGATTGCTGCCCACTGATGTTTCCTGCCGTCGACAACGGCAGCCGGGGCAGACCACTGCGGCTAGGAAGAGGGTTACGCCTGTCGGTCATCGCCTGGCCCGTTCAGCTGCTCGTGGCGGGGCGGAGGAGGCGGCCGCGGAGCCGATGCAGCTGCGGCATCAGCCCGTAGATCACGATGGGGACCGCGACAGTGGCGAGCACGAAGGTCCGCAGCACTGGTGTCAGGGTGACGAGCCAGTCACCAAGAGCAAGGTTGAGGACGGTCAGGGTCGAGAACACGGCCAGCCAGATCATCAAGGCAGCTGATGTTGGGTGGGTGGACCAGGCGTCGCAGATCGGGCCGGGGTGGTCATCGTGCTCCTTCGGTGAGGGATGGGCTGATCACCTGACCAGGGCGTGCCGGTGGACGGCGTTGCGAACATCGACGTCGACGAGGTCGGCGTTGAGGGCGATGGCCGTGGCGGAGCCGGCGCCGGCGGCGGTGATGACCTGCGCACGGGGGTCGACGATGTTGCCGGCGGCCCAGACGCCGGGAACGCTGGTGCGTCCGGCGCTGTCGACCTGGACCCAGCCGCTGGAGTCGGCATCGCAGCCGAGGTCGACGAGAAGGTGGCTGTTCGGGACGAAGCGGGGTGGCACGAACAAGGCGACGCGCGGGATGACACAGCCGTCGCGCATCCGAAGGCCGCGGAGACGGTCGTCGCTGTCGATGACCAGCTCGTCGACGGTTCCTTCCACGATGCCGATGGCGCGGGCCCGTAGCTCGGACCGTTCGGTGGCAGTGAGCACGTCGGGTGGGGTGAAGTAGACGAGATCATCGGACCATTGACGGACGATCTGGGCGTAGCGGACGGAACCCGGTGTGCCGCCGAGCACGCCGAGCTGACATCCGCTGACCTCGTAGCCGTGACAGTAGGGGCAGTGCAGGACGTCGCGCGCCCACCGACTCCGCAGTCCGGGAATGTCGGGTAACTCGTCGCGCAGGCCAGTGGTGACTACCATCTGCCGGGCCGAGATCTGCTGCCCACCATCGAGGAGAGCGGTGAAGCCTGGGCCGTCGAGCCCGACCTCGGTCACCGTGCCCGCGATGAGCGTGCCGCCGTAGCCTTGGACCTCACGCCGGCCAGCTCTCAGCAGCCCGGTGGGTGCCATCCCGTCTCGGGAGAGGTAGCCGTGCAGGTGCGTGGCCGGGCCGTTGCGCGGTGCACCGGCGTCGACCACCGCAATGGAGCGGCGCGTCCTCGTCAGTACCAGGGCCGCCGACAAGCCGGCGGCACCCCCACCGATGATGATGACGTCATATCGATCCATGACCCCACAATCAGGCCACGTCGACGCTGGACCTACGAACGTTGCTGTTCGTGGGAAACCGGAGTCAGATGGCCTCGTGGAGGACATCTCAGCGGCGGCCATCGCCGCCACGCTGGACCAGGTCGGCGCCCAGCTCAAACGACTCCGCACGCGACGTCGGCTCACCCTCACCGCCGTCTCCGCCAGAACGGGAATCTCGAAGAGCACGCTGTCCAGACTGGAGAACGGCGATCGTCGCCCGACCCTCGAGCTGCTTCTTGCGCTGTCACATACCTATCGAGTGCCGCTGGACGATCTCGTCGCAGCACCCGCGGAGGGCGATCCACGCACCCAGCTGAAAGCCAGCCAGGTCAAGGGCAGAACCGTGATCCCCCTGACCCGACATCTCGCCGCCATGCAGGCCTGGAAGATCATCATCCCGACCAGCAAGAGCTCCCCCGAACCACGAGCGCACGACGGCTACGAATGGATCTACGTCTTGTCCGGCCACATACGCCTCATCCTCGGTGACAACGACTGGGTACTGGGGGCCGGTGACGTTGCCGAGTTCGACACCGACGAGCCGCACTGGTTCGGCAGCACCGGCGATGCACCGGCCGAGATCCTCAGCATCTTCGGCCGACCCGGCGAACGGATGACGCTGCGAACCCCTCCCCTGCCGAACCATTCCTGACCGCAGCCACATGGAGCCAGGTCCGCCGGGCGCCGTGGGGCTTCTGACCCGACGGATCGGCGGCGCCTCAGATCATCGCCACTGGTCCCCGGGGGCACGCACGTAAGTGCGCCACACGTACCGCCAGGGGATGACAGCCAGGATGACCAAGACCAGGGAGCAGTTGATCACGTTCGCGTTCGTCGCTGCATCCAGGGAGCCGGTGATCGCCTTCGGCAGGGCCACGAGCGACAGCCACAGCAGCTTCCAGAGCGCCTCGAACAGCAGCACCGGGAGCAGCTGGATCGGGTAACGCAAACCTAGGAAGGCCAACAGCGACATGGCCGTCAGCAGGCAGAGTGTTGCCCCGTCGTAGAACGGCAACGTGGCAGCATCGGGAAGGAGCGGCCACTTCACGAGGGCCAGTCCGACCCCCATCAGCAGGTACCCGGCTCGCATCATGTTCAGCCGGGCCGGAAACAGACCGGGTCCGGCGGTGGGCGGTGCTGCTGACGGGACGGTGGATGTGACGGTGGACATGGACGTCTCCTCTTCGGATGTGGGATGGCAGTGCTAGACGGCGCTGTGATGGCGCAACGGCGGTGCGGTGGTCGTGGTCCAGGGGGCGATGTGGCTGGAGCGGTTGAACAGCGAGAGTGCCAGCCAGCCGATGCCGACCGCGAGGACAGCGAGACCAAGATCGAGGACCCCTTCGGGCGCGAACGCTCGCAGCGCGACCGGGATGGCGCCGACCGCGTACAGGACCAGCGGCACCGTCGGCAGTTCGCGGCTTCGAAGCATGGCGGCGACGAAGCTGAGGGTGCCGATCAAGAACAGCAAGGAGGCGACGGTCAACGCGATACCGAGCGACCCCGCTCGGAGCTCTTGAACCGTGGCGCCGGGCAGCTTCTTGAACACCAGGTTGATGACGAACTCCACGCCCACCAGCGAGGTGAGCGCGAACGCATTCAGGCCGTACGCGATGAGGCCGAAGGTGCCGGTACGGCGACCGAAGGCGAAGTAGAGGGCCGTGACCAGGGCCAGCGCGAGGATCTCGGCGACCGGGGCGACCAGCTGGGTGAAGGACGAGCTCGGGATGAGCTCGGCGCGCTTGGCAGCATTGAGGAGGAGCACGGCCGCGCTTCCGCAGCCGGCGACTGCCGCGATGCGATAGAGCGTTGCGGGAACAGGATTGGACATGCTTGGTCTCCGATGATTCGGGGTGCGGTGCCTTCGACCGGCGGTCGAGAGTCATAGAACGGTGGGCTGACCAGGGTCAACGCGGATGCAGGCATTCGCGACAATGCGGCGCTGCGTCGATCAAGGACCCGGACTAGGCTCTGGTCGGCCGCTCGTGGTGAGGTCGGCCTCGGTGGTCATGGCTCCACGATCGCTCTGGCGGGTGGTGCGGCGCTTCGGCCGAACAGCCATTGTTCTGCGTCGTTGGAAGGGTCGTCGTCGACGGTTCCACCTCCTTTCGGCGATCGGTGCCTGGACCTTCGTTGGTGTTGCCGCAGCCTCACCCGCTCTAGGCTGGCGTCATGTCCCGCCCTACAGGTCGTGGGCCGAGCTCGTGAGGGCGGCGGCGCTCCTGGATTCGGGAGCTCTTGCCACGGGTTCGACCGAGACGTCCCGGCGCGACCGCGCGGTCGACGCCGCCGGATGTGTCCTGGCCGCGCTCCTCGGGGCCCTCTTCATCAGCCCGGCGTTGCGCACCGGCGACGGGTTGGCGAGCGCGCAGGTTGTGGTCGACGTGACCTGCGGGGTGCTGGCCGTTGTCTCGTTGTGGTGGCGACGCCGGTGGCCGGTCGGCGTTGCGCTCATCTGTCTGCTGCTGGGGACCCTGTCGATCACGGCCACTCCTGCCGGGCTGCTCGCGCAGTTCTCCCTCGCCGTGCACAGCCCGGCACGGCGGGCCCTGGTGGGCGCTGGACTGTGGGTTCCGTCGGTCTTGCTGTTCGCCATCTACAGCCCGACCACCGACGCGCTGGCCGTCCTTGTCCGAGTCGTCCCGATCGTGCTCGCCGTCACCGCATGGGGAATGTTCATCCGGGCTCGACGGCAGCTCCTGCACAGCCTCCGCGACCGCGCACAACGGGCCGAAGCCGATCAGCGACAGCACGAGGACCGCGCACGGATGGCCGAGCGAACCCGGATCGCCCGGGAAATGCACGACGTGCTCGCGCACCGGATCTCGCTGCTGGCACTGCACGCGGGAGCTCTGGAGGTCCGACCTGACCTGCCCTCGGCGGAGGTGCGTGCGACCGCCGAGCTGATGCGTCTTACCGCACGTCAGGCACTCGAGGAGCTGCGGACGGTGATCGGGGTGCTGCGAGAGGTCTCAGGTGAAGGAGACGCGACGCGGCCGGTGGCGCAGCCGACCCTGGCAGACATCCCCCGGCTCGTGGAAGAGACCCGTCGAGCCGGTGCGCAGATCAGCCTGGACGTGCAGGTGGACCGCGCCGACGAGGTGCCCGGCGCACTCGCCCGCGACGCGTACCGAATCGTGCAGGAGGCACTCACCAACATCGGCAAACACGCCAGCGGCACGGAGGCGCGAGTCCTTGTCACCGGCGCCCCCGACCACGGTCTCCACATCGACGTCCGCAACACTCACCCGATGCGCGCCCAGTCCGGACCGACTCTGCCTGGGTCAGGTGCCGGCCTACTCGGCCTTCAAGAACGCGTCGACCTCGCCGGCGGCACCCTCGTGCACGGTCCCGACGGCTCGGGCGACTTCGTGGTCCGGGCCGACCTGCCATGGTGACCGTGAGAGTGCTGCTGGTCGACGACGACGCCCTCGTCCGAGCAGGCCTGAGGATCATCCTGTCCTCAGCCGAGGACCTCGAGGTGGTGGGAGAGACCGACGACGGAACCCGCGCGGTCGCCGCCGCCCGCCAACACCGACCCGATGTCGTGTTGATGGACATCCGGATGGCCGAGATGGACGGCATCACCGCCACCGCCGCACTTCGACGGCTCGACCGACCGCCCCATGTCATCGTCCTGACGACCTTCCAGGCCGACGACATGGTGATGAATGCACTGAGGGCTGGTGCGAGCGGCTTCCTGGTCAAGGACACGCCACCCGCCGAGATCATCAACGCCGTCCGCGTTGTCGCCACCGGCGACGCGATCATCTCGCCATCGGTCACCCGCACCCTCCTCTCCCACTTCGGCAACACCCAAGCGTCCGAACGACGGAGAACCGCCACCGACCGCCTCGCCTCCCTCACCGACCGCGAACGTGAGGTGGCCGGTGCAATAGCGTCCGGCGCCTCCAACGCGGAAGTGGCCGCCGCCCTGTTCCTGAGCGAGGCAACCGTCAAAGCCCACGTCTCACGGCTGCTCAACAAGCTCGACGTCGCCAACCGCGTACAGATCGCGATCCTGGTCCACGACGCAAGCCAGTCTTGACCCGAACAGGGGTGAAGATCCCGCGCTGCTTCTTTCCAAAAGGGCTGAGTCTGAGTCTGAGAGGCCGCCTTGTGATCGGTCGGTCTGCACGTTGGCGACGCTGTCCGGTGTCTGCTCACTCATGATCATGCCCTCGTCCCCGACTTGTAGTTTTGTCTCAAAACTATCAAACTTGACATCGTGACGAGGGATTTGCGCAGAGGATCGGGTCCGACCGAGGGCACCACCGAGCGGTCCGACGCCGTCGTCCTCGCCGACACCATCCGCATGGTGTCGCGAGCAACCGTCTCGGCTACGCGAGCGGCCGAGGGACTACCCACGTTGCCGGAGGCACAGGTCGCTGTCCTGCGCACCCTTCGGGCCTTCCCTGCCCTGACTCCCGCCGAGCTCGCCCAGCGGCTCGACCTGGCCCGACCGACCGTCAGCAACCTGCTGCGTGACCTCGATGCCGCGGGCTACCTGGTCCGGGAACCGTCCGAGGTCGACCGACGCTCGATCACCGTGACCATCACCGAGCACGCCCGCGAGGTGCAGGACGCCTTCCAGCGCGGACGCGTCGAGGTCGTCACTGCTGCGTGGGCCGCACTCGCCGAGGGCGACCGCGCCGCGCTGATCGGCGCCATCCCCGCCCTGCGCCGACTGGCCGACCTCCTCCACAGCAACATCCACCCATCCCCATCGACGGCTGGGTCGACGTCAGCCCGTGGTCGGGGTGACGGCTCGTGACAGCTGATGCGCCGACTTCGGTGCCGGAGAGTGTCGCCGACTATGCGGCGTTGCCCGGTCCGGGCGGACAGAGATCCAAGCTGCCCGCGTTGGACGCCAAGAAGTGGACGCTCAGGGTGGCTCTGTCGCAGCGGCCGTGGAGCTTCGTGGCCTCGATCGCCATGGCGGCCGCGTTCGTGTGCAACGGCCTCACACCGGTGGTGGTGGGCCAGGCCGTGGACGAAGCCATCGCCACGTCGTCGTTGCGGCGGCTGGGATTCTGGATCCTGGTGCTGGCGGGCCTGTACCTACTCGCCATCGGCGTGAACTGGATCGCGCGCTTCATGCTGGTGCGCAGCCAGCAGCTGGTCAGCCACGACCTGCGCACCATGGTCACCGATCGGATCCAGGATCCGAGGGGGTTCGCCGGACGCGAGCGCACCCCCGGCGGTCTGCTGTTGATCGCCTCCGCCGACACCCAACGGGTGGGCGAGATCGTGATGATGACGGTGATGCCGGTCGCTGAGGCCGCGTCGATCACCTACGGCGCGATCGTGATGTACACCATCAACCCCTGGCTCAGTCTCGCGACCGTCGTCGGCGGGCCGCTACTGGTGATCGTGGCCCTGCGCGTCGGCCGCCCGCTACAGCGTCGATCGCTCGCCCGGCAGCAGTCCGTCGCCCAGGCTGCCGCCACCGCTGCGGATGTGGTTCACGGACTGCGCATCCTCAAAGGACTGGGCGCGATCCTCACTGTCCGCGGTCGCTACGACGAGGAGTCCGGAACTGCGTATGCGAAGACGGTCCAGGCCAACGCGGCCGAGGCACGTCTCAACGGTGTCACCGATGCCACCGGGGCGATCTTCGTCTCAGGTCTCGGCATCGCCGCCGGTGTGCTCGCTCTCCAGGGACTCGTGACGATCGGTCAGCTCATCACGGTCGTGGGCCTGACCCAGTTCCTGATCACTCCGATGACGATGCTCGGCCGGAACCTCGCTTCGCGCTGGGCGTCGGCGGAAGCGTCTGGACAGCGGATCCGCGAGGTGCTCGGTGCCGGCTTCGAGCGCAGCGGCGAGGTGGACTCCGCCCGGACCACCCGCTTCATCGAAGCGCTGTCCACCGGTCTCACCGTCGTCCGCGGTGTCGACCAGGAGCTGGTGTCGCGGCTCGAGTCGCTGCCCCGGTCCCGGATGATCGTCGCCCCGCACACCGCCGACCTGTTCGACGGAAGTGTCGCAGACAACGTGTACCCCGATCCGGCCGTCGCCGAGCGGGCACTCCGTGTCGCCTCCTGCGACGACATTCCCGAGGGTTCCCACAAGCGGGTGGGCGAAGGTGGACGCATGCTCTCCGGCGGTCAGCGCCAGCGGGTGTCACTGGCCCGCGCCGTCGCGTTCGACCCGGAGGTCCTCGTCCTTCAGGATCCCACCACGGCAGTGGACTCGGTGACCGAGCAGAACATCGCCGATCGGCTGTCGCGCCAACGAGCCGACAAGATCACTCTCGTGTTCAGCGAGGCTCCGGCGTGGCACGCCGTGGCAGCCCACCACCGGAGCGCGACGGACCTGCTCGCCCTCACCGACGAGCTGACCGGGGAGGACGCCCGATGAGTGAGACAACCAGCATCACCCCGTCGGCCAAGCCGCACTCGGCGTTGCGGTTCCCGCTGGCCACCCTGGGGCAGGTCCGGCGCGAAGTCGCGCGTCAGCTGGGCACGGTTCCCCAGGCGAGGTGGTGGTTCCTGTTGGCGGTGGTGCTGCTGGGCGTGGGCTCGTACGCCGCCGTGCTGGTGCCTCAGCTGATGGGCGAGATCGTCGACCTGGTCACAGGCAACGGAGCCGCCAAGCCGATGTGGCGGATCGGTGGCGAGCTGATCGTCCTGTCCGTCGCCGGCGCGGCCATGAGCGCCGCCGGCTTCTACCTGGTGGCGCGGCTGTCCGAGCGCGTGATCGCCAACTTGCGTCAGGACATGGTCGGGACCGCGCTGGGGCTTCCCACCCACCAGGTCGAGGACGCCGGCACCGGCGACCTGGTCAGCCGGTCCACGGATGACGTCGCGGAGCTCTCCGCCGCCGTGAGCGAGACCCTGCCCACCCTGTCCACCTCGCTGTTCTCGATCCTCGCCACCGTGATCGCGCTGCTGGCCCTGGACTGGTACTTCCTTCTCATCCCGGTCGTGGTCGCGCCGGTGTACTACGTCGCCGCGCGCATGTACCTGGCCCGGGCCCCGCAGCGCTATGCCGCCGAGCGTGCCGCGATGGCCGAGCGTGCCCGCCGGGTACTGGAAGCCATCCGCGGTCGTGCGACGGTGCGGGCGTTCTCGATGGAGGACCGGATGCACACCGAGATCGAGAACGCGTCGTGGAGCGTGGTCCGCAAAGGGATCACGGCCCGCACCACCATGCTCGTGCTCAACACCTGGATGCTCGGCATCGAGTTCCTCATGCTCACCATGGCCCTGGCGGTGGGGTATTACCTGGTGTCCGCCGATGTCCTCACGGTCGGAGCGGTGACCGGGGCGGTGCTGATGATCATCCGGCTGCGCGGACCGATGAACACGCTGATGCGGGTGCTCGACGTCGTCCAGTCCGGGTACGCCTCGCTCGCCCGCATCGTCGGCGTGGTCTCCGACCCGCCCGTACCGGTGCCCGACAGCGGCGCCGACGCACCGCGTGGACGCGTCGAGCTGCGCGATGTCAGCTTCAGCTACGGCAGCGGCTGGGCCGTCCGCAACGTCGACCTCACCATCAACCCGGGCGAGACCGTCGCCATCGTCGGAGCTTCAGGCGCCGGGAAGACCACCGTGGCAGCACTGTTGGCGGGTCTGCGGATACCCGACGCGGGCGAGGTGCTCGTCGACGGCTATCCGGTGTCCCAGCTCTCCGACAGCGAACGCATCGCCCGACTCGCGACGGTCAGCCAGGAGGTGCACGTCTTCTCCGGCACCCTGCGCCAGGACATGACGCTGGCCAAGCCTGACGCCACCGACGCGGAGCTCCTCTCGGCGCTCGACCGCGTCCACGCCCACTCGTGGTTCGATCGCCTTCACACAGGTCTCGACACCGTGGTCGGCTCCCGCGGGCTCCAGCTGGAACCGGTTGCCGCCCAGCAGCTGGCGCTGGCCCGGATCCTGCTCCTCGACCCGGCCATCGTGATCATGGACGAAGCCACCGCCGAAGCGGGCTCGGCGGGAGCCGGAGCGCTGGAGGATGCCGCCGACGAGGTGACCCACGGCCGATCGGCGCTGGTGGTGGCGCACCGCCTCGACCAGGCCTCCCAGGCCGACAACATCCTCGTGATGGACGGCGGCGAGGTCGTCGAACGCGGCACCCACGACCAGCTGCTCGCCCGAGGCGGCATCTATCACCGTCTCTGGTCGGCGTGGAGTGCCGGCCGGCGGGAACTCGACGCCGAGCCTGTCTGAGGTCAGGAGTCGAACTCCGACACTTCTGCTTCGGTGCGTCGTGATACCTGCCGCGTCACGGCGTGACTTCAGAAGTCACGCCTCGAGGGTGACAGCACTACTCGTCCACCCCTGAGGAGGGATCCTGATGCCCAGCGCATCCCGGTCGACCATCCCGGTCGGCATCGATCTGGATGTCGTCGAGGGCCGCTACGCGGTACTCGGCGATCACACGGTCTCGTTCGAGACGTTCAAGCAGGACATCGACGTCGCACCGTACTTCCGCGGCCTGCCCGGCGACGCCTGCACCTGCCTGCACCTGGGCTATGTGACGGCTGGGCAGATCACGTTCCGGTGGTCTGACCATGAGGAGACGTACGTCGAAGGCGACGCGTACGTGGCGCCTCCTGGGCACCGGCCGCTGATCGCCGCCGGCACCGAGGTGGTGGAGTTCAGCAAGACCGCCGACCTCGAGCCGGTGATGGCCACGATCGAGCGCAACATCGACGCGATGGCAAGGGCCGACGCATGACCGCCACCACCACCATCCCTGCCCTCGAGGGTGAGCTCGCCGACCTGGCGCAACAGCTCGTGCGCTGGCTCGAGACCGGCGTGCGTCCCGAGGGAATGTTCGCCGAGGACGTGTTCGCAGATCTGACCTTGCCGCAGTGGCGGCTGCAGGCTGAGGGCGGCGACGCCACCTTCCACCTGCGTGAGGACAGCCATCCGTATCTGGGGGCGGTAAGGGTGGAGGCGCTGGACGCCACCTCACGCGGCTTCCTGCTCCAGTTCGAGGAGCGGTGGGCTGCCGAGGGACAGCAGTGGTACTGCCGCGAACTGATCCACGCCGCGGTAAGCGATGGCCGTATCAGCGAACTGGTGGTCTACTGCACCGGCGACTGGGACGAGGCGCGTCAGCGCGAGCATCAGGCGGCGGTTCGCCTCGTCCGTCCGTGAGCCGCCCCGGAGCCGTGTCCGCGTCCTATCCTGTCGAAGGTGGCGACGGACGCGGCTTCGGCGTGGGAGCTGGTCCAGCGGGCCGAGGTGGCCTGGGCCGGAGGAGACGGCGAGACCGCGATGGCGTTGTTCGGCCGGGCGGTCGACCTGGCCGAGGTCGAGGGCGACACGGCCACCCGGGTGGCGGCCGTGCTCGGCCTGGCGCGTGGGCAGCAGTACAACCTGATCCCCGGATTGCTGCCGGTCCGGTTGCACGCCGCCTACGACGACAGCACCACCCCGGCTGACCGCGCCCGCCTCGCTGCGGCACTGGCCCGGTGCTGGGCGTATGCGAACCAGCCACGCAGGGCGACGCCGTTCGCTCTCGAGGCCCTGGATCTGGCCGATCAGCACGACGATCCGGTGTTGCTCGCCGACGCCCTCGACGCAGCGCTCGCCTCGCACTGGGGTCCGGACGACCTCGCCCGGCGCCGGGAATGGGCGGTGCGGCTCGACGATGCAGTCGCGTACCTGCCCGATGTGAACGCGCGACTGCAAGCGCAGCTGTGGGGGTTGACCGTGGCCTGGGAGGTCCTCGACCTGCCGCGGATGCATCGGTGCATGAGAGCCATCGAGGAGCTGGCAGCGGTGTCCCCGCGAGCCCGGTTCTTCGCTGCCAGCCGACGGCTGGCGCTCGAGCTGCTCCGCCACCACACCGCGGTGGCCCCGATGCTGATCTCCCAAGCCGAAGAGGCCGCAGCCTCCGCGGTGATCCCCGACGCCGACGGCGTCCTGCACGCCATGCGCGGCTACACCGCGTTCCTCTCCGGCGACGCCGCTGGCTGTGCCGCCAGCGCACCGTCGTACGAGGAGTACGCGATCGAGACCGGGGTGCCGACGATCCGGGCCGAGGCCGCCGTCATCTGGATGGGCGCCGGCCGGCACGACAAGGTCGCGGAGATGATCGGTGTCTTCACCGCCGACGTCTTGGCCGGACTGCCGTCCGACAGCGATTGGCTCCTCACCCTCCAGTGCGTGCTGGAAGGAGCGGTGTCCGTCGGCGACCGCGACGTGGCGAGAGCGGTCCTCACCCTGCTGGCGCCGTACGCCGGCCGCTCGGTGGTCAACGCAGGCGCGGTGATGTGGCACGGCGTCACCGACGACACCCTCGCTCGCGCTTGTGCCCTGCTCGGAGACCCCGACAGCTCGGCCCGGTACCGCTCGGCGGCACTGGCCACCTACGAGCGGATCGGTGCGGTCTGGTGGAGCGATCGGCTGCGCGTGCAGCTGCCAGACGAACCAGCAGCGCAGTCCGACGACGTCGTGGTGCACCTGCACCAGCAGCCCGGCGGGCTGTGGCTGGTCGGCCGGGAGGGCGCGACGTTCGTGCTGCCGGCGATGCGAGGGCTGCACCACCTCCACGTCCTCCTGGCACGCCCAGACACCGACATCCCGGCACGCCGGCTGATGGGTGCGGAGATCGTCGTCCAAGGCGGGCTCGAGCTGATCGACGATGAGGGACGACGCGTGCTCGGCGCGCGCCTCACCGCGCTCAACGCCGAGCTGGAATTCGCAGACCGGGTCGACCTGCGCGAGGAACGAGACGCGATCACCGCTTACCTCGCCAGCGCCACGGGACGAGCAGGCCGCAGCCGGTACACCGGTTCCCACGACGAACGAGCGCGGGTCGCCGTACGGAAGGCGATCGTTGC
>DATDAP010000040.1:0-9123 GCA_036525335.1 Microlunatus sp. | reverse complement strand
TGGCGCTGGAGGAGATCGATGTTCGCCATGTTCTCCAGCAACGGCAACGAGCTCAGGTCCGGAGTCGGATAAGCGAACGCGGGATTCGATTCGGCGAACCCCCCGACCCATCCGGGTGGAATGACTGTCTCTTGGTCAGTTCTCACGATGATGCCCCTCCGCCGGTGTGCGAACCGCCGTCGACCGGCGGCTCTGGCCCGACCCTAGTAGGGATATTCCGCGCTCCGCAATAGCTCAACTGGCGGTGAAGAGCCAGGGCTCGAGACCGCGCGCCGACGCGCCACTCGGGCACCTCCGACCCAGCTGCCGGCATCCGACCCGAGCCTCGGCTCGGAATAGGTGAGCGCGCGGGGAATAGGCTCGCGTGCGATAACGGCGCCCCACCGCGTTCTCGTCACCCGTTCGACCCGTCAGTGTGAGACCCCTGCTACGGAATGAGCCATCGTTCACGATCGAGTTCAGGTCCGTGAGCAAGGAGTTCCCGGACGGCACCGTCGCTGTCGAGAACTTCAGCTTCACGCTCCCGTCCCACCGGATCACTGTGCTGGTGGGTTCCTCGGGCTGCGGCAAGACCACGCTTGCTGCGGATGATCAACAGGATGGTCGAACCCACCTCCGGACAGGTGCTGATCGGCGATGTCGACGTCGCGAGCCAGGACAAGGTGCAGCTCCGTCGCAAGATCGGGTACGTGCTCCAGGCGGCGGGGTTGCTACCTCATCGCACTGTGATCGACAACGTCGCGACGGTTCCCGTGCTGAAAGGCGTGGGTAGGAGCGCGGCCAGAGCCGCGGCGTTGGAGCTGCTCGACAAGGTGGGGTTGGACCGGGCTCTGGCACAGCGCTACCCCCGCCAGCTCTCCGGGGGCAGCAGCAACGGGTAGGGGTCTCGCGCGCCCTCGCCAGCGACCCGAACATCTTGTTGATGGACGAGCCGTTCGGGGCGGTGGACCCGACCGTGCGAGCTGATCTCCAGGTCGAGCTGAACCGGCTGCAGCGTGAGCTCGGCAAGACGATCGTGTTCGTCACACACGACATCGACGAGGCGTTCACCCTGGCGGACCAGGTCGTGATCTTCAGAAAGGGCGGGGTGATCGCCCAGGAGGGCACGCCGGCGGAGATCCTCGCCAACCCGGCGGACTCCTTCGTGGCCAGCTTCATCGGAGCCGACCGGGGAGGCCGGGACCTGTTTCTGCAGGACCGCGTCGGCGACGGCGGTCTGACCCTCGTGGTGGATGCCGACGGACGACCGGTCGGCGTGCTCGATCCCGCCTCGGCGGAACCACCCGGCACGGGGAGCACTCCCCGGTGAGCTGGACCTGGGCCAATCTCGACCTCATCGGCACGCTGACGCTGAATCACGTGCGGCTGGCGATCATCCCGATCGTGGCCAGCTTCGTGCTGTCGATCCCGCTTGGCTGGCTCGCGAACCACCACCGGGTGCTCAGGTCGATCGTGATCACCGGTGGCAGTCTGCTCTACACAATTCCGTCGCTGCCGCTGTTCGTCATCCTGCCGCTGGTCATTCCCACCCGGGTCCTGGACGAGACGAACCTGGTCGTCGCGCTGACGATCTACGGCGTGGCGATCATGGCCAGGTCAGCTTCCGATGCTCTCGCGTCCGTTCCTCCCATCACCCTCGACGCCTCCGAGGCGATCGGCTTCTCTTCGCGGGGCCGCTTCTTCAGGGTCGAGCTCCCCCTGGCCGGTCCGGTGCTCCTCGCCGGCATCCGAGTCGTCTCGGTCAGCACCATCGCCCTGGTCTCCGTCGGTGTGATCATCGGCTCGGCCAACCTCGGCTACCTGTTCCAGAACGGCAAGCAGCGCGGCATCATCGAGGAGGTCGCGGTGGGGATCGTGATCAGCCTGCTGCTGGCGCTGGTCTTCGATCTGCTGATCGTGGGAATCGGCCCACTGCTGATGCCGTGGAACCAGGACGGTAGCCTTTCCGGCGCGGTCGGCGCCGATCCGGCCGCGTCCCGGCTTCCCCGCTCGACGTGTCGGCCGCGGCAGGAGCGCGATGAACCTCGTGCTGAGCGCACTGGCCTGGATCGTCGATCCGGCGAACTGGGTCCCGGGCAGTCAGAGCCCGTTGCCGATCCAGGACCGACTGATCGAACACCTGCTCTACACCGGCGTGGCCATCGTCATCGCCGGTCTGATCGCGTTGCCGCTCGGCTTCTACATCGGCCACAACGGGAAGGGGAGACAGTCCGTCATCGCGTTCACCGGGTCGATGCGGGCCCTGCCGACCTTGGGGGTGCTGTTCTTCCTGCTGATGGTGTTCGGCTACGTCATGTCGTACGACCGCGCCCCGATCGTCGGAGCGACCATCGCCTTCGTGATCCTGGCTATCCCGTCCATGCTCGACGGCGCCTTCTCCGGCCTGGAGTCGGTCGACCGTCAGACGATCGACGCCGCTCGGGCCAACGGCATGACGGAGTGGCAGATCCTCACGCAGGTGGAGATCCCACTGGCCCTCCCGCTGATCGTGAGCGGATCCAGGCTTCGGTGCTGCAGGTCGTCGCCACCGTGACGATCGCCTCGTACGCGGGTCTGGGTGGCCTCGGCCGCATCATCACCAGCGGTATCGGGCTCAACGACTACGATCTGATTCTCGGTGGTGCCATTCTGGTCACCGCCCTCGCCCTCGCGCTCGACGGGCTCTTCGCCCTCATCCAACGTGCCACGGCCACGAAAGGGCTGACCGACAGCACCGGGCGTCGCCCACGACCTGCTCGCTCCTCCACCAGCACGCTCACCAACGCGTGAGACGAAGGGAATCCACCATGATCAGCCCACCGACGGGTACCACTCCGACTGGCGGCGGCCGCTGACACCGCCCTCGCCCTGATCGCCGCGCTGACGGCCTGCGGGTCGAGCGACCCGACGGCCCCGGTCTCCACCGCCCCGGCCGGCAGCAGCAAGATCGTGGTCGGATCCTTCGCCTTCCCCGAGAGCGAGATCCTGGGCGAGATCTACGCCCAGGCGCTCACGGCCACGGGCGTCGAGGTCGAGACCAAGTTCAACATCGGCCCGCGCCAGCAGACCATTCTGCCCTGCGCGACGGCTCGATCAACCTCATCCCGGAGTACAACGGGAACCTGCTGGCGTTCTACAACCCCGAGTACACCGAGCGGACCACGGCGGATGTGGACAAGGCCCTCGGTGCGGCCGTCGCCACCGACAAGCTCGCGTCCTGAAGTCCGCTGCCGCGGAGGACAAGGATGCGTACGTGGTGAAGAAAAAGACCGCCAGCGACAACGGGCTCACCTCCATCGGGGACCTGTCCAAGATCGTCCCCTTCAAGCTCGGCTCCAACCCGCAGTTCGGTGAGCTCGGCTACGGGATCCCCGGCCTGAAGAGCGTCTACGGAGTCGGCACCAACGCCAAGGACGTCACCTTCGTCCTGATCGAGGACTTCGGCGGACCCGACACCGTGAAGGCCCTGGTGGACGACAGCGTCCAGGTCACCGACATCTACACCACCTCCCCAGCGCTGGTAGGGGAGGAGCTCGTGGTGCTCACCGACCCGAAGAACATGATCTCGTCGCAGAACATCGTTCCCCTGGTCGCCGACGCGGTCTACACCGACCAGCTCGGCGAGACTCTCAACGCGGTGTCGGCCCAGCTCACCACCGCCGACCTGATCGCTCTGCGCGAGCGGGTCGAAGGCAAGGAGAAGGCGTCGGCCAACGTCGCGACCAGGGACTGGCTCACCGAGAAGGGTCTGCTCTAGACGGAGACGACGGCCCGCATTCGGTTGTTGCGGGCGTCGTGGGTCACCTCAGCCAGTCCGAGGTGCTCCAGCAGCGGCGGCAGGTACATGCCGAAGCGGCCGCGATAGCCGTTGCGGAGGCCGTACCAGCCGCCGACCGGGTTGTCCGGTGACCGGCCGAACGCCTCGACCGTGGCGTCCTTGGCCGGCTTCTTCTCGTCGGCCGCACCGAGGTCCACCCAGTCACCCTGAGCGACCAGCCAGGCGCTTAGGTCGTCGATCGCCTGTCGTCGATACGTGAGCTTCGTCGACCCGACCTGACAGACGAGCACCTCCTCGTCGGTCGGGTCGACGTACATCTCGTACGTCGACGTGCCCGGCGCGGTGGTGAGCCGCCACGGATCTTCCTTGGTGCCCGAGCTCATGGTCTCCCCCTTTCTCGACGGCTCCGTCGGCCGAGACCGACGGGATTCGGTACCACTGTGGCCCTCCGTCCGGGTCGTGTCACCTGTACGGCCGGATCGCCCAGGTGCAGGAAGGCGGACATCGCGGAACACTGGGGTGGTGAGCGACTCCCCTACTCCCGAGTTCCTGGTCCCACCCGTCAGGAACGACGGTCCCGTACGGCTGGCCGAGCCGGACCCGGCCTGGTCCGACAGCTACGCCCGGGAAGAGGAACGCATCCGCACCGCGCTCGGTGAACGGGCGGTGCAGATCGAGCACGCCGGATCGACCTCGGTGCCGGGTCTCGCGGCCAAACCCGTGATCGACATCGTCCTGGTGGTCGCCGACTCCGCCGACGAGCCCGCGTACGTCCCTGCGTTGGAGTCCGCCGGCTACCGACTCAGGTTTCGAGAGCCGGCCTGGCACGAGCACCGGTTCCTGGTCGACGCGCCGACCGTGCAGATCCACGTGTTCTCCGTGGGCTCCGCCGAGGTGGAGAGGATGCTGCGGTTCCGCGACCGACTCCGGAGCAACTCGGCCGATCTCGAGCTCTACCAGCGCACCAAGCGCGAGCTCGCCGGTCGGCACTGGGCCTTCGTCCAGGACTACGCCGAAGCCAAGACCTCAGTCATCGAGGCGATCATGACGAGAGCCGCCGACGAGGACCACTGAGGCTCGGCGAGACGCCCTCCAGGCGGACGATCGTCGTAGGACGTCAGCCGTTGGCCTCAGCCGCCGATGATGACGGTCGGGCAGCCGGGTCCGGGGGCGATCGGCGTCCCGTGCATCGACAGATCCGCCAACCGGGCGGCCGGGAAACCGCCGATCAGCACCGTCATGCTGCCCATCGCGATCCCATTGGGGGCGGGGCTGACACAGACGATCCCCCCGGGGACGGCGTTGGCGACGGCAGCGGGCATGCCACCGATCATGACCGTCGGCACCGCCGCGGCCGGGGTGATGGGCCCTCCGACGTGGGGCTTGGGTCCGTCCATCATCGGGCAGAGGACCATGTCCCCAGCTCGGAGAGCGGGTCCGGTCGGCATGGCCTCACCTGTCTCTCTCGTCGCGGTCACGATCGGTTCTCGGGCCGGGGGCTCTCGCCGTCCAGCATCCAGGCTGCGGCCAACCCCTCGCCGGCAGCAGGGTCGGCCGCGCGTCCGACCGGGCACCATCGACTGCCCGAACGGGCAGCAACGAGCTTCCCGTACCGGATGCCCGACGACGAGCAGGACCCTCGGCAACGTCCTGCAGAACCAGGTTGGGCCTATCGGTCGGCTGGTGGGCCGCCCGCCGGCGTTCCCGCCAGCGACGGAGCATCGCCATCCCACTGCCGGATGAACGGCGACCGAGTTCACCATTGACGTGAGGCGAAGGAACCGCTAACTTCACAGACGCGAGGTCGTGGGAGCGCTCCCACATCGAGGCGCGGTGACGCTTCGTCCGTGATTCGCGATGGACCCGGGGGCCGATCTCGCCTTGCGATCGGTCACGTCCCGCGCAATTCGCGCGACCCTGACCCGGCGGATCTCATCCGACGACGCAGGGCACGACCTGCAGCTCAGCTCGTCGGACATGGACAAGGGCAGGGTCGGCAGGCAGTGCAGAGCCCCTGACACGCAGGGCTTCTGTTCAGGCTCGGTACGACGACGTACTAGGTGAAAGAGGCTCCACATGAAGCTCCGCTCCATCACGGCTGCACTCCTCGTGGCCCTGCTCCTCGTCTCACTTCCTCCCAGCACTCTCCGGGCCACTGCCGCCGACGACTGGACTGTGGTGTTCCAGGACGACTTCGCCGGAGCCGGTCTGCCATCAGCGTCAGGCTGGGATGTCATCGCCGGCACCGGGTATCCAGGTGGTCCTCAGAATGGCTTCGGGACGGACGAGATCGAGACCATGACGCGTTCGACCGACAACATTCGGCTGCAGGACGGGTTCCTCCGGATCACCCCGCTGCGCGATGCCGAGGGACGGTGGACCTCGGGTCGGGCCGAGACCAAAGCGGACTACAAGCCCGCCGACGGCGCGGTCATGCGGATGGAGTGCAAGCTGGCCATGCCCGACGTGCACGGGGAAGACGCCAAGGGCTACTGGCCGGCATGCTGGGCGCTCGGGGCCACCCAGCGAGCCCAGCGGTGGGACTGGCCGGCTTCGGGCGAGCCGGACCTCGCCGAGTCCGTGAACGGGGTCAACCGGAACTGGTCGACCCTGCACTGTGGCTACGCCGCGCAATGGGGTGGGCCGTGTGCGGAGCCCGTCGGTCTGAGCAACGGTGGTGTCGCTCCGGAAGCCGGAGACCTGTGGGGACAACAGCACGTGTACGCCTTCGAGTGGGACCGGTCCGGAACCGAGGACGTGATGCGGTGGTACCTGGACTCGAAACAGGTCCACACAGTCCGCGAGTCCCTCGTTCCGGCCGACGTGTGGGCCTCCCTGAGCAACCATGCCGGCTACCGTCTGATCCTCAACGTGGCCATCGGCGGCCAGTTTCCTGCGGCTCTCGGTGGTGGCCCCACGGCAGCTACCCGCCCGGGAGCCCCGATGTTCGTTGACTACGTGAAGATCGCGTACCGCGGCTCCGGGGCCAGCCCGAGTCCGTCGGTCACTCCGAGTGCATCCCCCACGGTTCCGTCGCCTACACCCACACCCACGTCGCCCTCGCCCACTGCGCCCACGTCACCCACGCCCACCACCAGCCCGTCAGCCTCACCGATCCCCCCCGACTGTGCGCCTCAGCCCTCTCCGAGCACGACTGCCGGTCCTGCGGCCGATCCCAACCAGACGGCGGTGATCGAGGCTGAGAACTACGCCACCCAGCAGGGCGTACAGAGCGCGGGCGGCGCGATCGAGATGAGCAACGGCGATCTGGTGGCCTACGATCTGGACTTCGGCACACAGGAGAAGAAGAGCTTGGTCGCTCGCGTCGCCTCAGGGATCTCCGACGGATCGAGTGCCCTGGTCGAGGTGCGTCTGGGCTCCGCCACGGCGGCTCCGATCGGCTCCTTCTCCGTCGGTGACACTGGCGGTGGGAACTCCTATCGCGACATCCCTGCCAACGTGGCTGCGACGACCGGTCGACACCGGGTCTTCCTCACGGTGAAGTCCGCTGGCGACCAGCCTGCCCTGAAGATCGACAAGTTCGTGTTCGGCGTGACGCCGGCTGTCCAGTGGTGACGGCTCAGAACCCGATGCCGGCGGGAAGGGTGTAGACCCCCGGGTCGGGCGGCTCGCCGTGGCGGTTGAACTTGCTGCCGCTCGAGTCGGGTAGCGGTGGTGGCCGCACTTGTCGCACTTCTCGTACGGCTGGTCGTCGGAGTTCACCTCGGGCTTCCACTCGTGCCGACCGAGAACACACTTCAGGTTCGTCATCGACCCGTCCCCCCAGTCCTCGGATCCGCCCGAACGCTTCATGGTCCTCCGCGTGACGGACGCAGAGCAAGAGCCTGACGACCGCTCGGGGTGGGGAAAGCGCACAGTCATCGGCGGGTTACCAGATCCATTTGATGCCGCCGGTCAGTCGACTCCCGCACATCACTCCAGACGGGGCGTGTCAGCAGCGCCAGACCGATCAGAACGAGCACCAGAAACAACCCGGCTGGACGCGGTTCGAGCGCTGCTGGCGAGTGCTGATGTCACCGAGGTTGCCGAACGGTTGGGAGTGCACCGCTCCACCGTTCACCGATGGCTGGCTCGCTATCTGAGTGCTGCCTGCCAGTCCTCGGTGGCTACTGCTTGCTAAGCATCAAGCCTGATGCTCGTGACCGGGATCTTGCTTGTCGGTTGCGCCTGAACCACCTAGTAGGCCTTCCCGACGGCTATCCCGGTCACCGGGTGACGCAACGGACTCTTCGTCGTTGCAGGCAGGGACAGCCAGGAGCATCTGGCGACTCGACTGCACCGACCTGCCACCACGATGACTTGGATTCCTCCCGAACCACGGCACCCGATCCTGCTTCGACGACGTTGGGCGGGGCGGGCCGAAGACCCAGTGACGGTAGAGGAGGAAGTTCCAAGAGGTCGATCCTGCCACTACCGCAACCTTTGCCACCAGGTACCTATCGCCCACGTGCCCGGCGGTCGTCACCACCGCGAGTGTGATCACATAGTTGGCCACAACCAGCGAGCCGTACCGCAAGGCGTGCTGCGTCAACCCCCGCGAGCCCCAGGATGACATTGCGGTCCGGTTGAGCAGAAAGTTCATCACCACGGCGGTACAGAAGGCCACCGTGGTGGCGAGGCCAAGCGAGACCCCGTAGGACTCATGGAGGAGGGCTAGTAGTCCTATGTCGACGACAACAGTGAGACCGCCGACTGCCAAGTAGCCCAACACCTGACGTTGCCACCGCGGCTTGGGCACCGATGGCGACCGCGTGTCCGTCGGTCGGGAGGATGCTCCGAGGCCCGACATGTCCCTCCATGGCTGTGGTTCCAAAGCTGACATGCATGACGGGGTTCCGCCTCGGTGGCCCGGAGCGCCCGCAAGACACCCGCGTCAGGACCAGACGGCCCTGACGCGCCGATATTGGCCAGCCGCCGCGGTCGGTGTTCTGAAGCACGCCAAGGCAACGTACACGACGAAGGAGCCTGGACGACAGCGTCCCCCATGGGACTGCGACCTCACGCCCCGACTGGCACGTAGAGGTCGAAGCGTCCGATCTCCATCATCTGGTACTGGTCCACCGGCATCCGCGGGTACGGGACCTGACCGTCCAGATACACGTACGCAACCTGCGAAGGGTCGGCGGCGTTGACGGTGGCGTTCTCTTCGTCGAACCGGATGGGGAGGTGAACCGCCGCCTGGAGGCGCCCCGCACCGAGGTAGTCGACCAGGTACGCGCCCCAGTAGTCGCCGGCGACGTAGCGGATCTGCCGGGTCTCCAGCTCGCTGACCACCTGCTTGGAGTCGGCGTTGGGGTCGATCCACTGCCAGCCGACCTGCTGATGCACCACGGGAACGCAGAGCA
>DATDAP010000039.1:0-2996 GCA_036525335.1 Microlunatus sp. | reverse complement strand
GGCCACGACCCCGGCGACGATCGCGGTGATCAGGCCCGCTTCGGCACCCGCCCCGCTGCTGACGCCGAAGGCCAGGGCCAGCGGGAGAGCGACGATGCCGACGGTCAGCCCGGCCAGCAGGTCCCCCCGCCAGGTGCGTGGGACATCGCGGTAGTCCGACGCCTGCGGGACGAGCGGACCGAGATAGGCCCGTGCCCGGGCGATCGGCGTCACGCGTCGCCGGCGGGAGGTCGGACGTCGGCGGGGGTCGCCTCGGCCGCGGTGAGGTGCCGCTGCTGGGTCCGGAGGATCTCGACCAGCAACCGGCGCGAGACGGCGAGCAGCTCGGCGACCTCGGCCGAGGCGAGCCGGTAGAACACCTGACTCCCCCGGCGCTCGGCCAGAACGAGGTGATGGCGTCGGAGCACAGCCAGGTGCTGGGACAGGTGCGACGCCTCCAGACCCGTCTTGGTGAGCAGCTCGCTCACCGGCACGTCGCTGGTGCCGGCCTCGGCCAGCACCTCCAGGACCCGGATGCGCAGCGGATGGGCGAGGCCCTTGAACAGCCCGGCCTTGACCTCGTACAGGGGCCGTTCGCCTCTCCAGTGACCGGGCACGACATCTCCTCAAATGATGATGTGATGAAATCATCATATCGGACCATCACGTGGGCTGCCGCCCAACGGACTGCCGTACGCTGCCGCTCGTGCTCCCGGACGTGCCGAACAGCCGCCTGGTCGTCCTCGTGCCCGAAGCCGAGCCGGTGGTCGGGCACCTGCGTGACCGGTGGGACGCGAACGCCGGCGACGGCGTGGCCGCCCCCGTGACGGTGGTCCACGCCGGGACCGACCGGTCAGAACTCCTCGTGCGTCGCCGGATCCAGTCCGCGCAGTCGGCCGTCGGAGCGACCCAGCGCCGAGATCTGGTTCATCTCGTCGTCACTGAGAGCGAAGCCGAACACGTCGAGGTTCTCGTACTGCCGCGCGTCGCTGGCCGACTTCGGGATCGGCACCACGCCGAGCTGGACGTGCCAGCGCAGCACGACCTGGGCCGCCGACACGCCGTACCGTTCGCCGATCGCGCGCAGCAGCAGGTGGTCCAGCAGCGCTCCGGCGCGGCCGATCGGGCACCACGCCTCCGTCACGATCCCCCGATCGGCGTTCACCGTGCGCAGCTCGGTCTGGGGGAAGAACGGGTGCAGCTCGACCTGGTTGACGGCCGGGGTCACGCCGGTCTCGTCGATCAGGCGGTCCAGGTGCTCGGGCAGGAAGTTGCTCACCCCGATCGCACGCACCAGGCCTCGGTCGCGCGCGCTGATCAGGGCCTGCCACGCCTCCACGTAGCGGTCGACCCCCGGATTCGGCCAGTGGATGAGGCAGAGGTCGAGATGGTCGAGACCGGTCCGGAACAGACTCTCCTCGATCGACGCGACCGCCTGGTCGTAGGTGTGGTGCCGCCCCGGGAGCTTGGTGGTGACGATGACCTCCTCGCGCGGCACGGACGACTCACGGACGGCGCGGCCGACGGCCCCCTCGTTCTCGTAGTTCACCGCGGAGTCGAGCAGCCGGTAACCGACGTCCAGTGCTCGGGTGATGGCGTCCACCGCGGCCTCACCCTTCAACCCCCCGGTACCGAAACCGATGGCGGGCAGGGTGATCTCGGCCCCGAACACCGCTGGCACACTGGGCATCGACGACCTCCTCTGGTCTGGGATCACTCCATCCTTCACCTACTCCGAACCGACGCCCGCGGCGGGCTCGCCCGCGGACGGCGTGCCGTCGCCGTCAGGACACGGAGGCGACGATGCGGGTCTCGCGGTGGCGATGACGTACAGTAGGTCCCAGCAGTGCGCATCGGTCTCACCCCGCGCTGCCGGTGACGTTGAGCTCCGCTCCTCCCCTCCCAAGTTTTCTTCGCGTGATCGATGGGGATCACGACGTTCGGATTCACCCAGGTGAGACACCCACGAGAGTGACCACCCTGTTGTCCAGCTCCACCTTCCTCGGCCTCGGCCTGCCCACGCTCCTTTCTCAGGTGCTCGCGGACCGCGGCATCACCTCGCCGACCCCGATCCAGGCGGCCACCCTGGCCGACGCGATCGCGGGCCGCGACGTCCTCGGCCGCGGACGGACCGGCTCGGGCAAGACGTACGCGTTCCTGCTCCCGATGGTGACCCGGCTGAGCGCCGAGTCCCGCCGTCCGCAGCCGAACCGGCCCCGCGCCATCATCCTCGCGCCGACCCGCGAGCTCGCGATCCAGATCGACACCGCCCTGCAGCCGCTGGCTGCGGTGGCCGGACTGACCAGTCGCACCGTTTTCGGCGGTGTCGGTCAGCAGCCGCAGGTCGCGGCCCTGCGCCGCGGCGTCGACGTCCTCGTGGCCTGCCCCGGTCGGTTGGAAGACCTGGTCAAGCAGGGCCACTGCCGCCTCGACCAGGTGCAGATCACCGTGCTCGACGAGGCCGACCACATGGCCGACCTCGGCTTCCTGCCCGGGGTCACCCGACTCCTGTCCCAGACGCCCAGGGACGGTCAGCGGATGTTCTTCTCCGCGACCCTCGACAGCGGCGTGGACGGGCTGGTCCGGAAGTTCCTCAGCCGTCCCGCCATCCACCAGGCTGACTCGGCGGAGGCACCGGTCGCGAGCATGGACCACCACGTCCTGCACGTCAGCGCCGGCACCCGGACCGAGGTGCTGATCGACCTGGCCGCGGCGCCCGGCCGTACGGTGATCTTCACCCGGACCAAGTCGCGGGCCAAGACGCTGACCCGTCAGCTCAACGCTCGGGGGGTGCGGGCCACCGAGCTGCACGGCAACCTGAGCCAGAACGCCCGGACCCGCAGCATGGACGCCTTCCACTCCGGACGGGTCCGGACCCTGGTCGCGACCGACATCGCGGCCCGTGGCATCCACGTCGACGACATCGAGCTCGTCGTGCACGCCGATCCGCCGGCCGAGCACAAGGCGTACGTGCACCGTTCCGGCCGTACGGCTCGCGCCGGCAAGGCCGGCACCGT
>DATDAP010000038.1:0-6764 GCA_036525335.1 Microlunatus sp. | reverse complement strand
CCGGGACATGACCTTCACCGCCGACCAGATCGCCAACGGCGCCAAGGGCCTGCTGGACGAGGTGGCGACCGGCAAGGTGACCGGCGAGGAGGAGTACTGGTCGCGGACCGACCTGTGGGACTTCCAGGCCAACGTCGACGGAGCCCGGGTCGGCTTCGACGGGTTGAAGCCGCTGCTGCAGGCCCGCGACGAGACCGAGTTGATGGACCAGATCCAGACCAAGTTCACGGCGCTGCAGGCGCTGCTTGACGAGCACAAGGAGGGCGACGGCTTCGTCACCTACGACACGCTGACCCCCGATCAGGTCAAACAGCTGTCCGACGCGGTCAACGCCTTGTCCGAGCCCCTGTCCAAGCTCACCGCCGCGGTGATCTGAGCCTCTTTTCGGAGCGGAACCCACGTCAGATGTCGATACCGGTGCAGAAGTCGAGCCCTGAGGGGATGCCCCCCGATGGGGAGGCGACCCATGGCGTGTCGCGGCGCGGACTCCTCGGGGCCGCCGCAGGGGCGGGGGTGGCCGGCCTCGCGCTCGGCGCGGCCGCCATGGCGTACGGGAACAGCGAGCCCGGTGGTTCGGCGGAGCCGGTTCCCCATCCGGTCGAGCGGGCGTACCCCTTCTACGGTGATCACCAGGCCGGCATCGTCACCCCGGCCCAGGACCGACTGCACTTCGCCGCGTTCGACGTCATCACCACCGATCGGGACGAGCTGATCGGGCTCCTGCGGGACTGGACCGCCGCGGGCGCGCGGATGACCCAGGGGCTGGACGCCGGCGAGATGGGCGCGACGTCGGGGCCCTACGACGCACCGCCGGACGACACCGGCGAGGCGATCGGGCTGCCCCCGTCGGGCCTCACCTTGACCTTCGGTTTCGGGCCCGGTCTCTTCCGCTCCTCCGGTAAGGACCGGTTCGGGCTGGCCGATCGGCAACCCGAGGCGCTTCGCCGGCTGCCGCACTTCCCGGCCGACAACCTCGACCCGGCGAAGTCCGACGGCGACCTCTGTGTCCAGGCCTGCGCCGACGACCCGCAGGTGGCCGTGCACGCCATCCGCAACCTGGTCCGGATCGGCTTCGGCCGGGCGTCGGTGCGTTGGTCCCAGCTGGGCTTCGGGCGGACGTCGTCGACCTCGACCACGCAGACCACCCCTCGGAACCTGTTCGGCTTCAAGGACGGCACCGCCAACCTCAAGGCCGAGGAGACCGCGACCATCGACGAGCACGTGTGGGTGCCGGCGGGCGCGGACACCGCGGGGGAGTGGCTGGCCGGCGGAAGCTATCTGGTGGCCCGTCGGGTCAACATGACCATCGAGACCTGGGACCGCCAGTCCCTGCGCGAGCAGGAGGCGGTGATCGGTCGGACCAAGGCCGAGGGCGCGCCGCTGTCCGGCGGCTCGGAGTTCAGCGAACCCGACTTCGCCTTGAAGGGCCGGGGCGATCTCCCGCTGATCGCCGAGAACGCCCACGTCGCCCTGGTCCACCCCGACGCCAACGACGGCGCCCAGATGCTGCGCCGCGGCTACAACTTCGTCGACGGCTCCAACGGTCTCGGTCGCCTGGACGCCGGGCTGTTCTTCCTGGCGTACGTGATCGACCCCCGCACCCACTTCATCCCGATGCAGACCAAGATCGGGATCGGCGACGCCATGAGCGAGTACCTCCAGCACACCGGCTCGGCCCTCTTCGCCGTGCCGCCGGGAGTCAAGCTCGGCGAGTACGTGGGTCAGTCGCTCTTCACCTGATCCGAGTTGTCAGCCGCAGTGGTCGTGCAAGCAACCACAGACGCTGACAACTCGGGATCAGGACGCGTTCAGCGCCAGCCGAGCTCCGGGGCCAGATGGGTGATCACGCTCTCCAGCACGTGTGCGTTGTAGTCCACACCCAGCTGGTTCGGCACTGTGAGCAGCAGGGTGTCCGCTGCGGCGATGGCCTCGTCCTCGGCCAGCTGGGCGACCAGCCTGTCGGGCTCGCCCGCGTACGTCTTGCCGAACCGCGCGTTGCCCCCGTCCAGCCGACCGACCTGGTCGCTGCTGCCCGTCTCCCGCCAGAACAGCTGGCGGTCGAGGTCGCTGACGATCGGGAAGATGCTGCGGCTGACGGAGATCCGCGGCTCGCGCTCGTGACCGGCGGACGTCCAGGCGTCGCGGAACATCTGGATCTGCTCGGCCTGGAGCTGGTGGAACGGCACCCCGGTGTCCTCGGTGAGCAGTGTCGAGCTCATCAGGTTCATGCCCTGCTCGGCGGTCCACACGGCCGTGGCCCGGGTTCCCGCACCCCACCAGATGCGGTCGCGCAGACCGGGTGAATGCGGTTCGATCCTCAACAGGCCCGGTGGGTTGGGGAACATGGGCCGCGGGTTCGGAGTGGCGAAACCTTCGCCCGTCAGCACCTCCAGGAACCTCGCGGTGTGCTCCCGGGCCAGGTCGGCGTCGCTCATCCCCTCCGGCGGGACGTGACCGAAATAGCGATAGCCGTCGATCACCTGCTCGGGCGATCCCCGGCTGATGCCGAGCTGTAGTCGGCCGCCGGAGATCAGGTCGGCGGCGCCGGCGTCTTCGGCCATGTAGAGGGGGTTCTCATACCGCATGTCGATGACCGCGGTGCCCAGCTCGATCCGGCTGGTCTCGGCCCCGGCGGCGGCGAGCAGCGGGAACGGGGAAGCGAGCTGTTGCGCGAAGTGGTGCACCCGGAAGTAGGCGCCGTCAGCCCCGACCTCCTCGGCCGCCACCGCCAGCTCGATGGACTGCAGCAGCGTGTCGGACGCGGACCGGACCATCGAGTGCTGACCCGGCGACCAGTGCCCGAAGGACAGGAAGCCAATGTTCTTCATGCTTCAACTAACTCCGTTCGCCGAGTCGGCATTCCTGCAAGGGCCCGGGCCCGGCCGCGTCAAAGTTGAACCGACCGGGCTGGAATCGCCGCGACACGCCGCGGGAGGGATCAGTCGGGTCGAGTCTGACGCACGTGTCGCCACAGCGGCACTCGCCGGGTCGATTGGGCGCGGCTGTCATCATCGGGCGGGTGAGCGTCACCGGCCGGGAGAGTCTCGGGGAGTACGAGGCAGCCGCCCTGGTGGCTGGTTCGTCCGCCGCCGTGCTGGTGGTCGAGCTCACGTCGCTCCGGTTGCTGGCCCCCTACCTCGGGCTCACGCTGGAAACCTCCACCATCGTGATCGGCACCGCGCTCGCAGCGATCGCGGTCGGCTCCTGGTCGGGCGGTCGGCTGGCCGACCGGATCTCGCCGCTGCGGGCCATCGGTCCACTGCTGGCGGTGTCCGGGGTCGCGGTCGCCCTGACCCCGTTCGCGGTGCGAGCGGCCGGCGCCCTGCCCACGGCGTGGGCCCTGGTGCTGATCCTGGTGTCCTCGCTCAGCATCATCGTGCCCGGCTCGCTGCTGGCCGCGGTCACGCCGATGGTCACGAAACTGCGCCTGACCAGCCTGGACGAGACCGGTACGGTGGTCGGTCGCTTGTCCGGCATCGGCACCGCGGGCGCCATCGCCGGCACGGTGATCACCGGTTTCGTCCTCATCTCACGGGTGCCGGTGAGCGCGATCCTGGTCGGACTCGGCGTGCTGCTGGTGCTCGCGGCCGCGCTGGTGGAGTGGCGAACCCGCGGCCCACGGGCGGCCGTCCTCCCGGCCGCGCTGGTCCTGGTCGGCGGACTGACGGCGGCGGTCGCTCCGGGGGGCTGCGACGCGGAGACGACGTACCACTGCGCGGTGGTCGTGGCCGACCCGCAGCGTCCCTCCGGCCGGACGCTGGAGCTGGACGGGTTGCGCCACTCCTACGTCGACCTGGCCGACCCGCGTCATCTGGAGTTCCCTTACATCCGGACGATCGTGGCGGCGATCGACACCGAGTTCCCCGGCGACCAGGCGCTCCGGGCGTATCACCTCGGGGGCGGCGGACTCACCGTGCCCCGCTACCTGGCGGAGGCCCGACCGGGCACGCTGAGCGTGGTGTCCGAGATCGACCCGGGAGTGGTGCGGGTCGACGAGGAGCTGCTGGGCTTCCGACCCGACGGACGCGTGCAGGTGCGGGTCGAGGACGGTCGACTCGGCGTACGTCGGCTGGCCGACGACAGCCGGGACCTGGTCGTCGGCGACGCCTTCGGCGGGGTCAGCGTGCCGTGGCATCTGATCACCCGTGAGGCGATCGGCGACGTCGACCGGGTGCTGACCCCCGACGGGGTCTATGTCCTCAACCTGCTCGACTCCGGCCCGCTCGACTTCGCCCGCGCCGAGGTGGCCACGTTGCGCGGGCAGTTCGCCCACGTCGTCCTGACCGCCGAGACCGACACGCTCGACGACCCCCGCAACGAGGGCGGCAACCTGGTGGCGGTCGCCTCCGACGCCCCGATCGACGTGGTGGCGCTCCGCACGAGGCTGTCGACGCAGGTGCTCGGCTGGGAGGTCGTCGCGGGAGCCGATCTGGCGACCTGGACCGGTGATGCCCCGATCCTGACCGACGACCACGCGCCGGTCGACCAGCTGCTCACCCCTGGTTGACCTCCGAGGCCCGACAACGCCCGCTCGACGAAGGGACGGCCGGTCCGGCCCTCAGCGCGACGCGTCCGCGCGCTCGGAACCGTCGGAGCGGGGCACCACGGTAGGCACCGGTCGCTTCGCCTCGACCCCCGCGCCGTGGGTGACGCCGATGATGCCTTTGCCCAACCACGGGCCGAGATAGCGCCGGACCCAGTCGACGTCGGAGCCCAGCTGCTCCCGGAACCGGCGGCGGGCCGGCTCGTCGTCCAGCGGCTCGGCCCAGGACTCGTCCGCCCCGTGGACACCCAGTGCCCAGGCCAGCGCGGCCGCGGTGCGCTGGTGACCGAGCTCGTTGCCATGCAGCCGGTCTTCGAACCAGAGCCGCGGGTCCTCGGTGATCGGATAGTTCTGGAAGTCCATCACCAGCACGCCGTACCGTTCCGCCTCCGCTCGCACGATGTCGTTGAAGCGGAACATCCGGTCCTTGATCCGCTTGCCCAGCGGGTTGATCGAGGTCGGGTCGGGGAAGGTGAAGGTGAGCACGGTGCAGTCGTGGGCCCGCGCCTCGCCGTACATGGCCGCCAGGTCCGCCCGCATCTCGTCCAAGTCCCAACCCATCCCGATCAGGTCGTTCCCGCCGCCGAAGATGGTCATCAGGTCGGGCTCGAGGGCGAGCGCGTCGTCGAACTGGCGGTTGCGGATCTCGTCCAGCCGAAGACTCCGGACAGCGAGATTGGCGTACTCCAGCGGTTGGTCCTGGGCGTCGGCGATCAGCTGGGCCAGTCGGTCGGCCCAGCCGCGGTAGCCACCCTGACCGTCCGGGTCGACGAGACCCTCGGTACTGGAGTCGCCGATGGCGACGTAGCGGCGGAAGGTGGGCATGACCCGATTGTCGCGCAGTGCAGGTCACCGAGCTGCGGGTCGTCCGGTGCGAGGACGCCTTCAGACCACGGAACGCGGCGATCGACGTACGATCGCGACAAGCAGCGAGGAGGTCATGGTGGCCCACCTACCGTCCCGGTCCAGCCGGTTCGAGCTGGTCGATGGTCCGCTGCAGCCCAAGCCCGAGGGTTCGACGGGCGGGGGTGGGCCGTCGCGCGGCTCCTGGCGGGGGTCGTCCACGATCGTGGTCCTGGTCGGCGCGGCCGTTCTCGTGCTGTTGGCGGCGATGCTTCTCCCTCACGGCGCACGGGACCCCTCGACTCCGCTCCCGACCCCGTCACCCATGATCACGTCGCCCACCCCACCGTCGGCCTCGTGTGACCTGAGACAGGAGGGTTGCCGGGTGGTCACAGCGGCGCGCTGGCGGGACCGTACGGCGATGGTGCTCCGGGAGCGACTGGACCCGGAGGACACGTACTTCACCGGGTACAGCTACTCGGTGAACCCGCGGTACACGACGGGCCAGCGGCTGGACGCGCTCGGCCTGCAGGTCTATCGACTGGAGGGCGGGGGCACCGAGGTGTTCGTGCAGATCGCCAAGACCAGGGCCGATGCCGTCCGCTGCGGAGCGATCACGCACCAGCGCTGCGTGGGCCAGCGATTCATGGACGGCAACCGCTTCTCGATGACCACGACGTCCGGCGTGGAGGAGGGGATCGAGGTCCAACACAGCCCCGCCGGCACGTACGTGATCACCCTGGTGGCCCACAACACCACCGGTGGACGAGCGCTCGAGCTGAACAACGGGGATCTGATCGCGGTCGCCCAGGATCCTCGTCTGCAACCACCACCGAGCTGAGTGCCCCGCGGCGCGGAGGAAGGTGTCGATGCCGATCGGACGTGCGCACCAGATGGTCTATCACTGGCCCGATCCACAGCGGCCTCAGCAGGTCCATCTGGACGTGATGGTGGACGACCTCACCGTGGCCGATCTCGAGGTGCTGGCCCTGGGTGCTCGCCGAGTGGCCGGCGGCGAGGACGTGTACGCGGACCCGGCCGGCCATCCGTTCTGCCTCATCCGGCGGCCGGCTTGGGCGCCGCCGGTCGGTCCGGCGGGATGATCATCGGCGAGTTGGGGGGCACCGCCCGAACCCTCGGGTGGTCCGTCGTCGTCGCCGGACCACCCACGGGCTCCCGGGGGCGGGGTCGCGGGCCGCGTCAGCGGCGGATCGAGTGGTGGTGCACCTTGACCGGGTGGGGCGTGTCGGTGCTGGGGTGGTCGTGACGTCGATGACTGCTCGGAAGCTCAGACAGCGTCGGAACGATCGCCAGCAGCGCCACGACGAGCATGCCGAGGGCGGCTGCCCCGGCGATCGCGAGCTGAGTGATGTCCATG
>DATDAP010000037.1:0-4643 GCA_036525335.1 Microlunatus sp. | reverse complement strand
CTTGTCTGCGGCGGCCTTGTCGCGAGCCGCCTTCGCTGCGGCCCTCTTCGCTCGCGCGGCCTTGACCTCAGCCAACCACTTCGCGAGCCGAGCGGAGCTCTTCGCCGGGTCGTACGCCTTCAGACGGTCGCTCGTGGGATCGAGCGAGGCCCGGAGAGCGTCCGCCAACGCCCCGGCCTCCGGCGGTCCACCGATCCCGCCGCTGATCACGTGCTCGTGGTTGACGCCGCCCGGACTCGACACCTCGATGAACCGGAACAGGTCCCGGACCTTCACCGAGGTCGGATTTGCGGGATCGATGTTGCGCCACTGCGCCGGCACGGCGGACAGCGCCGCCTCCAAGCGCTGGCTGGCGGCATGGAACGCCACCCAGTAGGAGCCCCTCGTGGCGAAGTACCCGCGGAACTTCGGCGCCGCCAGGATCGCGGCCTGGGCCGTCGCCGCATCCGGCGCGGCCTTCACCGCGGCTGCCAGCCTCCGGATCTCGCCAGTGATCCAGTCCATCGTCGAGGCCGAACCCTCCGCGTCGAACAGGATCACCAGATCGGATGCCTGCTGGGGAGCCTGTCCGGCCGCCACCGGCCGCAGTCTGCTGGGGTCGGTGCCGACCGCGTCGCCGGCGTTCACCTTCTTGGCGATCTGCTTGTCACCGCCACCGCTGTGCGCCGACAGGATGACGTGGTAGCTCGTGATCGCCGCCAACCTCCCGCCGGCCTTGGTGAAGACGTCTTTGACGTAGTCGAAGGTGGGGACGTTGCCGAAGTCGGACATGCCGCGACCCTGGGCCAGGACGGCCACGATCTGAGGGCCGGCGACCGACGTGGGATCCTGGGGTCTCGCTGCGCGTTCCTTGCTGACAGCGCCCATCTGCTGGGCCCAGTGCTCCTGGTCGACGTCCCGCACGGTGCCTTTCACCCCCTGCCCCGCACCCTGTCCGGTGGCCACCGCATAGCCCGCGTACGGGTCGATGTTCCGGAAGCCCCAGCCGTGGAAGTGCAGGATCACCTGGGTCGGCCGCTTCGGGTCCAGCGTGTCAGGCATGATGACGACGGCCATGTTGTCGGGACTCTGCTTCGTCATGGACTTCTCCGAGCTCGGGACCTTGGTGCCCCTCCAGCTGAGGTAGGTGTCCTGGTGGCCGCCCGTGACGCCGTAGGTGAGCCCGGTCACCTGGACGCGGGTCATCCCGGACTGCTCGACCGCGACACCACCCTGCTTCGTGTAGTCCGGGGGAGCCTTGGCCGCATCGTGTTCGTCCCGTTGCACCTGCTCGCGCCGGTGGGCGTCGGCGCTCGTCGGCGCCGGGGAGCCGTCGCGCTCGAGCATGGTGCTGACCGCCGAGTTCCCCGCCCGTCGCTGCAGCGCGAGGGTCGACTGGGGCGTCAGCGCCTCCCGAGGGCGCACGATCGGGCCTGTCTCGATCGTGGAGTCCTCGAGCGCGAGTGGACGCCGGCGGCGACCGCGGTCGCCCCGACCGTCACGCATCCTGGCGGCGCGCCCCATCGCCATCCGACCATCGGACCGCGTACGGTCACGGAGCGCAAGTCGGCCGGTCCGGACTTTCGGGCAGCACCGGTGGCCCGAACGGGCAGCTCGGCGGTCCGGTGGCTGCCGTCGGACGACAGACGGTCGAGGTCGGGTGTCCACACTGAGTCGGAAGACGTCTGGGCGGTTGTCGTGACCCACCGGGTCGAAATACCGACAGACGGTGCGTTCGGAGCCAGTCGGCATGAGCTTGCGGTGCGTGCCGACCAGGTCCCCGTCGGGAGAGAAGTCGAGGGTGGTGTCATCCTCGAGGGCGGATCGACCCGGCCGGGACGGGCGGCGTGCGAGGTGCTGGGACGCGTTGTTAGTTTCGGGCTGGGAGGCTGACATGGGTGACGGCGGGAGGTCGGAGCCGACGATCTACGACGTGGCCCGAGCGGCGGGGGTGGCGTCGTCCACCGTGTCTCGGGCGCTGTCCAAGCCGGGGCGGGTGAGCTTCCGTACGGCGGAGCACGTCCGCCGGGTCGCGGCCGAGCTCGGCTACCGGTCGGGGCGGATGGAGCTGCCGATCTCCACCCGTGGCACGGGAGTGCTGGCGTTGATCGTGGCCGACATCGCCAACCCTGTCTTCGTCGGCATGATCCGGGGCGCGGAACGGGAGGCTTCGCAGCACGGCCTGACGCTGGCGATCGTGGAGACCCAGGAATCGGAGGAGGGCGAGGAGCGCGCCATCGCTCGCCTGGAGGCGACGGTCGACGGTTTCATCCTGGCCTCGTCACGTCTGCCCGACCAGGCGATCCGGGCGTTGGCGAAGCGCAAGTCGGTGGTGGTGCTCAACCGGACGGTCGGCGAGGTCGCCTCGGTGGTCAGCGACAACGTGCGGGCGATCAAGAAGGCGACGGAGCACCTGATCGGACTGCGGCACGCCTCGATCTGCTATCTCGGTGGACCGGAGGCCTCCTTCGCCAACGGGATGCGGTGGCGTGGGTTGAAGGAGGCCGGGCACGAGCTCGATCTGCAGGTCCGGCGGATCGGGCCGTTCCTGCCGACCATCCGGGGTGGCGCGGACGCCGCCGCACGCTGGCAACAGCGACCGACGACGGCCGTCATCGCCTACAACGACCTGATGGCGATCGGGTTCCTGCAGACGGTGATCGCGGGTGGCCACCGGGTGCCGCAGGACGTGAGCGTGATCGGGTTCGACAACATCGTGGACGCGGGTCTGGTCGACCCCGGACTGACCACCATCGCCGCCCCGCTGGTCAGTCTCGGTTCGACGGCTGTCGCCTATCTCGCGACCCGACGGAGCCTGGAGACCGAGACGCGCGAGCCGGTGCTGTTGCCGGCCCGGCTCGTGCTGCGCGGTTCCACGGGTCCCCGGCCCGGCTAGCAGAGGCACACCCCCGGCAGCGACACCGGCAACTTGGCAACAGGTGGCAAGTGTTCGACCGCTCCACCCGCCAAGCCGTTGACTTCGGGTACCGGCCCGCCACTGCGGCCGCGGAATCTACTGAGGAGTTTCGATGGCGCACCCCGCTGCTGTGGAAGACCTTCGCTCGATGGAACGGTTGCCGTTCAAGACTGTGGCCGGCTACGGTGCCGGTGACTTCGGCTTCAATCTCGCGTTCAGTCTGAGCACGGCCTTCCTGCTCTACTACTACACCGACGTCGCCGGCATCTCCGCCGCTGCGGTGGGCACCATGTTCCTGGTCGTGCGGCTGTGGGACGCGTTCGCTGACCTGCTCGCCGGTCGGCTGGTGGATCGCACCATGACCCGGTGGGGCAAGTTCCGGCCGTTCATCATGTTCGGCGCGGTGCCGTTGATGTTCATGAGCTTCCTGGTCTTCCACGTGCCGACCAGCTTCGACGAAGGTATGAAGCTCATCTACGCCTACGCCACCTACGCGATCCTCGGGCTGGTCTACTCCCTGGTCAACATCCCCTACGGCTCGTTGGCGTCGGCGATCACCCAGTCGGTGCACGAACGGGCCAAGCTGGTCGCGGCCCGGGCGTTCGGCGCCGGCATCGGTGGCGTCGTCCTCACCTTCATCGTCGGCAGCTTCATCGCCGATCTGCGCGGTCAGAAGGCGTTGATCCAGGGTCCGGAGGACCTGATCGCCTACCAGGCGGCCGTGCAGGGTGTGTTCACCAAGGTCACGCTGGCCTTCATCGTGATCGGGTCGATCGCGTTCTTCTTCACCGCCTGGGCCTGCCGTGAGGCCGTCGTGCGGACCCAACCGCGCATCTCCATCAAAGAGACCTTCGGTACCCTGAGCTCCAACAAGCCGTTGGCCTACTTGTGCGGCTCCAGCTTCTTCTACCTGATCGGTGTCTTCGCGGTCGGTGGGACCACGGCCTTCTACGCCCAGTACGTGCTCGGCAACATCGGTCTGGTCGGCATCATCACGTTGGTCAACACGGGTATCACGCTGTTGGTCACCCCGTTCATCCCGAAGATCATCGACCGTTTCGGCAAGAAGAACGTCTTTCAGTTCTGTGGGGTGTTCACGGTCCTCGGCGGGGTGGGCCTGTTCTTCGCCCCGGCCAACATGTTCTGGCTGGTGCTGTTGACCCTGGCCGTCAAGGGCATCGGGGCCAGCTTGATCAACACCGTGATGTTCGGCCTGGAGGCCGACACCGTCGAGTACGGGGAGTGGAAGATCGGCAAGCGCAGCGAGGGTGCCACCTACGCGCTGTTCTCCTTCACCCGCAAGGTCACCCAGTCCATCGGCGGCGCGGTGGGGGCGTGGGCCCTGGCCATCGGTGGCTACATCGCGGCCAGCGCGGCGAACCCGAGCCCGGTGCAGCCCGAGAGCGCGATCATCGCGATCAAGGCCACCATCGGTCTGCTGCCCGCCGTCTGCGCGTTGATCGCCATGGTGATCTTCATCAAGTACCCGCTGACCGACGCGCGGTTCAAGGAGATCCGCAACGAGACCGAGGCCCGGAAGCTCGCCCTGCTGACCGAGCACCACGAGAGCCCGGCGGACTTCGTCACGCCGGACCACAAGGCCTGATCGAGACCGACGAACGAAGGAGTGAACGATGCCCAGAATCGGCGTGCAGCTGATGATGCTGAAGAACCAGGTAGAGGCGTCCGGACCGTACGAGGTCCTTCGGCGACTGCGGGAGATCGGGTTCTCGGCGGTCGAGGTGTC
>DATDAP010000036.1:0-7400 GCA_036525335.1 Microlunatus sp. | reverse complement strand
CCCCAGGTGAGCGTGGCGGGCGATCGCCAGACCGGTCAGCAGCGCCATCACGGTGACCAACCCGCCGCAGAGGAACATGCTCGGACGGGCGCCGAAGTGGTCGATCAGCCAGCCCACGGCCGGGCCGCCGATCGCCTGACCGCCGAGCAGCACCAGGATGTAGACGCTCATCACCCGTCCCCGTACAGCGGAGTCCGAGCGGGTCTGCACCAGCGAGTTCGCGCCGGTCAGGAAGAGCAGGGTGAGCAGTCCGGAGCCGATCAGCATGGCGCCGAACAGCCAGATCGTCGGCGCGATCGCGGCCAGCACCAGGATCACCCCGAGGCCGGACAGGATGCTCACCAGCATCCGGAGACGCAGCACCTCGGTCCGTCGGGCCGACAGGATCGCTCCGGTCAGCGCACCGATGGCGGTGAGGGAGTTGAACAGGCTGTAGCCGCCGACGCCGGTGCCGAACTCGTGCTGGGCGAAGGCGGCCAGGATCACCGGCATGTTGAGCCCGAGTACCCCGACCGTGCCCACCAGCACGATGGTCCAGGCGACCTCGGTGGTCTCCTTGATGTAGGTGAGACCCTCCCGGAGCTGTCCCTTCGCCCGGATGGGCGCGTCGGCCGGCCCGGCCGGCACCCGGATGACGGCCACGATGGTGACCACCAGCAGGCAGGACGCGAAGTTGATCATGAACGACCAGCCCTGGCCGACCGCGTGGATGAGCAGCCCCGACAGGGCCGGGCCGAGCAGCGCGCCGAACTGGAAGACCGAGGAGTTCAGGCTGACCGCGTTGCGGATGTGCCGGGTGCCGACCAGCTCGGAGACGAAGACCTGTCGGGTCGGGTTGTCCACCGCGGTGACGAAGCCGAGGATGGTGGCCACCACGAACACGTGCCACGCCTGCACGGTGTGGGTGAGTGCGAGCAGGCCGAGGGTCAGGGCCATCGACGCCGCGACCGACTGGGTGACCAGCAGGATCCGCCGCTTCGGGTAGCGATCGGCGATCACCCCACCGACCAGACCGAACAGCAGCACCGGGAGGAACTGCAGGGCCACGGCCACCCCGACCGCGGTGATGCTGCCGGTCAGCTCCAGCACCAGCCAGTCCTGGGCGATGCGCTGCATCCACAACCCGGTCGTCGCCACGATCTGCGAGCTGAGGTAGAGGCGGTAGTTGCGGACCTCGAGGGCCGCGAGCGTACGCGGCCAACGATGGCTGAGACGGCGTGCTTCGGCGACTGCCGCGGTCACAAAGATCTCCTGTGCGGGAAGGGAGGTGAGCTGCTCAAGGAACGCCTCGCAAGGCGAGGGGGCTCGCCGTCGAGCCATGTCAGCCAACTTAGGTTGAACCGTTCCTATTCCACAACGACATAGCGCCTATATCTACAATTACGATTGCTTATGAAGGTCGCCTATCGATCGGACGGTGCAGCGTGAGCGATGAGAAGACGTTCGACCCGGTGTTGCTGCGGACCTTCCTGGCCGTGGTCAACGGGCTCAGCTTCACCCGGGCGGCGGAGCGGCTCGGGATCAGCCAGCCCGCTGTGTCCCAGCACGTCCGTCGGCTGGAGGAGGCGTCGGGTCGGCTGCTGCTGCGGCGCGACACCCGTACCGTCGCGCTGACCGACAACGGCGAGGCGATGGCCGGGTTCGCCCGGACGATCCTGGCGGCGCACGACGAGGCCGTGGCGTACTTCACCGGTTCGGCGATGGCCGGCCGGCTGCGCTTCGGAGCGGCCGACGAGCTGGCGCTCAGTGAGCTGCCGACGATCCTGCGCGAGTTCCGGCAGCTCTATCCCCGGATCAACCTCGAGCTGACCGTCACCCAGAGCGGCATCCTGCGACGGCGGTTGCTGGCCAACCACCTCGATCTCATCTTCATCAACCAGCACGCCGACTCAGGTCAGGGCGAGCTGGTCCGCCGAGACCAGCTGGTCTGGGTCGGGCACGAACGGGTGCAGGTGGAGCCGGACCGGCCGGTCCCGGTGATCACGTACCAGGCACCGAGTCTCAGCCGCTCCGCCGCTCTCACCTCGCTGGAGGAGTCGGGCCGGACCTGGCGGATCACCTGCAACACGCGCGAGATCAACGGGGTGCTGGCGGCTGCCCGGGCGGGTATCGGCATCTGCGTGCTGGCTCGCTCCCGGGTGCCGGCGGATCTGCGGATCCTCACCGGCCGGTTCGCTCTGCCCGGTCTGCCGGATGTGGAGATGGCGTTGCTGGCCAACCCGCGGGCGGCGGCGGCACCGGTCGAGGCGCTGAGCCGGGCGATCGTCAACCTGCCCCTGGCGCCCCTGCGCCCCTGACGAGATCGGCGTGGGTGAAGTCGGTTGGGCCGCGGTGCCGTACGCACTACTCTTGGCTGGCTGGGAAACTTCTGTGTCCCCGTCGACGTCGGTCGTCGGGGTGGTTCGAGTGAGGGTGGACGTGCCAGTAGGCAAGGTGAGGTTCTACGACGCCGACAAGGGCTTCGGCTTCTTGACCAAGGACGAGGGCGGCGACGTCTACGTCCGCTCGACGGCGCTGCCCGACGGTGTGACCACGCTCAAGCCCGGTCAGAAGGTGGAGTTCGGGGTCGTCGAGGGCCGACGCGGTGAGCAGGCTCTGTCGCTGCGCGTGCTGGAGGCGCCGCCGTCGCTGTCCAAGGCCCAGCGCAAGCCGGCCGAGCAGATGGCCATCATCGTCGAGGATCTGATCAAGATGCTGGACGGCATCGGCAACGGCTACCGCCGAGGTCGCCATCCCGACTCGAAGACCGGCGGCAAGACCGCCAGCGTGCTCCGGGCCGTCGCCGACGAGCTCGAGCTCTAGGCCGGCTGTGGCTGCTCCCGCGCGCGTCCGCACCGTCAAGCCCGACCAGATCGGCGCCGAGGCGATGGATCTCGCCCGCTCGGTGGCCGAGGAAGCCGCCGGCACCCTCGGAGTCGGTGAGCACCTCGGTATCGAGGCCGACGCCGATCGTGTGGTCAGTCACTTCTTCGCCTGCCCGCACGCCGGGTACGCGGGCTGGCGCTGGTCGGTGACCCTCGTCCGGGCCGCTCGGGCCAAGGCACCGACGGTGAACGAGGTCGTGCTGCTGCCGGGTGAGACCGCCCTGATGGCCGAGCAGTGGGTGCCCTGGGCCGACCGGATCCAGCCGGGCGATGTGACAGCCGGTCTGCTGATGCCGACCGCCCCCGAGGATCCGCGGCTGGAGCCGGGCTTCACCGGTGGCGAGCACGCCGCCGACACCGATCCGGCCGAGGCCAGTGCGATCCGCGCCGTGGTGGCCGAGCTCGGTCTCGGACGGGAGCGGGTGCTGTCCCGGGAGGGTCGTGACGAGGCCGCCGAGCGCTGGCTCGCGTCGGCCGGCGGACCGGACAACGAGATGACCAAGCAGGCGCCCGACGTCTGCGAGACCTGCGGGTTCTTCGCCCGGATCGACGGCTCGCTGGGCCTCCTGTTCGGGGCCTGCGCGAATGCGTACTCGCCGTCCGACGCCCATGTCGTCAGTGTCGATCACGGCTGTGGTGCGCACTCCGCCGTGGTCGCGGAGAACCGGGCCGAGGAGCTGCCGGCGCCGGCCTGGGAGACCATCGCCTGGGACGAGCCCATCTCCCTGTTCGACTGACGCCCTGCCCGACCGACGGTTCCGACGGGTGTCGATGATGCGCTTCCTAGACTGAACGACGTGCCCGACTCGACCTCGACCCCACCCACCGTCGCCTCCGGACGCACGATGGGTGTCGTGGCCGCGGGCGTCGGGATCGCGGTGCTCGTCGCGGTGACGATCCTGGCGGCCACCGGCGCGCTGGCCCCGATCAGCCCGGCCATCTTCGATCCGGGTGCTCTGGTCCGCTGGGGTCAGCCGATCGCCCGTACGGTGCAGGACCTCGCCGCCGCGGCCACCCTCGGTCTCCTGGTGGTCGGCACCTTCCTGGTCCCGCCCGCCAAGGGTCAGCAGCCCGGCCTCCTGGAGGGCGACCGGCTGCGGCTCGTCCGGGCGGCGGCGGTGGCCGCGCGGTGCTGGTTCGTGGCCGCCCTGGCGGTGGCCCTGTTGACCGCCGGCGACGCGACCGGCAGCGCGCTGTCGGCTCCCGGCTTCCTGACCCTCGCCTCCTCGTTCTGGACCCAGACCGAGCTCGGGCAGACCCTGGTGGCGATCTGCCTCGGCGCCGCGCTGGCGGCGATCGGCGCGACGCTGGCCCGGACCGTCACCGGCAGTGCGTGGGCCGCCGCGCTCGCCCTGATCACTCTCGTCCCGCTGGCCCTCGGCGGGCACGCGGCCGGCTCCCTCGACCACGGCAACTCCGTGGACAGCCTGTTGCTGCACCTGATCGGGGTCTGTCTGTGGGTGGGTGGGCTGGCCACGCTGGTGATCTTCGGCCGCAGTCTGGGCCACGGCCTGCCGGTGGTGGCGGCCCGCTACTCGACCCTGGCCGGCTGGAGCTTCGTGCTGGTGGCCGTCTCGGGTCTGGTCAACGCCTACCTGCGCCTCGGTGGTCTGGGCAACCTCGCGACCACGTACGGGTTGCTGGTGATCGGCAAGGCCACCGCCCTGATCGTCCTCGGCGCCGCCGGCTGGCTGCATCGGCGCGCCACCATCCCCGGGCTCGGTGCCGGTCCCCCCAAGAACCACTGGTTCGCGCGGCTCGCGTCCGCCGAGATCCTGGTGATGGCGGCGACAACCGGGCTCGCGGTGGCGCTGTCCCGCTCCGCCCCGCCGGTGGAGCCGGTGGTCGCGGATCCGGCCACCTCGCTGCTCGGCTACCCGCCTCCGCCGGCCATCTCGGTGGCCAGCTGGTTGACCAGTGGCTACCCGTCGATGCTCTGGTTGACGGTCTGCGCGCTGATGATCGGCCTGTACGTGGCCGGGATCGTGAAGCTCCGCCGCGGCGGCACCAGCTGGCCCGTGCACCGTACGGTGCTCTGGTTGCTGGGCTGTCTGCTGTTCGCCTTCCTCACCAGCGGCGGACCGGCCGTCTACGGGCGGGTGAGCTTCAGCGCGCACATGCTCCAGCACATGTCGCTGATGGTCCCGCTGCCCCTGCTGCTGGTAGTCGGCGCACCGGTGACGCTGGCCTTGCGGACGCTGGCCGCCCGTCGAGACAAGAGCTTCGGCCCGCGGGAGGTGCTGCTGGCCCTGGTGCACTCGCGCTTCCTGGGCATCATCGGGCAACCCGTGGTGGCCGCGGTCATCTTCACCGGCAGCCTGATCGTCTTCTACTACACGTCGCTGTTCGAGGTGGCGATGTTCACCCACATCGGGCACGTGCTGATGACGGTGCACTTCGTGGCGACGGGATACCTGTTCATCTGGTCCCTGGTCGGGATCGATCCGGGGCCGAAGCGGCCGGCGTACCCGATCCGGTTGTTGATCTTGTTGATCACGATGGCCTTCCACGCCTTCTTCGGACTGTCGCTGCTGCAGTCCGCCGCGTTGATCGGGCCGGACTGGTGGCACGCGCTCGGGCAGACCGACGACGCCGCGCTGCTGGTCGACCAGCAGCTCGGCGGCGGCATCGCCTGGGGTGCGGGCGACATCCCCGCCCTGCTGATCGGCCTTACCTTGATCATCCAGTGGGTTCGCAGCGACGCCAAGGAGACCAAGCGGCTCGACCGCAAGGCCGACCGCGACGACGACGCCGAGCTGAAGGCCTACAACGAACGGCTGGCCGCGCTCGCGAAGAAGGACCGGCAGCGGTCCTAGCGCGTCCGGGTCACCTGGACCACCGTCGGCCGCGGTCCGCGCCAGTCCCCACGGTCCGGCTTCTGCCCGGCGGCGACGAAGTCGGGAAAGTACGAGTGGGGCTCGGTCCAGCTACCCTCCTCGCCGGGGTGCTGGACGGCCACGAACACCGAGCCGTCGGTGTCGTGGATGACCGGACCGCAGGTCTCCGCGTCCCGGGGGACGGCGAGGAACTGCTGCATGTGGCCCCGCTCGGCACCTTCGAGTGGCACCTTGAACAACCCGTCGGCCCTGGCGATGGTCCCGGGGGCACCGTCGGTGGACACCCACAGGTTGCCGTCGGAGTCGAAGGCGACGTTGTCGGGACAGGAGATCGGGGCGACCGGACCGTCCCAGCCGGCGAAGTACGTCTGGACCGACGCGTCGTCCGGATCGCCGCAGAGCAGCAGGATGTTCCAGCTGAACGAGGTCGCGCCGGCCCGGTTGCGGTGCTCGGTGATCTCGATGACGTGCCCGTTCTTGTTGCCTGTCCGCGGGTTGGCCGCGTCCGGACCTGGCTTGCCGGCGGTGACCCCGCGCTGGGTGTTGTTGGTGCAGGCGACGTAGACCTTGCCCGTGGTGGGGTTCGGCTCGACGTCCTCGCAGCGATCCATCGGGGTGGCCTTGACCAGGTCGGCCGCCTCCCGGGTGAAGACCAGCACCTCGTCCACGCTCATCCCCGGCACGGATGCCTTCCCGTCCAGCACCAGCGGGATCCAGGCGCCACGACCCAGGTTGTCCCCGTCGGGTCGCTGCTCGCCGCTGAACCGGGCGACGTAGAGATCGCCCTCGGTCAGGAGGCCCAGGTTGTGCCGCCGGGCGGCCGACGTGCGGGCGGCGCGGTACTTCCGCTTGGCCACGAACTTGTACAGGTAGTCGAATCGCTCGTCGTCGCCCATGTACGCGGCGACCGTGCCGTCGCGATCGACCCGGACGTTGGCCCCCTCGTGCTTGAACCGCCCCATCGCCGTGTGCTTGCGCGGGGTGGAGGACGGGTCGTACGGGTCGATCTCGACGATGTAGCCGAACCGGTGCGGCTCGTTCGCGTACGTGCTGGTGGTGGCGTCGAAGCGGGGATCGATCTTCTCCCAGCCGTACACGCTCGGGGTGTCGGTCAGGCCGTAGCGCTTGCTGCCCCTGGCCGCGGGGTCGGCCCGGAAGTAGCCCTGGAAGTTCTCCTCACCGGACAGGATGGTGCCCCACGGAGTGGTGCCGCCGGCACAGTTGCCGAAGGTGCCGGACACCCGCCGTCCGGTCGGGTCGGCGGCGGTCCGCAGCAGCGGGCTGCCCGCGGCCGGACCGGTCAGCCGGAACGGCGTGCTGGCCGTGATCCGGCGGTTGCGCCGGCCTCCGCGGACGTAGCGCCACGGCTGCCGGCGGGCCCGGCGCTCCAGCTCGACCACGCTGAAGCCGTGGGCGGCCATCAGGGTGCGCAGCACCTCCGCCTCCTCGTCGGCGCTGGTGGTAGGCGGGAACATGATCGGCCGGTTCGTGTACTCGTGGTTGCAGCAGAGCAGACCCGTACGGCCGCGCGGGTCGACCAGGATGTCGAGATAGTCGTTGTTGTAGCCGAACTGCAGCTCCTGCGCCTTCGCGTCGGGACGGTTCGGGTTGAACGCGGGCGAGCCGGCGAACAACGGGTCGCCCCAGCGCAGGATCGGCGTCCACCGGTAGCCCGCCGGCACCGTGAGGGTGTCAGCCT
>DATDAP010000035.1:0-2030 GCA_036525335.1 Microlunatus sp. | reverse complement strand
TCAGCCCGCGTCCACGTAGCAACTGCTGCTGCCACCGAACTGGTCACCGCTGGCGGCAACGCCCGGCACACCGCGAGTGCTCTGCCGCCAGAGCTGATCCCCGCTAGCGGTGAGGCCCCGGGACGAGCCGTAAAGGACGTTCACGGAGCCGATCTGATCCTTGTGGTGCTGGCTGCCCACCGACAGGTCGACTCCTCGGCCGCGTCCGTGATCCAGCAATCGGATGCTGCCACAGCCGAAGCTGCCGAACTCGTCATCGGCCGTCCGCCCCTTCACCCCCGGCGACTCGAGGTGCCACCGCTGCCTACCTGCTGTCGTCAATCCCGTCCGTGAACCGCGCAGCACGACGACGGCCCACTGCTCGTGCACGGCGAGATCATCCAGACCGTCCCCGTCCACATCACCCGCGGCCAACACCGTCCCGAAGCCCGCCTGGTGTGGTGTTCCAAGGGTGGTCTTGGTCCAGACCTGAGCGTTGGTGGCCGATAGGCCGGCGGGCGTGCCGCGCAACACGACGACCACACCGGAGCAGAACAGGTGGCCGGGGCAGTAGAGCGGGTCGCCGAGCATGTCATCGACGCCCTCCTCTTGCCCGGCCTTACTGTCCCCGATGGCCAGATCACGATGTCGGTCGCCGTTGAAGTCGCCGATCGCCATGCTGGCGCCAAAGGCGTAGCTGAAGTACCGGCCGCTCGCCTGCCTGATGCTGGGGTGCTCTTCCCCGTATCGAACTGCACGGGATGGCTGCAGCCCGCGAGCCGAGCCGGGGATGACCGCCACACCGGTGAACGTTCCCTGAGCCGCGGTGCGGCTCGCTCCGGTGGTGACCAGATCGTCGATGCCGTCGCCGGTCAGGTCGCCAGCCACGAGGCCCTCGCCGAGGTACGCGCCGAAATCCGCCACGCCGACCGGCAGGGACACCCGCACAGGGCTGCGCAGGCCCCTCGAGGTTCCTTGATGCACCGCAAGGTGCCCGCCACCGGCCACCGCGAGCTCGCTGCACCCGTCTCGATCGAAATCGCCGGCGGCTAGGTGCTCGACGCCATTGGCGCTGCCCTCCCAACGACCGAGACCGGCGTTGACGAGCTGATCACGCGACGTGAGTCCTCGGCGGCTCCCGTACAGCGCAGCCAGCTTCGTGCTGTTTCCAATCGCAAGGTCGGCGCGCCCGTCACAGTCGAAGTCACCTGACGCCACGACATCACCGAACGACTCGTACGTCGACGGCTTACCCTTGATGCCTCGAGACGCCTGACTCCACAACTGCGCGTCCTTGGACCGCAGCCCTCCCTTGCTCGCGTAGAGAACGTTCACCGCGCCCGCCCCATCCTTGCCGCCGGCGCGGTCCCCGGGCACGCCGATCGCCAGATCGGCGTAGCCGTCACCGTTGAAGTCGTAAGGCTTGGCACGGGTCGTGCCGGCGGCTGCGGGCGTGCCAAGCACGATGGGGTAGCTGAGGATCACGGCCACCAGCAGGCATCGAAGGGTCCAGTGGCGTCTCATGGCTGCTCCCGCGAGAGATGACGGACCTCGCCCATCACGGACGCGGCTCCGCTCCTAGCGTCGCGTCACCCGAAGATCACTGCAAGGGTGCGCACGCACGGCACTCACATCTACCGCTCGCGACGCCATGCCCGTCAGCGACAGCGCAAGCCAAGAGGCTCCCAGCCAGGGCACAACGACACCGCCCGACCCGAAGAGTGCTCACTACGTGTCGGGCCATGCGTGCCTCAAGCGTCCGGGGTTCACCGGAGCAGGATCCGCTTCATTGTTGCGGCTGGAAAGTCCCCGCCTCGATCGTCAATAGGCGACCGTCTTGCGGGCAAGCGCTCGAGGCAAGTGCAGCTGTCCTCTAGACGCCGCTCAACCACACCTCCTGCGAAGGCGGTTTTGGCAGGTCTCGCTCGCTGGGTAGACTGGTCTACCTAACAGGAGGCAGCATGGTTCAGCAGGGTGCGATCGCGGCACGGGAGCGACTGCTCGAGGCGGCCGCACGGCTGTTCTACGCCGATGGGATGGCCGCGACCGGC
>DATDAP010000034.1:0-3795 GCA_036525335.1 Microlunatus sp. | reverse complement strand
GCCTTCCTCGCCTCCGACGAGGCCGCCTATGTCAACGCCGTCTGTCTGCCGGTGGATGGGGGCTGTCGGCCCGCTGCGGCTGACCCTATGCTCTCGACCAGGTGGGTCCACCTGCTCGGGACGTTCGAAGGACTGGCGATCATGACCGAGATCGTGCGTTGCGTCATTTATCCAGGGCTGGGAATCGCGCGACTGGGAAACTCGCCGGACCAGTACGTGATCGGCCCCGAGGCTCCGGGTGAGCTGCCGCAGCCGACGGCGGGCTACAAGGACCCGGCAGGACGCGTCAAGCGACAAGCGGCCCGATTCCGGGTGTACGGGCTGGACAGCGCCGGGAAGGTCGTGGGTGAGGTCACCGCCGACGTCGGCCAGGTCGCCTGGCGGGTCCACCTGGCCAACCGGAAGTCCGGCTGGTACCAGTTCCTCAACGCGATGGACCTCGGCTCCAAGTACGCGAAGACCCCGGGCCGCCGCAACGCCGTCGTCACGGGCGCGGCGCGCAAGGGACTGGTGATCGATCCCGGTCCCCGCGCCATCACCGGTCGCAGCAAGGCCGGCGCGACGTACCGTTTCGACAGTGGCACCTTCATGGGAACCAAGGTGGCGCTCGGTGAGCTGCGGACCGACGACCAGGGCCGGCTCCTGGTGCTCGGCGGCTTCGGTACGTCGGCGTCCTACCTGAGGAAGCCGGCCACCACCTTCGCCAACAACGACGGTTGGCACGACGACACCTCCGACGGGTCGGTGCGGGCCACGGTCACCATCGCCGGCAAGAAGCTGGAGGCCGAGCCGGCGGCCGTCGCCGTCACCCCGCCCAACTTCGGACCGGGCCTGTACGGCGTCGTCACCATGTACGACGTCGTCTACGACCTGTTCTGCCGTGATCCGAAGTTCGCGTTCGACCCGCCGACCCGACCGTCGTTCTGGCGGCACATCCACCCGATGCTGTCCCGGCTAGTCGACACCGGCTGGGTCAACAGCGGGACCGACGTCCTGTTCGGTCCGGGCAGCCCCAGTCACCTGACGACTCCTGAGCTGCTGACCCAGCTGGCGGATCCGTCCCCGATGTTCCAGGCCCGTCGCACCGCGTACGCCAGCTGGTTCCGCGATCCCGCCGCCAAGACCGCCGCGCAGACGCCGGCGAAGCTGCCGCCGTTCTACGGCGACGGGTTCGGCGACTACCGCGGACTGGGCATGGACGACCTCGCGGTCACTCCGACCCAGTACCACTGGCTGCAGCAGTGGGCCGCCGGCGACTTCGATCCCGACCCGTCCCTGCGTCAGCGACCGGCCACCTTGGCCGACTACCCCCTCGCCGACCAGCCACGCGCGCTCGACGAGGCCACTCTCGAGAGCTGTCTGGGTGGACCGTTCCACCCCGGTATCGAGCTGACCTGGACGCTGCGGGTCGCGTCGATGTGGAAGGCGCCGTTCCGGCTCAACCTGCTCGCCGAGGGCGTCGCGCCGAAGATGGACTACGGCGTGACTCTGACCCCGGCGGAGGCACTCGGCGCGGGCGGTGTGGTGTCGGCTTCGGCGCCCGGCACGCTGACCTGGTGGATGGGGGTCCCGTGGCAGACCGACGAGGCGAGCTGCCTGTCGGGCTACGAGGTCGGCACGTACCTCCCGCTGCCGTCGTTCTGGGCGGCCCGGGTCCCGAACCAGGTGCTGAGCCAGCGCTCGTACGAGCGGCTGATGGACACCGCTCTGCCCACCACCCAACGGCTGAAGCACCTGTTCCACCGGCTCGATTGGCTGCGGTTCTTCGGACCGGACCGGCTGACCCGGCTCAACGACAACATCGCTCGGTGGCATCAGCTGGGGATCGTCACACCGCAGCCAGGGCCTGGTGATCTCGGCGCGCAGGGGATCCCGGAGCGGCTCTGGGTGGAGACCGATCTGGCCGCCTCGCTGACCAGGTCCGACGCCACCTGGGAGCAGGTGAAGATCGCCGAGCGCATCATCGGGCTCCCGGCCGAGGACGCGGTGCTGCTGGCCGACCAGGCCGGCGTGACGCTGGCTGCCGAGCACGAGGAGGTACCGCCGGAGGCGCATCGGCGCCTGCTCGGCCGCGACGAGCTGTAGCGGAGCGGGCATCGACCGAGTGGTGGTGGTCGGCGGTGGCCCGGCAGGAACGGCCACCGCGATCTCGCTCGCCCGGCTCGGCCTCCGCCCGGTCGTGCTCGAGGCGGCGTCGGGACCTCGCTGGAAGGTCGGCGAGAGCATCCCGCCGAGTGCCCGCCCGGTGCTGGACCGACTCGGGCTGCTGAGTGGACTCGCGCGAGCCGGACTGCTGTCGTACGGGAACAGGTCGGTCTGGGGATCCGCCCTGGGGGTCGAGCAGGACTTCGTCTTCGGCACCACCGGTCCCGGGTGGCGGGTCGACCGGATCCGGTTCGAGGACGAGCTGGCGACGGCGGCGAGCGCGGCCGGGGCGGACTGGCGCTACGGCGCGCGGGTGGTCGGCTGTTCCCGACGGGAGCCTCGGGGTTGGTCCCTACGGGTCGTCGACGACGCGGGATCGCGTACGGATGAGGCCGACCTGGTGGTCGATGCCACTGGCCGAGCGGCCCGGGTTGCCCGTCTGCTCGGTGCTCGCCGAGTGCGGTACGACCGGCTGGTGGGGGTGGTCGTCTACGGTGCCGCCGGGGCCGGTGGCGAGGGGGCTGACGCCGACTCCACGACATTGGTGGAGGCGGTGGCCGATGGTTGGTGGTACTCGCTGTTCTTGCCCGGCCACCGCCTGGTGGTGGCCTTCATGACCGACGCCGACCTGCTCGAGCGCACCGGCGCCCGACGGGAGGGCGGGCTGGAGTCCCTGTTCGACGAGGCGCCGGCCACCCGTACCCGCGTGCTGACCGCCGACGCCCAGCTCGACTGGTCGCAGGCACGGATCCGACCCGCCCACACCGGTCGTCTGACCGCCGTCGCCGGTCGGGACTGGCTGGCGGTGGGGGATGCCGCCGTCGCGTTCGACCCGCTGGCGTCGTACGGGATCGCGGCGGCCCTCGGGGAGGGGTTCTACGCGGCGGCTGCGGTCGCCGATCACCTGGCGGGCGGCGGCGACGCGCTGCGCGATCACGCCCGGCTGGTCGATCGCACCCTGGCCCAGTACCTGGTCCTGGGCCACGACCGCTACGCCCTCGAGCAGCGGTGGCCCGACGCCGAGTTCTGGCGGCGCCGGCATCACCCGACTCGGCTCTGACCGGCGTCGGCGTGCTAGCGGCGTGTCCTTGAAATAGATTTACGTTTGGGTGAAATACTTGGGCATGGCGAACAAGACGGCCCCCGCGTTGGTGCTCAGGGACGGGGACCGCGTCAGGCTGGAGTCGATGCTGCGGTCGACGACTCTGGCGGCGGGACTGGCGCAGCGGGCTCGGGTGGTGTTGCTGGCCTCGGATGGATGGCGAACTACGAGATCGCCGACCGGGTCGGGGTGTCTCGCCCGACGGTGAATCTATGGCGTGCCCGCTACGGCGAGCGGGGTCTGGCAGGTCTGTCGGATGAGAAGAGGCCGGGTCGGCGGCGGACGGTGGACCGGTCGAAGGTGATCACCGCGACGCTGCGCCCGCCGCCGGAGAAGCTGGGGGTGACGCACTGGTCGTCGCGGCTGCTGGCAGCCGAGTTGGGTCTGGAGCACTCCACGATCGCGGCGATCTGGAAGGAGTACGGGGTCAAACCCTGGAAAGTGGAGACGTTCAAGTTCTCCACCGACCCCGAGCTGGAGGCCAAGGTCGTCGATGTGGTCGGGCTGTACCTGGCGCCACCGGAGAACGCCGTTGTTCTCTGTGTCGA
>DATDAP010000033.1:0-8247 GCA_036525335.1 Microlunatus sp. | reverse complement strand
AGGCGGCCGTCGCCGCGCGCGGGGCGATCGCGCCGGCGAAGGTCCGGGCCGCCGTCGCGGCTCGGACCGCGGCCGTGATGAGGGCTCGCGCCGTCGCGGCGGCCCAGGCCGCTGCGACGGCCAAGGCTCGCTCCGCGGCCGTGGCCAAGAGCAAGGCCCCCAAGAAGCAGAAGGCCGCGGCCAAGGCGGCCGCCAAGGCTGCCGCCAAGGCCTCCACCGCAGCAGCCAAGGCCAACGCCGCGGCGGGCCTGGCCAGTGCGAACGCCGCTCGGGCGGTCACCGCTGCTCAGGCGGACGCCGTGGCCAAGGCGAACGCGGCGACCGCCGCCCGGCTCGCCTACATCGGGTACGCCAAGCAACGAGCCGATCTGGCGGCGACCGCGGCCAGGCAGGCGAAAGCCCGTTCGACCGCCACCGCCAAGGCCGCGAAGTCCGCCGGAGCCCGCTCCAAGGCGCTGGCCAAGGCGACCGGCAAGGCCCGGAGCAAGACGGTCGCGGCGAACAAGAAGGCGGCACCGTACCGGAGGAACATCGCGGCCACCGGCGCCGTCGCCGCCGCGGCCAAAGCCCAGGCGACGGCGGCCTCCGGTGCCGCCCAGGCGGCCGCCAAGGAGCTCAAGGCCGCGAACAAGGCCGTCAAGAAGGCGAAGAAGAAGTCGAAGAAGACCCGGGCGGCCGCCGCGGCGCGGGCCACCGCGGCAGCCGCCCGGGTCGCCGCCACCGCGGCCGCCGCCCGGACGACGGCCGCTCGTGCGTCGGCCACCGGAACCGCGTACGCCGCCGCTGTGGCGGCTGGGCGCACCCAGGTGTCGGCGGCCGACGCCGCGAACGCCCGCTACCAGGCCCTGGCCAGGGCCACCGCCGGTGCGCGCACGACCGCGATCCGGACGTCCGCCGCGTCGACGTCGGCCAAGGCGGCTGCCACGAGGGCCACCCGTTCGGCCGCCGCCACCAAGAAGGCTGCGGGTCCGAACGCGAGCTGGGCGCCCCGCGACTACATGACGTTCAACAACCCGAAAGGGTCCAAGGCCAAGCGGTATCGGATCATCACCGACTTCAACAAGGCCATCAGCTCCGTCCCCGCCGGTGGCGAGATCCGGATGGCGATGTACCTGTTCGACATCAAGAGCGTCGCCAGCAGCCTGATCGCCGCCGACAAGCGTGGGGTCAGCGTGCAGATCGTGATCGACGGCGAGGAGAGCAACAAGCACATCCGCAAGGTCAAGCGGGCGCTGGGCAAGAACAAGAAGAGTCGCTCGTTCGTCGCCACCTGCGCGCACAGCTGCTTGTCCAAGGCCGCCTCGGTCATCCACGCCAAGTACTACCTGTTCTCCGTGGCCGGCCAGCGCAAGTACGTGTCCATGATCAGCTCGGCGAACCCGTACACCGGCAACACCTCACTGAGCTGGAACAACAACCACGTGATCGTCGCCGACAAGGTGATCTACGACTCGCTGAACCGCTACTTCCACGACATGATCAAGGACAGGTCGAACCGGAAGTACCACCGCACCACGACCAGCGGCAAGTACAAGATCTTCCTGTACCCGCAGACCCCGAAGAAGCCCAACGACGTCGTCTGGATGAACGCCCTGAACCAGGTCACCTGCAGCACGGGCAAGGGCTACGGCAGCGCCAACGGTCGGACCGTCATCCGGGTCGCCAACTGGGGTTGGTCGAGCCCGCGGATCGATGTGGCCAAGCGTCTCGTCCAGCTGCAGGCGCAGGGCTGCAACGTGCAGGTGATGGTCAACCGCGGTCGGATCACCAAACCGGTCCTCAAGACGTTGCTGACCAAGACCAAGCGCGGTCAGATGCCGGTCCACGACGGCTGGTACGACGGTGACGGCGACGGGTTCGCGCGTCTGTACGTGCACCACAAGATGATGACGATCAACGGGCGGATGGCCGGCAAGGACGTCAAGATCACCTGGACCGGATCGCAGAACTTCACCGGCCCCGGCACCTTGACCAACACCGACCTCGTGCTGCGGATCGTCGATCCGCAGGTCACCACGGCGTACGAGAAGAACTTCGCCTACATCCGCGGCAAGGCGACCAAGCGGATGAAGAAGGTGCCGTGGTCGGTCGGCCGCACGGGACTGGCTATCTGACGCCGCGCCACCCGGTCAGCGAGGACCCTGCTCGTTGCCCTGCCCGTCCCGCGGATCTCGCGACTCGGGGGTGTCCTCGTCGGGCCTGCCGCCCGGCAACCCGTTGCGGAAGTCGGAGTAGTCCCGGCTGCTGACCAGGTCGGCCGGCGGGGCGTTGAAGCTCTGCATCGCCTTGCCCGTCAGGTACGCCTCCATGGCCGGCTTCCAGATCTCCTGCCCTGCGTCGCCGCTACCCGAGCCCTCCAGGGACCGGCCGGTGGACGGGACGGTGTAGCCCTTGAGCCCCGTCGAGCGGTAGCTCGCCTTCGCTTTCAGGAACGGAGCGCGGCTGTTGTCGATGCTGATCATCGCGGCGCCCGCGACCTGCGGGGTGTAGCCGGCGAACCAGACTGCCGCATTGCTGTCGATGGTGCCGGTCTTGCCGGCCTGGGGCCGTCCGTCGGCGGTCAGCACACGGCGACCGGTGCCCTTGGTCATCACCGAGGAGAGCAGGGAGTTCATCGCGTTGGCGACGTCTTCGCTGATCACCCGTTCGCAGTCGGCACTCGGCACCGCGCGGGCCTGACCCGTGCTGTCGGTGATCGACTCGAGGATGATCGGATCGCAGTGGACGCCACCGGATGCGAAGGTCGCGTAGGCCTCGGCCACCGAGAGCGGGCTGACTTCCAGGGTGCCCAGGGTGAACGACGGCTTGTCGTCGTAGGAGCTGACCGGCGCATCCTTCGTGCTCGACTCGATGCCCAGCTTCTCGGCCATCTGCGTCACCTTGCACATGCCGACGTCGAGAGCGAGCTGGACGAAGTAGGTGTTCACCGAAGACTCCGCGGCCCGGTACATGTCCATCGTGCCGTTGACCCCGGTGGAGTTGCTGACCCGCCAGCTGCCGGCCACCTGGCTGGGCCCGTCGCAGGTCTCGAAGGTGCGACCCGAGAAGTCCATGGTGCGCGCCGCGTTGTAGCGCTTGGACAACGGGATGCCCTCCTCCAGCGCCGCCGCCGCGGTGAAGGCCTTGAACGTCGAGCCGGCCTGGAACCCCTGTGCGCCACCCATCTCCGGGGACACGGAGTAGTTCCAGTAGGTCTGGCCCTTCTCGGTGTTGTCGCCCATCACCGGCCGGCTCTGCGCCATCGCCACGATCAGACCCGTGCCGGGCTCGATCATGTCCATCGCCGAGATGACCGGGTCGGTCGGACCGACGACCTTGCTGACCGCCTTCTGGGTCTGGTCCTGGGTGTCGGGATCGATCTTGGTCTTGATCACCAGACCACCGCGCTTGATCGTCTGCTGCCGGGTCTCGACGCTGTCACCGAGGCTGGGGGTCTGCTCCAGCGAGCGGTACACGTAGTCGCACAGGAACGGGTAGTCCGTGCCCTGGCAGCCGTTGATCGTGGTGGTGATCTTCTTCTTGTCGAACTTGGTCGTCGTCGCCTTGGCCGCCTCGGCGTCGGTGATCACGCCGAGCGCCGCCATCCGGTTGATCACCACGTTGCGTCGCTGGAGACCGGCGGTCGGGTTCTGCACCGGGTTGTTGGCGGTCGGGTTCTGCACCAGACCGGCCAGCATGGCCGCCTGCGGCAGGGTGAGCTTCGCCGCCGTGGTGCCGAAGTAGTGCTGGGCGGCCACCTGGATGCCGTACGCGCCGTCGCCGTAGTAGGCGATGTTCAGGTAGCGCTCGAGGATCTGGTCCTTGCTGAGGGTCTTCTCCACCGAGATCGCGTAGCGGAGCTCGCGGATCTTGCGGCCGTAGCTGTCGTTCTGCGCGGCCTTGACCCCCGCCTCGTCGCCGGCCTTCTTCGCTTCCTCGATCTGGACCATCTTCACGTACTGCTGCGTCAGGGTGGAGCCACCCTGGGTGACCCCGCCGGCGACCACGTTGGTCAGGAAGGCACGCAGGGTGCCGACGGCATCGAGCGGCCCGTGCTCGTAGAACCGATGGTCCTCGATCGAGATGATCGCCTGCTGCATCACCGGTGCGATGTCGGCCAACGGCACGTAGACGCGGTTCTCGTCGTAGAAGTACGCGAGCACGTCGCCGTTCACGTCCAGCACCCGGGAGCGCTGGCTCTGGGCCGGCTGGTCGAAGGCAGCCGGCAGATCGTCGAGCGTGCCCTGCGCGGCCTTGCCGGTGAACACTGCGGCGCCCACCGCGGGCAGCGCGACGACGGAGATCAGCAGCCCGCACAGGGCGCTGACCACCAGGAACAGGCCGCCGGCGCGCAGCCGCCGGAGCCGTCCGGGGCGGGTCGTTCGGTCAGGTGTCATATCAGGAGTCACAGCAGACGTGAGGAGGGGCGGGACGGTTCTGGATGAGAAAGGGCATCGTCAGCACAACTCCGTGCCGGCCCGGACCGTTCCCGCCACCCGTGGGTGAGACTCCTCACACCGGGGGATGGCGGATCCACCTCTCCTGCGCTAGAGTCAAATACCGACATGACTGTCGGTATTCACGAGAGGATCTCATGCGCAAGCCCACCCCGTCGCCCGGTGGCTCGGGCACGGCTCGGGGCGGCTACGCCAAGGGTGATGCCCGGCGCGAGCTGATCGTCGACGTCGCTTCCGAGATCTTCGGTACGCAGGGGTTCCGGGCCGCCACCATGCTGCAGATCGCCGCCGCCTGCGGCATCTCCCGGACCGGTCTGCTGCACCACTTCCCCACCAAGGAGAGTCTGCTCGAGGCTGTGCTGGCCCACCGTGACCACGGTCCGACCGACCCGGACGCTCTCCCAGACACCAATACCGACGACGGCCGCGCGATGCTCCGGCGACTGCTGTCCGTCGTCGAGCACAACGCCACCCAGCCCCAGATCGTCAACCTGTTCTCGGTGCTGTCCGCCGAGGCCGGTGACCGGTCGCACCCGGCGCACGACTACTTCTCCGCGCGATACGTCCGCCTGCGAGCCGAGCTGGAGCACGCGCTGACCCAGCTGGCCCACGCCGCTGAGCTGGTGCCCGGCAACGACCCCCGATCGCTGGCGGTCGAGATCATCGCGTTGATGGACGGTCTGCAGGTGCAGTGGGTGCTCGCCCCCGACCAGATCGACATGGTCTCCGTGCTGCGGCATCGCCTCACGGCGGCCCTCACCGTCCCGCTCGAACCGGATCAACCAAACCACCCATCATCGACGAACTGCTGAGTTCTCGCCTGCGACGGCTTCGGGGGCCGGTCATACTGGCTATCGACCGCTGACCGGTTTCCCGATCGACACGATTCGACAGCCACGAGGGGTGGACGCTTGGCCAGGCGCTGGTCCATCGCGCTCGCTCTGCTGGCGGTGACCGCATCGCTGGTCGGCGGGTTGGTGGTCGTCGTCAAGGCCCAGTCCATCGAGGGGGCAGGTGCTCCACCGGCGGTCTCGGCTCCACCGCCGTCCGCCTCGGCGTCGTCCCCGTACCCCGACGATCTGCCCGGACCGCAGGCGCCGACGCCGACCGAGCAGCGCACCGGTCCGCCGGCGAGCACCGTGCACGTCGACGACCGCTACCGGGCGCGCTACGCCGGCCGGTACGTCGGCTGGGACGATCTGCTCGCCGCGGGGAAGAAGCTGCCCGAGAAGAGCGCCGGCTGTCGGTCGGACTGGAAGGCCACGAGCCGGGACGACGGCCTGAACTGGAAGAAGGCCACCTACCTGTGCCTCGACCGGCTGACCGGGAACGGGTTCCACCCGCAGGGCATCGGGGGCACGGGTAGCGCCGTCGGCTATCGGATCGGCCCGCAGCGGGCCGCCGACCGCAACATCGTGGTCATCAGCTCGTACTCGTCGTCCGAGGAGTCGGGACTGCGATTCCCGCACCGGCCGGGTCGAACCGACACCACGCGGCTGACGGTGATCGACCTCGATCGGCACGTGTACAACGAGGTGGAGCTCGTACGGCCGGACGGTCCGGACGCGTTCACCGCCCTGGACTCGCACGGCAGCGGCTTCGTCTGGGTCGGACAGTACTTGTACACCTCCAGTCGGGGGAGCCTGTGGATGTACAACGCCGACGATCTGCTGGAGATCGACGGTCAGTTCGTGCTCCCGGCGGTGGCCCACTGGAGCGTCAAGGGTGACGGCGGTCTCTCCAGCATCGGCATCGACCGCTCGGCCCGCCCCGCGACCCTGACTGGCATCACCTACAGCCAGACCGGACCGGCTTGGGCACACACCTTCGCTCTCGGCCCCGACGGTCGGGTGCAGAGCGGCACCCGGGCGGCAGCGCACGAGCTCGATCTGGTCACCGACTTCGGGCCCAGCCCCGTGACGATCCGCAGCATCAGGTCAGCCGTGATCCCGGGCAGCAACTTCCAGGGCATCGGCACTTCCGGGCCGTACCGCTTCGCCAACTCGTCGTCGCTGATGGTGGACGGCAAGCGCTACGGAGACAACGTCGTGGTGCTGAAGAGGAACAAGGCGATCGCCCGCTTCTCGATGCCGAAGGAGAACCTGGAGTCGGTGTACGTCGACTACCGGCGCGACCGCTACGTGACCGTCACCGAGCACGGCCGGCAGTTCCTGTTCTCGTTGCCCCTGGACCACCTGATCGACCGCGCCGAGCGCTGAACGCTAGCTGGCCTCGTGCGCGTGGTGCTTCTCCGACTTGGTAGCCTTCGCCAGCGCATTCTCGATCTCGGCGACCCAGCGCTCCTCGAACAGAACGACGATCCCCGATGTTCCCGGCGGGAGTGTCTCCTCGATGTCTGCCTTCACCTGTCGCCGTTCGAGCTGCTTCACTGTGGCGCCCGCTCCCGCACCGATCCCCGCTCCGACCGCGGCGGAAACCAGCAGGGCGGGTGGAAAGATCAGGCCGACGATGGCGCCGGCAACTCCTCCGACTGCGGCCCCAGTACCCACGCTGTGAGCGTCGTCTTTGATGTGGATCTTGCCGTCCGCATCTCGGCTGACCAGGACCAGGGCCTCGACGGAGATGATCTTGCCCTTCTCGAGCCGCTTGATGCCTTCCCAATCCTGTTCGGCTGCCGCCGGATCGTCGTACGCGGCGATGTACAGGTCGAGCGGTGCTTCGTTCACAGGCATCTGCGAGCTCCCTCGTCGTGGTGAACTACATCGGACAGTACTCGCGGGTCTCCGTCCCCAGGTGAAGGGGTTGTCCAGGCCTACGTCGCATAGGCGGCGAGGTGCTGACCCGTCAGGGTCGAACCGTCGGCCACCAGCGCCGCCGGTGTGCCCTCGAAGACGATCCGGCCGCCGTCGTGACCGGCGCCCGGGCCGAGGTCGATGACCCAGTCGGCGTGCGCCATCACGGCCTGGTGGTGCTCGATCACGATCACCGTCTTGCCGGAGTCCACGAGGCCGTCGAGCAGACCGAGAAGCTGCTGCACGTCGGCCAGGTGCAGCCCGGTGGTCGGCTCGTCGAGCACGTAGATGCCGCCCTTGTCGGCCATGTGGATGGCCAGCTTGAGCCGCTGACGCTCGCCGCCGGACAAGGTGGTCAACGGCTGCCCGATGCCGAGGTAGCCGAGCCCGACGTCCCGCATCCGGGACAGGATCGCGTGGGCGGCCCCCTTGGTGAAGAAGGCGTGCGCGTCGTCGACCGACATCGCGAACACGTCGGCGATGGTCTGCCCGTCGAGGGTGTACTGCAGCACCGCATCGGTGAAGCGTCGACCGTTGCACTCCTCGCACGTCGTCGCCACCCCGGCCATCATGGCCAGATCGGTGTAGACCACGCCGAGTCCGTTGCAGTGGGGGCAGGCACCTTCGGAGTTGGCGCTGAACAGCCCGGGTTTGACCTTGTTGGCTTTGGCGAAAGCCGATCGGACACCGTCCAGCAGCCCCGTGTACGTGGCCGGGTTGCTGCGTCGCGATCCGCGGATGGCGCCCTGGTCGACCGAGATCACCCCGGCGTCCCGCGGCATGGAGGAGTGGATCAACGAGCTCTTCCCCGAGCCGGCAACCCCGGTGACGACTGTGAGCACGCCGAGTGGGATGTCAACGTCGACGTCGCGGAGATTGTGCCGGCGGGCGCCGCGGATAGCCAGACAGCCGGTCGCGGTCCGGACCGACGGCTTGAGCCGCGCCCGGTCGTCGAGGTGGCGCCCGGTCAGCGTCCCGCTCATCCGCAGACCCTCGACGGTCCCGGTGTAGCAGACCTGTCCCCCGTTCACCCCGGCTCTCGGCCCGAGGTCCACGAC
>DATDAP010000032.1:0-2973 GCA_036525335.1 Microlunatus sp. | reverse complement strand
GCTCGCCCTCGACGGTGCTGATCACGACCCGCTGCTCGGTGCCGAGGGTCCACGGATCACTCAGGTGCAGGGTGCCGCGCGAGCCGTGCACGGTGACCGTGGTGGGGTCGGCCACCGTGACGCCCGTCCGCACGCTCGCCGTGGCGCCCCCGGGGAAGGTGAGATCCGCGATCGCCCACTCGTCGATCCCGGTCGGACCGAGGGTGCCGCGTGCGGTGACCGCCGTCGGCTCCAGCACCGGTCGACCGCTCGCCGCGCCGAGGATCGCCCGGGCGTACGAGACGGGGTAGCCGCCGACGTCCAGGATGCCGCCGCCGGCCGTGGCGGGATCGAACAGTCGACCGGTCCGCTCACCGGCCCGGAACGAGAACGAGGCGTCCACGTGCAGCACCTCGCCGACGGCGCCGTCGGCGATCAGCTCCAACACGGCGCGGGTCTGCGGGTGGAAGCGGTACATGAACGCCTCCAGCAGCACCCGTCCCGTCCGGCGGGCCACCTCGGCCATCGCCATCACCGACGCGTGGTTGGCCGCCAGCGGCTTCTCGCAGAGAACGTGCTTGCCCGCCTCGAGGGCGGCGATCGCCAGCGTCGGATGGGTGGTGTGGACGGTGGAGAGGTATACCGCATCGACGCCCGGGTCGGCCAGGATCTCGTTGTAGTCTCCGGTGCGCACCGTCAGGTCGGGCACCTGCTCGGCGGCGAACCGGGCGGCACGCCGGGGATCGGAGCTGCCGATCGCCACCAGGCTGGCGCCTGGGCAGGACGGCAGCTGAGACACGAACCGGCGGGCGATGGAACCCGGTCCGAGGTTGGCCCAGCGGACGGGGGGCACGGTCGACGTCGTCATGACAGCAGCTTCCCTTCGGCCGGCGGGAGCGCGGCAAGATCGTGAACGTTCACCATTCTGCTTCGACCCTAGACGTCATGGCTGAAGTGGTCAATGTCTCGGCCGCAGTCTCTGTCGTTGTGCACAAGGGTGAACGAGCGGCCAAGGGCAGCCCGGGGTTGACAGCAGCACCAACCAGTGGTCTGCTCTTCCTAGTGCGTGAACGCTCACGTATCTCGGGGGGTCCATCGTCATCGGTGACGAAAGGTGACCCAGATGCAGTTTCCGCCTGGCCGGCTCTCCCGTCGCCAGCTGCTCACGGCGGCCGCCGGACTCGGGTTGGCCGCCACGATCGGGCCGATGGCCGGCTGCAGTCGCAACGTCTCGATCTCGGCCGATCCGGCCGAGCTCGTGCTCTGGTACTGGAACCGGTCGATCAGTCCGCAGCTGCTCACCCAGGCTGCCGCACAGATCCCGGACACCGCAAAACGGCTGCGGGCGGACGTGATCGGAGGCGCCTTCGACACGAAGCTGCGCACCAGCCTGGCGGGCAAGGCCTACATCCCCGACATCACCGCGGTGAACTCCAACTGTGCGCTCTACTTCACCAACGAGGACCTGTTCGTCGATCTCAACACCCTCGGAGCGGAGCGGTTCAAGGACGACTTCTTCGGTTGGAAGTGGCAGCTGGGAACCACGCCGACGGGCCGGTTCTGCTTCTGGCCGATGGACACCGGGCCGACCGGCCTGTACTACCGGTCGGACCTGTTCGAGACCACCGGGCTGCCGACCGATCCCGACGAGGTGGGTGAGTCGATCCGGACCTGGGAGCAGCTGATCGAGCTGGGTGCCAAGCTGCGGGCCGACAGCGATGTGGCCCTGATCGCCAACGCCACCATGATCTTCACCCAGTACCTGAACGCCAGTCCCGAACGGTACTTCGACGCCCGTGACCGACCGCTCTACTCCGCGCCGGGCAGCGCGGTGCGCAAGGCCTGGGACACCGCCGTGGCCGCGATTCAGGGCAAGGTCACCGGGAACCTGCAGATCGCCACGGATCAGAACTCGGGCTGGGTCGCCGGCAAGGTCGCCGGCCACATCGAGGCGGTGTGGTGGGCAGAGATCCTGGCCGACACCGCACCGGACACCAAGGGGAAGTGGCGGCTGGCGAACCAACCGGATCGCCCGGGGAACAGCGGCGGCTCCTTCCTCGCGGTGCCCGCCACCTGCAAGGACCCGGAGGCCGCGTTCGCGTTCCTCAGCTGGCTGACCACGCCGCAGAACCAGGCGGCCACCTTCAATGACGTCCAGCTGTTCCCGTCCACCCCGGCGAGCTTCACCGGCGGGCAGATGAAGAGCGAGTCCGGGTTCTTCGGACCCCAGGATCCGCTCACCTTCTTCGCCCGGGCCGCGGAGGCCGTGCCCACGACCTTCGTCAGCACCTATGAGTCACAGACCACCGCGTTCGCGACCGAGCTTGCCAACGTGGAGGCGGGCGGCAAGGACCCCGAGCAGGCCTGGGACGAGGCCGTCACCGAGACCGACAAGATCCTGGCCAAGAGAGGAGTGCTGTGATGAGCGTTGCCGCTCCGGGCCGGACCACCGACACCTCCGAGCCCGCGACCCCCGCGCCGCGCCGACAGAAGTCCTGGCGCAGCTACTGGCCGCAGTACGTCGCGGTGGCCCCGTTCTACCTGCTGTTCTTGGTCTTCGGGCTGTTCCCGATCGTCTTCTCCATCGTGCTGTCCTTCACCGACTGGGACGGCATGGGCGAGATCCACTTCGTCGGGTTGGCCCAGTACCAGTACCTGCTCACCGACTCCCGGTTCTGGAACGCCGTCGGCAACACCTTCATCATCTGGTTCCTCTCCACCATCCCGATGCTGTTCCTGGCGCTGGTGATCGCCTTCCTGCTGCACTCCAACATCAGGTTCAAGGGTGCGTATCGGGTTGCGTACTTCATCCCGAACGTGACCAGCATGGTCGCGATGACCATCGTCTTCGGCTCGGTGTTCTCCGACAGCTTCGGGCTGGTGAACTCGGCCCTGACCGCCCTGGGGGCCGATCCGGTGGCCTGGCTCTCCAGCGACTGGGGGATCAAGATCACCATCTCGGTGATGGTCATCTGGCGGTTCACCGGCTACAAC
>DATDAP010000031.1:0-5668 GCA_036525335.1 Microlunatus sp. | reverse complement strand
GGAGGTCCGCCCACGGCAGGGCTACCGAGTGTCTCCGATCACTCTGGCCAGCGTTCACGACGTCTTCGAGCTCCGGCTGCTGCTGGAGCCGGCCGCCGTCGAGCTCGCCATCCGGCGCGCTCCTCGGGAAGCCATCACGGCCCTGCATGATCTTGCACACGCTCGCTACGTGCACGGAGATCAGGAGAGCTACGAGCGATTCATCGTCGACAACCTGGTTCTGCACGTCCGGATCGCAGAGATCGCGGGCAACCAGCGTCTGGCACACATGCTGGGAAACCTGCTCGAAGAGATGCAGCGGCTGTTCTTTCTCAGCCTCGACGCCCGAGACAGCAGCATCGAGCAGATGCACGAACATCACGAGCTGTACGACGCCATGCTCGCCGGTGACGTCGAGGCAGCCCGGCGCATCGTGGTCGACCAGATCGAGCAAAGCCGCCAGCGGGTCATCGACGCCTTGGTGACCCGGGTGGTCGGAGGGGCCGCACCCGACGGCCTGGCGAATGTGGCGGCAGGCCCCCGCCGACCCCAAGTCGAGCAAACCCGGTAGCGACATCGTCCTGGCTTTGGCGACCCGCGACCCAGCCCGGGTCGAGCGCGGAAGGTGCCCCGACATGGCACATCACGTTCTACAGCCGCTTCAGCGGGCTTTCCGCGTTGACCGTACCCAGCTCGGACTCTCCTCACAGGCCTGCGTTCAGAAGGCGGTGTACCCGCCGTCGACGGGGAGAACTGCTCCGGTGATGTACGACGACTCGGACGATGCGAGGAAGAGGATGGCGTAGGCGACCTCGTCGGGGGTGGCCAGGCGGTGGAGCGGGATCTGCTCCTCGCGCTCGCGGCGGTAGGCCTCGGGGTCGGGCCGGCGCTGGAACGCGGCTTCGATGATCGGAGTGGCGGTCAGTCCGGGAGCGACCACATTGACGCGGATGTTGCGTGAAGCCCACTCGATCGCCGCGCCTTTGGCGAGCATGATCAGACCTCCCTTGGCCGCGGAGTACAGCACTTCCTCGGCTTTGCCAACCATGCCGAGCCGGGAGCCGACGCAGACGAAAGAGCCCCCGGCCGCGGGCATCAGCGGCGCGAAGTGCTTCATCACCAGGAACGCGCTGAGCAGGTTGCTGTGGAGCACGTTCCTCGCGTCGTCGTAAGCCATCTCGATGAGCGGGCTGCTGACCTGCAGACCGTGGTTGAGGACGACCACGTCGACGTGGCCGAAGGACTCGGCGGCCCGGTGGGCCAGGCTCGCGACGAACGCCTCGTCGTTGAGGTCTCCGGGGACGTAGAGGTCTTCGGGCTGAGCGGTTTCGAGCCGCTCCCTGCGACCGGTCAGCAGCAGCCGCGCGCCCTCAAGGCGGAAGTGGGAGGTCACCGCCTCACCGATCCCGCTGCTGGCGCCGGTGACCAGCGCTGTCACCTTCTCGAGTCTCATCTCGCTACTCCTTCACAAGTGGATCGTGGGGTACAGGCTCCACGTGAGTTTGTTCCCGGCCCGTCAGCTGAGGAATCCTCGGGCGTCGACCGGCCACCGCTGCAGCGACGAACCCGCGCTGTCGGTGACGATCAGCTCCTCGAAGTTGACGACCACCGGGCAGACGTGGTTGGGCACCACCGGGACCACGGTGCCGACGCTGGGCCGGGGCTCTCCGGCCGGAACGGTGAGGAACCCGTGGTACTCGTTGAGCTTCGCCAGGACCGCCTTCGTGCCGGCGATGGCGCCGTACCCCTTCTCCAGGTTCCCTTCGCGACCGAGGGCTTTGGTGCCGACGTCGAGGATGGCCTGGCCTGGGACCCAGTCGCTGACCACGGTGGCGGCGACGAACAGCGCGATCTGGTCCTCCGTGCAGGCGCCGAGCCGGGTGTTGTCCATGTCGCAGAAGACGTACTCGCCGGGACGGATCTCGGTGATCACGCTGCTGGTCGAGAACGCGACCGTGGGTGTGGAGCCCGCGCTGACCACCTCAGCGGTGATGCCGACGTCGCCGAAGCTGCGCACCGCGGCGGTCAGCGCGGCTTGCTGGTCCTGCGCCGCCGCCTCACGGGAACCCGGACCAGAGCTGCCATGCCCCGGATAGGTGTAGACCCCGACCGGCACCAGCCCGCGCTTGCGGGCCGCACGTGCGAGGTCACCCGCGGCCGCGGGCGGGGCTCCGGACCGGCGGGCGCCACAGTCGATCTCCACCACCACTTGGAGCCGGTCCGGTTCCTCCCTCATCGCTTCGGCGAGGGCCTCGATCGCGGCAAGGTTGTCCACCCCCACGCGCATCCGAGTGGTTTGCGCCAGACGGCGGATCCGGTTGCCCTTGGTACCAGACGGCCAGACGGGGTAGGCGAGGAAGATGTCCTCGAACCCGGCCGCCGCGAAGACCTCGGCCTCGCCGACGTTGCCGGTGGTGATCCCGACCGCCCCGGACTGCACTTGGCGCCGGCCGATCTCCACGCACTTGTGCGTCTTGACATGCGGCCTCAGGTCCAGGTTGTGCTCGGCGGCGAAGTCTTGCATCCGGTCGATGTTCCGCTGCATGACGTCGACCAGCACGATCGGGGAGGGGGTGTCCACTCGATCGATCAGCGCGTCGAGTGCCCGTTGGAGCCGGTGCACGCTGACTCCTCCTTTCGCTTGCCCGAAGGTTTGGTTGAACGGTGGGCGCCCGGCTCCTCGACCGCTGAACGAGTCGGGCGCGTAGCTGGTGTGCGGGTTCTACACAGAGGTGCACACCATCTGGATCTCGACCGGGCTGTTCCGCGGTAGACCGGCGACGCCGATCGCGGTGCGGGCGTGCCGGCCGTTCTCACCCAGCACCTCGATGAGCAACTCGCTCGCCGCGTCGGCGACGCGCGACTGGTCGCCGAACTCCGGCGTGCTGGCCACGAACACCAGCATCTGCACGATCCGCACCCTGTCCAGGTCTCCGACCGCGTCGGCAGCGACGGCGAGCGCGTTCAGCGCGGCCTGACGTGCGAGGTTCCGTGCCGGCTCCACCTCGACGTCACGGCCAAGGATGCCCTGTCCCAGGAGCTCGCCGTCCTTGTAAGGCAGCTGACCGGCCACGTAGATGCTGGAGTCGACACTCCGATGGTTCACATACTTCGAGTCGCCACCGACGCCGGGAAGGTCCAGACCGAGGGCCTGGAGCCGCTGCAGGGCCGAACCGCTCGTGGAGTGAGCCTCGCTCATGTTCTCTCAGTTCTCCTTCTCAGTTTCCGTCGAGGGCGCGCCGCCGGCCCGAACTGCTCGACATAGACCAGATGACCGCCGCCACCCCCCGCACCCTCGCCACCGCCGTTACCTCCGCCGTCGTCACCCATGCCGCATCCGGCGGCACTCGGCGCAACCAGTGCGATCCCACTTGTCCAAGGAAGTCCCTTCATCTGTCGCTTCCTTCTCGCTATGCCGGCACCCCGGCGAACATTTCCCGACCGGCTGAAACGTCTGGGTCAGTCCTCAACCATCGAACGTCCTCGGCTCCTCACGGCCGGGCGAGGCCGAAGAGCACCGGGAGCTCCGCGATGTCGGTGATCCGGGTGTAGCTGAGCCACGGCTGGTCGGGCTCCCATCCGCGGTCCAGGTACACCTTGTTCTTGATACCGGCGTCGAACGCCGGCCGGTGGTCGTACTGGGGGCTCGCGGAGACGTGCACGATCTCGTCGGGTCCCACGCCGAGCTTGTCCAGCATGTACTCGAACGCACGGAGCCGAGGCTTGTACGCCTGAGCCTGCTCGGCAGTGATCACAACCTCGATCGGGGCCTGGAGGTTCTCCACGAGGGACGGTGCGTGCACGTCGTCGGTGTTGGTCAGGATCACCAGCGGGTAGGCCTCTGCCAACCGCCTCAGCGCCGCGGTCACACCCGGGTACGGTCCCCACGTGGGGATCTGGTCGTAGACCGCACGTGCGTCGCCCTCGCGATACTCCACGCCGAACTTCGCCATCGTGCGGCGCAGCGCTGCTTCGATGACCTCGTTCATGGGACGCCAGTCACCCATGCACTCGTCGAACCTGATCTGCTCACCGGCGAGCTCGAAGTCGTCGACGACCTCGGCCGGGAGCCGGTCACCGAGGACCTTCCGGATCGTCTCGTCCTGCCGGTAGTGGATCAGTGTCCCGTTCATGTCGAACGAGACGAACTTCGGCTTGATGTCGAATCCCACGGGTTCTCCTGGTACTCCGGGTGCAGCGAACTGACTCGCTGCGTCACTTGTCGCATGTCGATTGTCGACCATAAGCAAGTCCCTGAGAGATTGTCAACAGATGACGCTGGCCCTGAGCCTGACAGGTGCAAGACAGTCGAATTGACAACATGCAGGCGACGCCAGCGTGCCCTTGGGCGACTCCAAGCCTCGTCGCCGGCGCGGGGGGTCCCGGATGGAGATCAAGTGCATACCGTCCCGCGTCGGTCACGCCGAGGGCAATGCGCGGTCAAGAGCAGGCGCGCCCGTAGGTTCACGCGTGCCCGACCGGCGCGCTATCCGGGTCCCCGGTGTGGGCTGGCAGCGCTGACTGGAAGTGTTGGGCCAACTCCCGTCGGAACGCTTCGGTGTCCCCCTCCAGTGCGACTGCGGCCAGACTCTCGTGCTCGACGGCGAGGTAGTGCAGGTCGCTGTAGGAGCGGTGGTCGACGGCGAGGTACAGGCGCAGCTTGGTCTCCCAGCCGTTCCAGAGGCTGCGCAGAATGCTGTGGCCGGAGAGGTCGTAGAAGTTTCTGTGGAACTGAAGGTGCGCGTCGATGCTGGCCGGGATGTCGTTCACCTCGGTGGCCCGATGAAACTGCTCGATCGTCTGGGTCAACCTGGCCTGCTCGGGACCGCGCAGTGCCTCGAGGGCCAGTTCGGCGGCGTAGGGCTCGACCAGCAACCGGATCGAGGCAATCTCAGCGACCTCGTGAGAGCTCACCTCCACGACGAAGGCCCCTCGGAAGGGGATCTTCACGATCAGGCCTTCCTCCTCGAGCCTGGTCAATGCCTCACGGAGAGGGGACCTGCTGATCCCGAGATCCGCCGCGATGTCCCTCTCGCGCAGTTGTCCTCCGGGAGGGACGGTCCCGTCGAGAATGACCCCACGCAGCACCCGGTACACGCCCTCGGGGGTCGTCGTCCGCTCCAGCCCTCCGAGCTTGAGGTCCATCCCGCCGCCTCTCCTGGTCGTTTGTCGACCATATCGGTCGGCCACGGGAATGTTCGCCTACGCGTCAGGGCGCGGCAGGCCGAAGAGGACGGGTAGCTCGGCGATGTCGGTGATCCGCTCGTAGCCGAGCCAGTGCTCGTCATGCTCGAAGCCGCGGTCGACGTACACCTTGTTCTCGATGCCCAGGATGGCCGCGGACCGCAGGTCGTACATCGGGCTCGCGGAGACGTGCACGATCTCGTCGGGCGTCACGCCGAGCTTGTCGAACATGTACTCGAACGCACGGAGCCGTGGCTTGTAGACGCCCATCTGCTCGGCGCTGATGACGACTTCGAACGGGGCCTGGAGGTTCCTGGCGAGGCGCACAGCATGCGCGGTGTCGCTGTTCGTGATGATGACCAGTGGAACTTCCTCGGCTAGACGGTTCAGTGCCTCGGTGACGCCGGGGTACGGCCCCCAGGTGGGGACGATCTCGTAGACCGCCCGCGCATCGCCCTCCCGGTACTCGAGGCCGACCCTGCGTGAGGCGCGTTCCATGGACTGG
>DATDAP010000030.1:0-2513 GCA_036525335.1 Microlunatus sp. | reverse complement strand
CCGACGGAACGTCGTTGGTGCGGCTGATCGCCGCGCTGACTCAGGCCGTCAGTCCGATCTGATGGCTCGATCTGTCCTCGCGGCTCGATCAGGCCCGATGGCTCGGTCGGTCAGTGCGCCGCCGCCTCCAGCGCCTGGGCGAGATCCGCCCACAGGTCCTCGACGTGCTCGACCCCAACGGACAGCCGGACCAGCCCCTCCGGGACCGTCGCCAGCTCGGACGCCCACCGGCGGCGACGCTCCAGCATCGACTCGACCCCGCCGAGGCTGGTGGCGAACACCCAGAGGTCGAGCGCTGACACGAACGCCGCGGCGGTCGGCCCGTCGGCCAGCTCGATCGACAAAAGGGATCCAGGTCCGCCCATGGTCCGGGCCGCCACAGCATGCCCGGGATCGTCCTGCAGCCCCGGATAGCGCACCCGGTTGACGGCTGGATGGGCCGCCAACCGCTCGGCCAGCACCTGCGCGTTGGCTTCAGAGGCGTCCAGCCGCAGGGGAAGGGTCCGCAGACCTCGCAGCACCAGGTAGGTCTCCATCGTGCCGGGTGCCGCGCCGTGCAGTTTGCGTACGCCCTCCAAGCGGCTCAGCAGCTCCGGATCCCGGCCGATCAACAGTCCCAGCAGTGCGTCGGAGTGACCGGAGATGAACTTGGTCCCGGAGTGCAGCACGAGGTCGGCACCCAGCTCGAGCGGACGCTGCCGCAGGGGAGTGGCGAAGGTGCTGTCCACGATGGTCGTCACCCGTCCGCGAAGCGCGCCGCAGAGGGCCGGCAGGTCCGCGACCTCCATCATCGGGTTGGTCGGCGACTCCAGCCAGACCAGGTCCGCACCGTCGGCCGCCGCCAGCACCTCGTCGGTGTCGGCCACGTCCACCCGGCGGATCTGCAGCCCGTCGCGTCCGGCCCGTTCGTCGGCGGAGGCGGCGACCCCCAGGTAGCAGTGGGTGGGCAGCACCAGCACGCCGCCAGCGGGGACCAGCTCGAGCGCGGCGTGCGCCGCGGCCATCCCGCTCGCGTACGCCAGCGCGGTTCCCCCCTCCAGGGCTCCGACCGCCTCCTCCAGGGCCGACCAGGTCGGGTTGCCGTACCTGCCGTAGCCGCGTTCGCCCTGCCCGGCCGGCTCGACCCCGACGTACGTCGCCGCGAACACCACCGGCGGGTTCAACGGGGCGTCGGGCTCGGGGGCGGGGCGACCGGCGTGGACGGCGATCGTGGCGGGGTGCAGCCCGGAGTCGTGGTCTGCTGAGCCGTGGCGGGGAGGCGTGGACGAGGTCACCCGGCCAGTGTTTCCTACCGCATGCGCGCCTGCCCGGGCGGACGGCGCTCGGCAGGTAGGGTCGGGCGCGATGATGCCCGCACTGCCGGAGAGCGCGTGATGACCGACCGCGCCCCCAGGACCGACAGCCTCACGACCCGTCCCCGCGTCGCCGTCGTGTTCGGCGGCAGCAGTAGCGAGCACGCCATCTCCTGCCTCACCGCAGGCAGTGTGCTGGCCGCGATCGACGCCGAGCGGTACGACGTCGTCGCCATCGGCATCACCCGTTCCGGTCGCTGGGTCGTCGTGCCCGACGACCTGCACGAACGACTCCAGATCGTCGACGGCACGCTGCCCGAGATCAGTGAGGACCTGCTCGACGCCATCTGGCTGAGGACGACGACCGGCACCGATCTGGCCGTGCGCGCCGAGTCCGCGGCGGCCAACGGACCCGCCGACAGCACCGATCTCGTACCGATGCCCCAGAGCTCGGCGCTGGCCCGGCTGGGCTCGCTCGATGTGGCGTTCGCTCTGTTGCACGGACCCTTCGGCGAGGACGGCACCATCCAGGGCATGTTCGAGATGATGGGCACCCGCTACGTCGGGGCCGGGGTGCTGGCCAGCGCCGTCGGCATGGACAAGATCTTCATGAAGCTCGTGCTCGCCGCCTCGGGTCTTCCCATCGGGCCGTTCGTCCCGATCCTGCCGCGGGACTGGGCACACGACCGGGCGGCCTGCCTCGAAGCCGTGGCCGCTCTGCACTACCCCCTGTACGTGAAGCCGGCCCGGGGCGGGTCGAGTCTCGGCATCACCCGGGTGAGCGAGGCCGACGAGCTGGTGGCGGCCATCGAGCACGCGCAGGAGTTCGACCCCAAGGTGATCATCGAGGAAGGCTTCGTCGACGCCCGGGAGCTGGAGTGCGGGGTGCTGGGCAGCTTGGACGGCGAGCTCCCCGAGGCCAGCCAGGTCGCGGAGATCCGGGTGCACACAGAGTCGGGGTTCTACGACTTCGACGCCAAGTACCTGCCGGAGGAACAGGTCGATCTCGACGTGCCGGCCGACGTCGACGTCGAGATCGCCGACGAAGTGCGTCGGCTGGCGGTCAGGACCTTCGACGCGGTCGGCTGCGAGGGTCTGGCCCGGGTCGACGTGTTCGTCACCCGGGACCGGCACGTCTACGTGAACGAGATCAACACGATGCCCGGCTTCACCGCGCACTCGATGTTCCCGCGGATGTGGGCGGCCGGCGGCATGGACTAC
>DATDAP010000029.1:0-6863 GCA_036525335.1 Microlunatus sp. | reverse complement strand
CCGTGGATGGAAATCGCCGAGCAGTTCGGCGTCCGCAGCCGCCAAATGCCGTCCGTGGATGGATATTGCCGAGCACGCGACGCGACCATGCGCCGCCGGTTCGGAATCGACAGCGCCAGGCCTGAGCGCGTACGCCGCCGTCCGGGCGTGACAGACTGGGCGGCTGACGAGGTGAGGGGAGACGAACCGTGCGAGTGCTGGCGGCCATGTCCGGTGGGGTCGACTCCGCCGTTGCCGCGGCGCGCGCCGTGGCGGCGGGGCACGATGTGACCGGGGTGCACCTGGCGCTGTCGAAGAACCCGCAGTCCTACCGGACGGGGGCCCGGGGCTGCTGCTCGAAGGAGGACGCCCACGACGCGCGGCGGGCGGCCGACGTGCTCGGCATCCCGTTCTACGTCTGGGACCTGAGCGACGAGTTCGCCGCGGACGTGGTCGACGACTTCGTGGCCGAGTACGCGGCCGGTCGCACCCCGAACCCGTGCTTGCGCTGCAACGAGAAGATCAAGTTCGCGGCGGTGCTGCAGCGCGGGATCGCGCTGGGCTTCGACGCCGTCTGCACCGGTCACTACGCGCGGCTCACCGTCGGGCCAGAGGGCATCGAGATGCACCGGGCCGCCGACCCCGACAAGGACCAGTCCTACGTGCTCGGCGTGCTGACCCAGGACCAGCTGGCGCACTCAGTGTTCCCGCTCGGCGACTCCCTCAAGAGCGACGTGCGGGCCGAGGCCGAGCGCCGCGGACTCGGAGTCGCGGACAAGCCCGACAGCCACGACATCTGCTTCATCGCCGACGGTGACACCGCCGGCTTCCTGGACCGCCGTCTCGGCTCGCGGCCCGGCCCCATCGCCGACGCGACCGGGGCCACCATCGGGCAGCACGACGGCACCCATCACTACACCGTCGGGCAGCGCAAGGGTCTGCGGATCGGGACCCCAGCCACCGATGGCCGGCCGCGGTACGTCCTCGACATCTCACCGGTGACGAGCACGATCACCGTGGGTCCGCGGGAGGCGCTGCTGGTCCGCGAGATCTCCGGCATCCGCCCGACCTGGACCGATCGTCCCGTCGTCGGGCCGTGGCGGGGTCAGGTCCAGGTCCGCGCCCACGGGGAACCGGTGACCGCCGAGATCGCGTACGCCGGCGATCGGGTGGTCGCTCGCCTGGAGGAGCCGATCGCCGGGGTCGCCGCCGGACAGGCGCTGGTCAGCTACCGGGGTTCGCAGGTGGTGGGCAGCGCCACCATCAGCGAGACCGTTTCATGATCAGGAGCAAGCCTCTCACGATCACGAGCGAGGGCGTCGTCTCGACCGGGATCGGGTCCTGGCCCGGTACGGAGATGGCCGACGCGCTCAAGATCACCTTCGCGGAGTGCCCCGACTTCCCCTATCTGCCGGAGCTCCCGGCCCGCGGACCACACGCCGGCCTGATCGGTCGTGGGGCAGCCCTGCTGACGGGAGTCGGTATAGACCTGCAGTCCGCAGGTTGGCGACTGACCGACGCCTCCTCTCGTGATCATCGACGCGCCGTCGCCACCCTACGGTCCGACCTCGATCAGCTGGAGGAGATCGCGCAGGGCTACGAGGGCCCGGTCAAGATCGCCATCGCCGGCCCGTGGACCCTGGCGGCATCGCTGGAGCATCCCCGCGGCGACAAGGTGCTGCCCGACACCGGCGCCCGTCGCGAGGTGGTTCAGTCACTCGAGCAGGGGATCGTGGACCTGGTCGCCGATCTAGCGCGACGGCTGCCGGAGATCACCACCATCATCCAGCTGGACGAGCCGTCGCTACCGGCCGTGCTGGGCGGCGGGATCGCCACCGCCAGCGGGCTGGGCCGGCACCGTCCGGTCGACATCCCCGAGGTCAGCACCGCCTACACGCGGCTGGTCGAGCGACTCGGTGACACCCCGGTGATCGTGCACTGCTGCGCCCCGGGTACGCCGATCGAGCTGCTGGCGACCGCGGGCGTCACCGGCCTGACACTCGATCTCGGACTGCTCGGCACGGCCGACTGGGACGCGCTCGGCGTCGCCCTGGAACAGGGGCACTGGCTGCTGGCCGGTGCCCTGGCGACCAACGATCCCTCGGCGCCGGCCGACACGGCTGACCAGGTGGCCGCGACCGTGCTGCGGCCGATCCGTCGCCTCGAGCTGCCGCCGGAGATCTCCACCCACACGGTGGTCACGCCGGCTTGTGGACTCGCCGGCTTCTCCCGTACGGCAGCGATCACGGCCCTGCGCACGATTCGAACCGCCGCCGGAATCGTCGGTGAGGGTCTCTACGACTGATGGCGCATCATGATGCGCTCTGCTGAGCATCACGATGCTAGGCTCGACCGATGAGGACCACCATCACTATCGCCGACGACGTGGCCGCCGAGCTGGAGAGGTTGCGTCGCGAGGAGGGGCTCGGTCCCAGCGAGGCACTCAACACCCTGGCGCGTCGAGGGATGGCGCGACCGGTGGCCGACCTCAGCTACCACCATCGCCCGGCGGCACTTGGACTGAAGGTCGAGGTCGGGAACATCGGTGAGATCCTCGATCTGCTGGACGAGGACGGCCCGGATCGGGATCGTGGGTGATCCTCGACGCGAACGTGCTGCTCTACGCGGTCGACTCCGAGTCGGTGCACCACGAGGTCGCCGCGCGCTGGTTGAGCACCTGCCTCAACGGGAATCAACGGATCGGCTTCCCGTGGCAGACGCTGGGAGCCTTCCTCCGCATCGCCACCCACCCACGGATCGCGAGCCGACCGCTGAGCGCGGAGTCCGCCCAGGACTACGTCGACGCCTGGCTGGACGTGCCGGTGGCGTGGGTGCCGCCGACGACCGTGCGGACGGCCCGGCTGTACGGCGAGCTCGCGCGGCGCCATCACATCTCCGGAAATCTCGTCCCCGACGCTCAGCTCGCCGCCCTGGCTCTGGAGCATGGCGTCGCGGTCGTGTCCGTCGACTCCGATTTCACTCGGTTTCCCGAGATCACCTGGGTCAACCCGTTCAGCGGGTAGCTGGAGCTCGGGATCTGGTCTTGGCAGCGATCTCGTCGGCGAACTCGATCTCGGAGTCGTCCTCGGGCGCGTAGCCGATCACCTGCCGAGCGTTGGCGATGGACCAGAACGTCCGGGCGTTGCCACTGACCCCGTAGAAGATCTGGAACGGTACGCCGTCGGGATCGTCGATCGAGTCCGCCTCGATCGAGCGGACGTAGAGCTGCTGCAGGTCGCGTTCGCTGATCCAGCCCGTGATGTCGCGCAGGTAGTCGGCCAGCGGCCGCTCGGCAAAGGCCGCGGCCCGGATCGGGCGTGGGGCCACGATGCGGATCTGCACCACTTCGAGCGGCCGACTGACCTCGCCCGTGGCGAACAGGAACCCGAGGGTCTCGTACGCCGTCTTGGCCCAGCCGTAGAAGCTGTCCGGTCGCGGGTAGTCCTCCGGATCGACCCGATCCCGGCGACCCTCGTGCCACGACCGCTCGTACCATTTCGCGGCCTGGTTGGTGCTGGTGCAGACGACCCGCCGGACGCCGGTCTCTGCGGCCACCTCGTAGACCCGAGCAGTCATGTCCAGATTGACCCGCTCGGCCGCATAGCTGGGTGTCCCCGACGGCGGCCGCATCCCGCAGTGCACCACGGTGTCCACCTCCCGGCACAGCTCGCTGAACCGATCGGCCGGGTCGTCGAGCAGGTCCAGCAGCTCGACCCCGTCCACCTCGTCTCCGGAACGCCGGTGGGTCCGGGAGACGTCGACCAGGGTGAGGTCGTAGCGCTCCCGGAACGCCGGCAGCAGCTGTCCCGCGATGTAGCCCGCGGCACCGGTCACCAGCACACGTCGTCGGTCGTCGGCCATCGCCCCAGTCTGCCTCGCCCTGCGGGACGGCCGGTTGGGTAGGTTGGCGAGGATGCTGGTTGCCTTCTCCGTCGCCCCTTCCGGCGGTGACCCGTCGGTCGGTGGGACGAGGTTGATGGACGTGGTGACGCGGGCCACCGAGGCCGTCGCGCCGAAGGCTCGCCGCACCTCTCTGGTGCACAAGGCCGACATCCGTCCCGGCCACGTCGACATGCTGCACGCGGAGGTCCGCCGGGTCGAGGACGCTCTTGCCGGAGACCAGGAGTGAGCGACCACCCACGGCTGGACCTGGCCGTCGAGCAGGCCAGACTGGCTCGCGAGGCCGGCAACCACCCGTTTGGCGCCGTGCTGGCCGACGCCACCGGCTCCGTGGTGCTGCAGGCCCAGAACACCGTGGTCACCGACTCCGACGTCACCGGTCACGCGGAGTCCAACCTGGTCCGGCTGGCCAGTCGGACCCTCGGCCGGGACCTGCGCGGGTACACCCTCTACACCAGCACCGAGCCGTGCGCGATGTGTGCCGGGGCGATCTACTGGGCCGGCATCACGAAGGTGGTGTTCGCCCTGGCGGAGTCCGAGCTCGCCGCGATGACGGGCGACGACCCGGAGAACCCGACGCTGGCGCTGCCGTGCCGCCAGGTGTTCGCGGCCGGGCAACGACCCACGGAGGTGCTCGGCCCGTTCGACCTGCCCGAGGCACGCGCCGTGCACGAGGGCTTCTGGCGCAGCTGAGCACACCAGGCGCGCGTAGGGTCTCTGAGGTGTCAGTGGGTCGCACTACTGTTCCGAACGTGACGGACGTCCCCGAGACCACCACGGAGCAGGCCGAACCCGATGCCGACGCCCGGCAGCGGCACGCCGAGCTGACCGAGCGCCTGGACGAGGCCCGCTGGCGCTACCACGTGCTGGATGCCCCGACCATCTCCGACGGCGAGTTCGATGCGGCCATGCGCGAGCTGAACGCGATCGAGGACGCCTTCCCGGCCCTGCGGACGCCGGACTCGCCGACCCAGAAGGTGGGCGGTCCGCCGGCCACGACCTTCGCCGAGGCCGTGCACCCGATGCGGCTGCTCAGCCTGGACAACGTGTTCAACCGCGACGAGCTGGACCGGTGGGCCCAGCGGGCCGTCCGCGAGCTCGGCGAGGAGCAGATCGCCCGCTCCGGCTATCTGTGTGAGCTGAAAGTCGACGGCTTGGCCATCGACCTGCTGTACGAGGACGGTCGGCTGACGAGAGCGGCCACCCGCGGCGACGGACGGGTGGGCGAGGACGTCACCGCCAACGTGGCCACGATCGCCACGATCCCGCGCCGGTTGTCCGCGACCGACGAGCACCCGACGCCGGCCACGCTGGAGGTCCGTGGCGAGGTGTTCTTCGCGGTCGAGGAGTTCGCGAAGCTGAACGAGTCACTGGTCGCCGACGACAAGGCACCGTTCGCCAACCCCCGGAATGCAGCGGCCGGATCCCTGCGACAGAAAGATCCCAAGATCACGGCCTCCCGCCACCTGGGCTTCGTCAGCCACGGTCTCGGCGTGATCGAGGGGGTGCGCCTGGATCGGCTGTCCACGGCGTATGACGCGCTGGAAGCGTGGGGACTGCCCGTCAGCCCGCAGCGCAAGGTCTGCCACGACCTCGACGCGGTCTGGGCCTTCATCGAGCACTTCGGAGAGCACCGGCACTCGGTGGTGCACGAGATCGACGGTGTGGTGATCAAGCTCGATGAGCGGACCGTCCAGGACCAGCTCGGTTCGACGTCGCGCGCGCCGCGCTGGGCGATCGCCTTCAAGTACCCGCCGGAGGAGGTCACCACGAAGCTGCTCGACATCAGGGTGAACGTCGGCCGGACGGGACGGGTCACACCGTTCGGGGTGATGGAGCCGGTCCTGGTCTCCGGCTCGACGGTCGGCATGGCCACCCTGCACAACGCCAGCGAGGTGAAGCGCAAGGGCGTGCTGATCGGCGACACTGTCGTGCTGCGCAAGGCCGGTGACGTGATTCCCGAGATCGTCGGGCCGGTCGTCGAGCTGCGGTCCGGCGACGAAACCGCCTTCGAGATGCCGACCCACTGCCCGGAATGCGGCACCGAGCTGAAGCCGGAGAAGGAGGGCGACGCCGATCTGCGCTGCCCGAACAGCCGATCCTGCCCGGCCCAGCTGCGCGAGCGGCTGTTCCACCTGGCCGGCCGACAGGGTCTCGACATCGAGGTGCTCGGCTACCAGGCGGCGCAGGCGCTGCTCGACGCCGGGTTGATGGTCGACGAGGGTGATCTGTTCGACCTGACCGAGGAGAAGCTGCTCGGCACAGAGCTGTTCTCCACCAAGGCCGGGGTGCTGAGCGCCAACGGTGCCAAGCTGCTGGCCAACCTGGAGGAGGCGAAGACCCGGCCGCTGGACAAGTTCCTGGTCGCGCTGTCGATCCGTCACATCGGCAAGGGTGTGGCGCCCGACGTGGCTCGGGCCTTCGGCTCCATCGATGAGCTGGCCGCCGCCACGCCGGAACAGCTGGCCGAGGTGGAGGGCATCGGACCGACCCTGGTCACCGCCATCACGGACTGGTTCGCCGTCGACTGGCACCGCGAGATCGTCCGCAAGTGGCGCGCCGCCGGGGCGGTGATGCGCGACGAGCAACCCGAGAGGCTGGACCAGTCGTTGGCCGGACTGGCCCTCGTGGTGACCGGCTCACTGGACGGCTTCACCCGGGACTCCGCCTCCGAGGCGATCACGTCCCGCGGCGGCAAGGTCGCGGGCTCGGTTTCCAAGAAGACCGCGTTCGTGGTGGTGGGGGAGTCGCCCGGCTCGAAGTACGACAAGGCGGTGACGCTGAAGGTGCCTGTTCTTCGGGGCGCCGACGCGTTCCGGGTGCTGCTCGAGGAAGGTCCCGAAGCGGCGACAGCGATCGCGACGGTCGAGGAGGCCTGACGCCGACTACGCTGGCCGGGTGCCGAAGGTCTTCTCCAACCTCAACCTGAATGCGGGTGCGCCGCCTCGGGTCCAGCCCAACCTCGGTGAGTGGGGCCCGGGCAT
>DATDAP010000028.1:0-10781 GCA_036525335.1 Microlunatus sp. | reverse complement strand
GCACATCGCGTACGAGCGGCTGCTGTCGGCGATCCACAACGAGGACACCATCGCCAACTACCACGCCGAGGGTCGGCGACTGGGTCGGCTGATGTACGAGGGCCGCTGGCTGGACCCGCAGTCGCTGATGCTGCGGGAGTCCCTGCAGCGGTGGGTGGGCTCGGCCGTCACCGGTGAGGTGACGCTGAAGCTGCGACGCGGCGAGGACTACTCGCTGCTGAACACCTCCGGGCCCTCGCTCAGCTACCACCCCGACAGGCTCTCGATGGAGCGGGTGGTCGACGCCCCGTTCGGCCCGCTGGAACGGATCGGTCAGCTGACCATGCGCAACCTGGACATCGCCGACTCGCGGGCCCGCCTGGAGCAGTACGCCGCCCAAGGCATCGTCGGGGGCGCCACGGCTGAGCTGGTCGGCGGGCTCGAGCCCGGCTCGTCCACCGCGATCGCCCGGGGCGCCGGGCCGGATGATGAGCAGGAAGCGCTCGACCGCGCCGCCATGGAGTTCGGCACCGACTGAACACCCGACAGCAGCCGATCCAACCCACAGAGTGCGGCTTGCTCACCGTTGTCGTGAAGGAGCCGCACTCTGCCGCTCGGGTCGGCCACCTGGATCAGGCGCTGGCCGGGGACTTCGGGCTCTTCGGGCTCACCGGAGACTTCGGGCTCACCGGGGACTTGGCGCTGACCGCTGACTTGGCACTCACCGGGGACTTGGCACTCACCGGAGACTTGGCACTCACCGGGCTGGCCGGGGTCGCCGCGGTGTTCGCCGTGTTCGGCGTGACCGCACTGTTCGGGGTGTTGGGCGTCACCGCGGTCGGATCGACCGCCGGCAGCACACCCGCCGTGGCGTCGGCCGCCAGCGAACCGGACTGCACCGAGGTCACCACACTGGAGCCCTGCTGGGGCGAGGTGACCTCGAACCCGCTGGCGAACGCCGCCACCGGGGACAGCGCCACCGCCGCGGCGCCGCCGGCCAGGATCCACTTCGTCTTGTTCAACATCGTCATCACTCCTTGTCAGTTGGGTCAGCACCCCTTGTTGCTGACAAGAACCAGGAAACCAACTGCAGATGAGGCGAACAGGAAGCGGCGATGAGAGCACTCTCACGGGCGGTGTTGTCGTCACTCACTGTTCGCTGCGCGCCGTAGCCCGGGAATCAGACTTCGCGGGGCGTTGCAGCACCCGCGGAGTCGGGGGCTTGCGCGTTCCGCGTGCCGGTGCGCTCACCGAGAAGGAGCAACGGACACGCTAGGGCCGCGCGGAACGTGCCCGATCCTCCTTGTCGAGGACGCGGGCTTCAGCGCGTGCTCTCGCTCTCGGCCGCTCGTGACGGGCAGGACCACAGCTGTGTGAGGTCCTCGGTGCGACTACGCACCCAAAACCCTCACACTCTGCGTCGCGACGGGGCGGCTAGCGGGAGAACAGCTCGCCGGAGACGGTGGTGATGAAGTTCTTCAGCGAGGCGGGCAGATCGCGGAGGTGCCAGCCTTGCGGGCCGTGATACCAGCCGAGGTCGTAGCGGTCCTCCTCGGCGTCGTCGTCGGAAGCCACGATGGCATCGAGCCAGCGCTGGTGCCCGCCGAGCACCACCGCATACGGCAGCAGCTCGGAGATCTCACTCAGCTCTCGGCCCGGTGGCATCTGGTCCGTCGGGTGGGACATCAGATCGGAGCGCAGCGCGCCGAGCCCGGCGAGCAGCGCGGCTCCGGACTTGGTGCGAGCCGGCATCTCCTGGGCCACGAACATCACGCCGAGAGCCAGCACGATCAGGGCGAGACCCACCAGTCCGAAGGTGGTGAAGGCGGCCAACACCACGGTGATCACGACCGCGCCGATCAGGGCGCCGATCGCGGTCTGGGTCCAGCGGTTGCGCGTGGCATCGGGCCGTCGCTCGAACCAGCCGTTGGACACCACCTCGTCGTAGAGCTTGTCCTGAACGCCGCCGACCGTCTCGTAGACGCGGGCGGGCAGCTCGGAGACCTTGACCTCGTCACGACCGATCACCCCGTCCAGCAGGACGACCTCGAACGGACGCAGATCATCCGCGGGGCTGTCGGTCCGGGCGAGCGACCAGTCGGTCGCCGCGAAGTCGCCCTCCCGCGGCAGCTCGGTGATGCGCAGGTGACCGTGCACCGCGAGGTCGATCAGGGTCGCGGTGATGTCGATGGGATCGACCCGCTCATCGGCCACCGTGCCGACGTGGCCCGGTCGGACGTCGCCGAGCACCCGGAACTCGCTCTGGCCCGCACCCACCGGCACGAACTCGGCGGCACGGATGACCTCGGCACCCGTGCCGGCGTCGACCCCGGCCCGTCGATGCAGGGCGAGCAGACCTGCGCCGCCCAGGACGAGCAGCCCCAGCGCCAGAGCCAGGGGCAGCGGACGGGCGGAGAAGGCCCGGGCCAGCGTCCAGACCTCCTCGATCTGCTCGTTGCTCGCCAGAGCCCCCGGCGGGAAGCCGATCTGGACCTGGACGAACTCTCCGGGACCGCGCGAGCCGTCGCGGAAGGTGGGCTGCTGGGCATCATCGGTGCCGGCCGCTGCGTACTTGCAGGGCACCTCGGAGTTCGGTGAACCCGCGTTGCACTCGATGAAGGAGAACGGCGCCGGGATGGCGACGGTGGCCGCGAAGTCGGTCACCGTCGCGTCGAAACCCTGCAGCAGCGGCCACTCCAGGGCCGTGCCGTCCGGAGTGGCGATCACCGCGCCGACCACCGCGTACTCGAGGCTGACCCTGGTCTGTCCGTTCGTCGGGAAGGTGACGACGGTGTAGCGATCCTGCTCGATCTGCAGGGTCGGCTCGAACGGCTCACCGCCCGCGGTCGCCTGGAAGCCACTGAGCTCGTAGACGTAGCGCCGGTCGCCCAGCAGGTCCTTCTTGAACTCCAGCGTCTGCTTGACCTCCGCGGGCGCCTGTCCGCTGAAGGTGATGTCCTGCCGCACCTTGAGGGTGCCGTCCAGTCCGAGGCTGGCCGCCACGACGAAGGTCGACGCCGTGCCCTCGGCGCGGGCAGTCCCGGCGCTCGGCCCGGCGATCAGGCCCCCGAGCACCAGGAGCGCGGTGAGGAACAGCAGGATCGCCCGCGCCCGCGCGGGAAGCGCGACGGCGCCGCCCCGTACGCGTCGGCGGTCGGCGGTGAAGGTCTCCGGCACGCGCTAAGCCTCCCACAGGCCCGTTGCGGACGGGTCGACTCCGTCGACGGACGCGCCCGTCGGAACTCCCCGGCCGTTAGGCTTCGGCACGTGACGCAGCAGCAGTGGGGCGGCGGGCCGCGCGGTGGCCAGAGCCCGTACGCCACCCAGCCACCCCCCGGCTGGGGCGGTCAAGGGTTCGGCCAGCCGGCCTATGGCGCCTATGGGGCCTACGGCGGCCAGCCCGGTCAGGCAGGCCAGCGCTCACCGAACCCACCGGGTGGCTTCGGCGGCCCGCAGCCGGGGGTGCCGCACTACGGTCCTCCGGTCCAGCCGCCGCGCAGACGCAGCCCGCTGATGTCCCTGCTGCTGGGCCTGGTGGCGCTGAGCCTGCTGGCCATCGTCGGGTTGGTGCTGGTCAGCGCCGTGACGGGGTCGTCGGACTCGGCGTACCAGAACGACAATTACCAGGTGCCGCCGCCGGACAGCGCTCCACCGCCGATCCCCCTGCCGACCACCTACGACGAGGCCGAGGACTGGCTGGTGAACAACCGGCTCTACGCCCAGACCGCTCCCATCCCGGTGCGCTGCGACAACCCGCCCATCAACGTCGCGAACGCCTCCGACAACGACCTCGAAACTCACTTCAACGGTCAGGTCGAGTGCCTGATGCGGGTCTGGAACCCACCGGTGACGGCCGCCCAGTGGCTGCTGCCCCGACCCTCGGTCACCATCTACGGGGAGAAGATCACCACCAAGTGCGGTGAGTCCGGTGTGAACGCCTTCTACTGCAGCGCCGACCAACAGATCTACTTCTCCAACCTGCTCCCGCAGGCCGTGCCGATCGTCCGGACCAACAAGTGGGCGGCCGACGTGGTGATGGCCCACGAGTTCGGGCACGCCATCCAGGGCCGGACCGGGCTGCTGGTCAGCGCGCACGCGCTCGCACAGAACGCCGAGTCCGAGCGAGAATCCAACCAGCTGATCCGACGGCTCGAAACCCAGGCCGACTGCTTCTCCGGCATCTACATGCGGTCCGTCTCGCGGTCGCTCGGGGTGCAGCAGAGCGACCTCCGAGGGATCCAGGACACCTACGTCGCCGTGGGCGACGACACCATCACCGGCGAGCCCAACGTCGAAGGCAACCACGGTCTCGCCCGCACCCGCGAGTTCTGGGGGACGACGGGATTGGGCACCAGCGACATCGGCAAGTGCAACACCTTCAGCGCGCCGGCCGCCCAGGTGCGGTAGCGGTCACGACCGCAGGTTCGTCGGGTAGACCAGAGCGGTGGCGATCGCCGCGACGCCCTCACCGCGGCCGGTCAGTCCGAGCCCGTCGGTCGTCGTGGCGGATACGGTCACAGGCGCCCCGGCAGCGTCTGACAGCGTGTGCTCGGCCTCGGATCGGCGAGCCGCGAACCGGGGCCGGTTGCCGATGAGCTGAACGGCCACATTGGCGATCTCGAACCCGGCCGCTCGCACCCGGGCGGCGGTCTCGGTGAGGAATGCGGCTCCGCTGGCACCCTGCCACTCCGGGCGATCGGTCCCGTAGTTGCTGCCGAGGTCGCCGAGCCCGGCCGCCGACAACAGGGCGTCGCAGGCGGCGTGAGCGACGACGTCGCCGTCGGAGTGGCCTTCCAGGCCAGCGGGTTCGTCAGAGAACAACAACCCGGCCACCCACAGGGGGTGGCCGGGTGTCAGTCGATGGACGTCGACCCCGATGCCGGTACGGAACGGGGCCGGGCGGCGTTCGCTCAGGAGGCGAGAACCTCGTCGAGCAGCACCTCTGCCTTGTCCTCCGCCACACGCTCGGCGAGCGCGAGCTCGGACACGAGGATCTGGCGGGCCTTGGCGAGCATCCGCTTCTCTCCAGCGGAGAGACCACGCTCCCGCTCACGACGCCACAGGTCACGAACGACCTCGGCGACCTTCATCACGTTGCCGGAGTGCAGCTTCTCCAGGTTCGCCTTGTAACGTCGGGACCAGTTGGTCGGCTCCTCGGTGTGCGGTGCGCGCAGCACACTGAACACCCGCTCGAGCCCGGCGGCGTCGACGACGTCACGAACTCCGACGAGGTCGAGATTGCAGGCGGGCACCCGAACGATGAGATCGGTCTGGCCCACGATTCTGAGTACGAGGTAGAGCTTGTCTTCACCTTTGATCTGACGGGTTTCGATGTCCTCGATCACGGCGGCCCCATGATTCGGGTAGACCACTGTTTCGCCGACTGTGAAGGTCATATTTTCTTTTACCCCTTTCGCGGGTTCCCAGTCTACCACGCTGAGAAAGCACTCAATCCGGCGTTTGCGCTAGCCAGAGGGCACATCCAGCAGGCTCGAGGCCTTGACAAAGATGGTCGGCCTATGCCTTTCGGTGTCGTCGGCACGTCGTATCCACCGTCCCGCGACTCAGCCGACACTCCCCCGAGGGTACGCGCCTGCGCCGACAGACACCGGATCGCTAGAGTTGGCGCCACTGCCCCCGCACGACCCTCCAGGAGTCGAGATCGTGACACAGACCTCGCGAGTCCGCGCGCCCCGAACGCTCGTGGCGACTCTGCTCGGCGCCGCCTTGCTGCTCCTCATCTCGGCCTGCGGGATGGATGCGCAGACGACGCAGCCGTACACGCCGGCCGAAGGCGTCAACGCCAACGTCGGGCCTGCCGGCAAGTGGGTCCAGGTGCGCAATCTGATGATCCTGAGCCGCGAAGACGGCACGGGTTACCTGTCGGCCAGCATCGTGGCGCAGGAGCGAGACGCCCTGACCGCCGTCGCGGGCGAGCCGTTCACCCCGGAGGGCACCGCCGGTACGCCCTTCACCGTCACCCTGCCCGACCCGGTCGGTCTGAGCCCGGACCTGCTGGTGGTGCTGACCGATCGTCCGTTGATCGAGCTCAAGAGCCCCGAGCTGATCGTCGGTGCCGACGCCGAGGTCACGCTGACCTTCAGCACCGCCGGCGATCTGACGATCCGGGTGCCGGTCGTGGATGCCGACCAGCCGGATTACGCGACGATCAGCCCCTCGCCGGCGCCGAGCAGCTGATGGTCGTCGGGTCCCGTCCGCCGGCGGGGCCTAGCCGTACCTACTGTCCCGGCGGCCCTGCGCTCCGCACCGGACCGCTCAGCCGTAGGTCTCGGCGTCGCTGAACAGGCTGCTGACCGACTCTCCCAGGTGGATCCGGCGCGCGGCCTCGGCGAACAGCGGGGCCACGGAACGCACCTCGATGTTCGGCAGCTGCTTCTCGGGCGGCAACGGCACCGTGTTCGTGATCACGATCTCGTCGACGTCCGCCTGCCGCTTCAGTCGATCGATGGCCGCTCCGGTGAACAGGCCGTGCGTGCAGGCGATCCGGATCCGGCGTACGTCGTGCTCCCGGAGCTTGTGCAGCAGCTCGATGATGGAGCCGGCCGTGGCGATCTCGTCGTCCAGCACGATCACGTCCCGACCCGCGACGTCGCCGACGATCCGGTCGATCACCACCGTGTCGTCGGACAGCCGCTGCTTCGAGCCGGCGGCGACCGGGAGGTCGAGGATCCGGGCCAGCTGACTGGCCCCCTTGGCGTTGCCGAAGTCCGGGGAGACGACCACGCTGTTGCTGAGGTCATCACCGACGAAGTGGTCGGCCAGGACCGAGACCGCGTTCAGGTGGTCGACGGGGATGGAGAAGAAGCCGTGCACCTGCGGGGAGTGCAGGTCCATCGTCACCACCCGGTTGGCGCCGGCGGCGGCGAGCATGTCGGCGACCAGCCGTGCGCCGATGGCGATCCGCGGCGCGTCCTTCTTGTCGGACCGGGCGTAGGCGAAGTGCGGGATGACGGCGGTCACCGTGGTGGCCGATGCGCCACGTGCAGCGTCCAGCATCAAGAGCAGCTCGAACAGGTTGTCCTGCACGGGCGTGGCCAGGGTCTGGACCACGTAGACGTCCCGGCGTCGGCAGTTCGCCCGCAGCTGGACCTGCAAGCAGTCGTTGCTGAACCGCGTGGTTCTCGACGCCGACAGCTCGACTCCGAGGAGGTCGCACATCTCCTGCGCGAACGCCGGATGGGCGGACCCTGAGAACACCGTGATCTCGCCGGTCATGTGCGGAGCCTCTCGGGAGTGCAGAAGCGTTTCCGCACGACGCGCCGAAGCCGACCACCACTGGAGTCCATCGTGCGGAAACGCGACGAACGAGCGCGACTCGCGGAGCTCCTGACCGCGGAGCGCGCAGCGCGACCAACAGGCAGAGTCACGGCGTCACTGTAGCCGCGGAGAATTCCTACGCCGTCCGGCTCAGCCTTCGAACTTGTAGCCGAGACCACGAACCGTCAGCAGCACCTTGGGTTGACCCGGATCAGCCTCGATCTTGGTGCGCAGCCGCTTCACGTGAACGTCCAGGGTCTTGGTGTCCCCCACGTAGTCCGCGCCCCAGATCCGGTCGATCAGCTGACCGCGGGTCATCACCCGGCCGGCGTTGCGCAGCAGCATCTCGAGCAGCTCGAACTCCTTCAGCGCGAGTCGTACGGTGCGGCCGTCGACCGAGACCTCGTGACGCTCGATGTCCATCCGGACGCCGTGCGCCTCGACCACGTCGGGCAGCAGCTCGACGTCCTGGCCGCGACGCAGCACCGCCCGGATCCGGGCGACCAGCTCACGTTGGCTGAACGGCTTGGTCACGTAGTCGTCGGCGCCGAGCTCGAGCCCGACCACCTTGTCGATCTCGCTGTCCCGGGCAGTCACCATGATCACCGGCACGGGACCGCGCTGCCGCAGCTGGCGGCACACCTCTGTCCCCGGCACCCCGGGCATCATCAGGTCGAGCAGCACGATGTCGGCGCCGCCCTTGTCGTAGGCCGCCAGGCCCTCGGTTCCGTCGGCGGCCTCGACCACGTCGAAGCCCTCCTTGCGCAGCATGTAGGCCAGCGCGTCGCGATAGGACTCCTCGTCCTCGACGACAAGCACGCGGGTCATCGCAGTCAACTCCTGCTCTGTGTTCTGGTCAGAGGTACGACGACGTCGTCGTCATCGGCGACGTCGTCGTCCTCAGCACCGTCCTGCTGGGTCGGCTGGTGGCTGGGAAGACGCATGGTGAAGGTGGAGCCCCGCCCCGGCTGGCTCCAGACCAGGACGTCACCGTTGTGGGCCGCGGCGATGTGCTTCACGATCGACAGCCCCAGACCGCTGCCGCCGTTGGCCCGGCTGCGGGCGTAGTCGACCCGGTAGAAGCGCTCGAAGATGCGCTCCAGCTGGTCGCCGGGAATGCCCACACCGTTGTCGGAGACGGTGATGTCGACATAGTCGTCGTCGGTACGGACCTGGCGTCGAGCGGCCACCACGACCCGGGCGCCGGGGTCGGAGTAGACGAGGGCGTTCTCCACCAGGTTGCCGACGGCGGTGCTGAGCTGCAGGTGGTTGCCCATCACGTGCAGACCGCTCTCGCCCGCGATGGTGATGGTGACCTGGTGCTGCTCGGCATCGACACGGCAGCGGTCGACGGCCTCGATCAGCACGTCGTCGACCTCGATGCTCTCGGCCTGGCTCATCAGGTCGTCGGCCTGCAGTCGGGAGAGGTCGATGATCTGGACCACCAGGTCCGCGAGGCGGGCTGACTCGATGCCCATCCGAGCCGCGAACCGGCGTACGGCCTCGGGCTCGTCGGCGGCTTCCTCGACCGCCTCGGCAAGCAGCGAGATCGCCCCGATCGGGGTTTTCAGCTCATGACTCACGTTCGCCACGAAGTCTCGGCGGGTGGCTTCGACCCGCCGGGCGTTGGTGAGGTCGTCGGCCAGCACGAGGACCAGCCCCTCCGGCATCGGAGCGACCCTGATGTCGAGCAGCAGGTCCGCATCGCGAAGATCCCGGGACCCTCGGCGCACCTCGACCTCCTCGGCCAGTAGTCGCTCCTCGCGGCGGGACTGCCGGGCCATCTCGAGCACCCGGGGGATCACCACCCGGCTGCCGCGGGTCAAGCCGAGCTTCAGCGCGTGGGGCGTGGACTCGAGCACCTCGTCGTGGGGACCGACCACGACCCCCGCGGACCGGATCACCTTCAGCACCTCGCGAATGCCGTCGGGAACGAGGATCTCGCGCACCTGGGGGACCGTGAGACCGTCCACGTGCTGGCCCCGCCGCACCAGCGCCGCGATGCCCAGTCCGAGGCAGACACCGATGAGCAGGCCGAGCCCGCCGAGCAGCGCACCCACCCAGTTCACACTCGGATCCTAAGACGTCGGCCCGCGGTCACCTGCCGGTCGCAGGGTCGTCACGCTCCCCGAGCCGTCAACGTTCGACCGGAGTTCACCGGGCGTTCACGTGGGTCATGTCTGGTCGAAAGTGTCGGGCATAGGCTCGGCACGACGAGCTGCCCTCCTATGCTCCACCACCCAGAGCCCGACGCTCCAGAACTCGACGAACCAGCCCTGACGACTCAGCAAGGACCCTTCATGCGCGACTCCTATCACGAGCAGCTCGACGACATCCTCGCCGACCTGGTGCAGATGTGCCAGAAGGTGGCGATCGCCGTGCGCTCGAGCACGACTGCCCTGTTGGAGGCCGACATCCACGTGGCCGAGCAGGTGATCGGCGACGATGCGGATCTCGACCGGATGCAGGCGGACATCGAGGAGCGGGCGTTCCACCTGCTCGCCCGGCAGTCACCGGTGGCTGGCGAGCTGCGCACGGTCGTCGCCTCCCTGCGGATGGTCAGCGAGCTCGAGCGGATGGGCGACCTCGCCGCCCACGTGGCCAAGATCGCCCGGCTGCGCTATCCCGAGGTGGCCGTCCCGTCGCTGCTGCGGCCGAACTTCGTCCGGATGGGCGACGTGGCCGAGAAGATGGTCATCACGGCCGGGCAGACCCTCAACAGCCGGAGCATCGAGAGCGCCGAGGAGCTGCGGTCGCGTGACGAGGAGATGGACGACCTGCGGCTCAGCCAGTTCCGCGTGATGCTGAGCGACACCTGGGAGTACGGCGTCGAGTCTGCCATCGACGTGGCCCTGCTGGGCCGCTACTACGAGCGGATCGCCGACCACGCCGCCTCGATGGGCCGCCGGATCATCTACGTGGTGACGGGCGAGTTCCCCGAGACGGAGTTCTGGCCGCAGCCGTAGGTGATGTCGCCGCGGCCGCTCGCAACTGACCCCGTCGCGAGCGGCCGAGCACGAAGCGCCGGTTCTGTCTGGACTGAGGAGCGCGCAGACACGCTTCACCGTCTGAGCGCGACGAGGGAAGACAGAACCCTCAGCGCGCAGTGAACAGCGAGTGACGACAACACAGTCACGGCTGGGGCCAGAACTCCGTCTCGGGGAACTCGCCGGTCACCACATAGATGATCCGGCGACCCATCGAGGCGGCGTGGTCGGCGATCCGCTCGTAGTAGCGACCCAGCAGGGCCACGTCGATGGCGGCCTCGACGCCGTACTCCCAGGAATCGCCCAGCATCACCCGGAACTGGCTGAGACGCAGGTCGTCCATCTCCTCGTCGCGGGCCCGGAGATCCTCCGCACTCTCGATGCTGCGGCTGTTGAGCGTCTGCCCGGCGGTGATGACCATCTTCTCGGCCACGTCGCCCATCCGGACGAAGTTCGGCCGCAGCAGCGACGGGACGGCCACCTCGGGATAGCGCAGCCGGGCGATCTTGGCCACGTGGGCGGCGAGGTCGCCCATCC
>DATDAP010000027.1:0-4369 GCA_036525335.1 Microlunatus sp. | reverse complement strand
GGAGCGGGCAGCCCACTGCACCGCCTCGGCCAACGTGTCACGTTCGAGTCGGATCCTCACACTGCCTCCTGCCTCTGTCTGGCACCCCGTCCGAGGCAACCGCGCCACGCACGAGGGCAGCGCTGGACGATCATACCGACGCCGGCGCGGCTGGTCAGCCGCGCTCGGACGGGGACAGCTCGCGGAGCTCTTCGGCGCCCGCCAGCACCGCTTCCTGCAGCGGCACCAGGTGCTCCTTCCCGGCCGGCGGTGTGCCGGTGAACAACGGTCGGATCTCGAAGACCAGGTCCAGCACACCCTCGCGGCTGATCTCGCCGCGTCGCAGCATCATCGCCTCACCGGCGAGCCGGCTGTACTCGTTGACCCGGACCCGCCAGCCCGGGTTGTCGAGCGACTCACACCCGCGCATCTCGTTGGCCAGCTGATCGAGGGCCTTCTCCAGCTGGAGCAGCTGTCGACCCCGCAGCTCCTGATCGAGCTGGATGGGGGCGTCTTCGCCCTCGTCGTCCTGATCGCGACCGAAGAGCTTCCGCAAGAACTTCATTGGTCCTCCGTGCTGTCGTGAAGGGGCTGGTTGTCTACATGCGCACAGTCAGTGACTTCGAACTGATGGAGTACGTGTAACTGGTAGTCGTCGTCGTAGGTGGTGTGGATCCTGTGGAGAAGCTGCCGTCCGACCACGTCACGCCGGTTTTCGTCCTGTGGCCGGGACTGTGTCGTACTCGAAATTACACGGGGAGTATCTGAGGACGAGCAGTGGCAGCCGTGAGCTCCTCCACCGATCGCCCCTACCTGATCCTCAGGATCGACCCGAGTTGTCCCCATCCGCGCCGGTTATCCACAGGTTATTCCCCAGGTGTGTGGGAGGCGTAACCATTCCGCAACCTTTGCGCGGCATCGCTGGCAGTGAGCGTGGCATTCACGGCGAGGATGGGTCTGTGGACAAACCTGGGGACCACGTCGACGATCTGGCGATGCCGTCGATCATCTCGGTCCCCACGGACCGTGAGCCCGCGGACGGTCAGCGCTGGGAAGCCTGCTGCTTGATCCGGTTGGTCAGCTCGGTCACCTGGTTGTAGAGCGAACGACGTTCCGACATGAGGTTCTTGATCTTCCGTTCGGCGTGCATCACCGTCGTGTGGTCGCGGCCGCCGAACTGCTGCCCGATCTTGGGCAGCGAGAGATCCGTCAGCTCACGACAGAGATACATGGCGATCTGGCGGGCGGTGACCAGCACGTGCGTACGGCTCTGACCGCACAGGTCCTCGATGGTGAGATCGAAGTAGGCCGCGGTCTGGGCCATGATCATCCCAGAGGTTATCTGGGTCTCGCCGCCCTCCGGGATGAGGTCCTTGAGCACGACCTCGGCGAGGGCGAGATCGACCTGCTGCCGATTGAGACTGGCGAATGCGGTGACCCGGATCAGGGCGCCTTCCAGCTCGCGGATGTTGGTCTGGATCCGGCTGGCGATGAACTCGAGCACGTCCGGCCCGGCGACCAGCCGCTCCTGCGCGGCCTTCTTCCGCAGGATGGCGATCCGGGTCTCCAGGTCGGGCGGCTGGATGTCGGTGATCAGGCCCCAGCCGAACCGGCTGCGCAGCCGCGGCTCCAGGTTCTCCAGGTTCTTCGGTGGTCGATCCGACGTCATCACGATCTGCTTCTGGGCGTTGTGCAGCGTGTTGAAGGTGTGGAAGAACTCCTCCTGCGTCTGCTCCTTGCCCTCCAGGAACTGGATGTCGTCGATCAGCAGCACGTCGACGTCGCGGTAGCGGCGCCGGAACTCGGCGCCCTTGTTCTGACTGATCGCGTTGATGAAGTCGTTGGTGAGCTCCTCGGTGGAGACGTACCGCACTCGAACCCGTTCGAAGTAGTCGCGGGCGTAGCGGCCGATCGCGTGCAGCAGGTGGGTCTTGCCCAGACCGGACTCGCCGTAGATGGTCAGCGGGTTGTAGGACTTCCCCGGGTTCTCCGCGACCGCGACGGCGGCCGCGTGGGCAAACCGGTTGGAGGAGCCGATGACGAAGGTCTCGAAGGTGTACTTGGGGTTCAGGCGGGCGTCGATCTCCTTGCGTGGCCGGACCACCTCGTCCGGATCCGTGGTCGAGCGCTGAGGATGGCCGTTGCCGGCCTGACCGTACGGACTCTGGAACTCCGGCGCCGGAACGACCAGGTCCGGCTGTCTGACCGGGCCGGACCCCGGACGAGCACCCGCCGGAGACGGCGAGGTGTCGGTGCGATGGTGTGGTGCATCGATGCGGTGTGCTGCGGGATCCGCGCGCTGACCCGGCGACTCTCGGAGGTCCCAACCGGTGGTGGCCGAACCTGGACTGCTCGGTGAAGGATCGGCAGTCCGGGAGTAGCGTCGCGGATCGAGTCCGGGGCCGACCGGGGCGGCGTTCGCGCGCCCGTGGCCGGATCCGTCGAACCGGCCGGTTGACGGATCCTGGTCGGTAGCCCCGGGTTCCGGGGAGACGGTGGCGTCCACGATGACCGCGAGCTGGACGGAGCGCTGGAAGTAGTGGCTCAGCTGCTGCTCGATGTCGGGCCGGAACCGGCCCTCGAGCTGGTTGCGGGTGAAGTTGTTGGGCACAGCCACCATCAGGGCGTCCTGGTGCATGGCGACCGGCTTGGAGTTGTCCAACCAGCGCCGCAGCTCAGGCGGGGAGGTCGTGTAGACGTGCTCCCAGGCGATCGTCGTGGTGTCACTGCCGTTCGGGTCGGTCACAACCTCGGTCTCCACAGCTTCTGTCTCGGGGCACGGCACGCCGTCGGAGTCCTCGAGGACACCGGGAGCAGCCGCAGTAGTCAGGTGTGATCCGATCGCGTTCGGCCTGGGAGGTGGAAGGTCATCGTCGACCCCCTGTTCCGGTCCGTGATGCTTCGTCGCACGATCGTGTCAGGCCCCCCACCCTAGTCCTTCCACATAGTTATCCACACCCTGTGCACGAATACGTGGAAACCACCGGAGCCACCCCCATGTCGGCAACCACGCGTCAGCGAGGAGGTACGAGCCGGAGAGGGTGACATCGGGTGGAACAGATGGTGTCGGACAGAAGAAGATTGGCGGAATGACAAACAAGGGACGAGCCGTGAACGTAGCAACGGCTGTCGGCGCGCCGCAACCCGTTCGTGACACTTTTCCGGATTGCCCGGCGTGTCGGCTGGACACCATCGAGCCGGGCTGTGCGTCGGTCTGGCCGGTTTGACCCTCTTGTGTCGTCCCCGTACCGTTAGGAGGTCGCCGCCACTGTGGCGACCCCTGTTCGCTGCCCGCTTTTCGTCGGGTGGTACCTGGCCAGACTTCACGATATAGGGAGCCCTCCCGTGAGCAAGCGCACGTTCCAGCCGAGCAACCGGCGACGCAGTCGAGTCCATGGATTCCGTCTCCGGATGCGGACTCGGTCCGGACGCGCCATCCTTGCCGCCCGCCGGCGCAAGGGCCGCGACAAGCTGTCCGCCTGACGGCTCGGTACCCAGGTCGGCTTCGTGTTGCCCAGGGACGCACGGATGCGTCGGTCGGAGGACTTCCGACGCACGGTGCGGTACGGGGTGCGCGCGGGGCGTCGGACACTCGTCGTGCACGCCCTGCGCCTCGATGAGGCGCCCTCGGACGGCACCGTGACGGGGACTACGCGTTCCGGTCAGCAGATCGGCTTCGTGATCTCCAAGGCCGTCGGCTCGGCCGTTCGGCGCAACCGGGTGCGTCGCCGTCTTCGGCATCTGACCTCGGAGCACCTGCCTGAGCTTCCGATCCGGACGCTGGTGGTGGTGCGCGCGCTGCCGCCGTCCGCCGCGGCCGGACCCGAGCTCGGTGTGGATCTGGATGCTGCGTGGGCCACGGCCCTGTCCCGGTTGGCTCGCCGATGAGATACCTGCTGATCGGCTTCTTGAAGCTCTATCGGCTCACCATCTCGCCGTTGTATGGCAACGTGTGCCGCTACTACCCGAGCTGCTCGGCGTACGCGCTGCGGGCCGTCGAGGTGCACGGTGCGGTGAAAGGCACCTACCTGGCCGCTCGCCGGCTCCTCCGGTGCCACCCGTGGACAGCCGGCGGCTACGATCCCGTGCCAGGGACGCCGGAGTTCGACGAGGAAGCGCGGCTCCAAGCGGCCGCGGCCGCCGCGGGTGGGACGACCACCGCCGCCGATGATCTCGGCGGGCCCCATGACCAGGGTCACCATGACCTGCCGGACACGCCGACGCCCATCCTGCGGGGCGACCAGGCGGCTGTCCGGTCCGATGTGTCCGACCAGCGAGCCGAGCCGGCTCACGTACGAGGTGTGAATTGTTCGACCTGATCCCGCTGCTCGTCCCGTTGAGCATCTGGGACCCGTTCATCGCCGTCGGCAGCGCCATCATGCGCCCGCTG
>DATDAP010000026.1:0-3444 GCA_036525335.1 Microlunatus sp. | reverse complement strand
ATGAGGCCGACGAGACGGCTGCGGCCGGGGCGAAGGTGTCGGCGAACACGGCGTCTGAGGAGGAGATCGCCGCCGCGCTGGCGGCCGCTGGTGTGAGCAATCCCGACCGCTGGGCCGAGGAAGTCGTCGAGTACCGCCCCTACCCCGCGGATGACCCGAATCTGACTAAGGACCCGCGATAAAATAAAGTAGGTTTTTAGGTCCGGAGGACCTACCGTTTGTGCTATGGCGAGCGATGCGCAGGTGGGGGAGTCGGCGGCGCGTAGGTACGCGGTGCTGCGTCCGTACTTGGATGAGCGGCAGCGCCGCCTGGTGCTGGCGGCGGAGGCCGCCGAGCTGGGCCGTGGCGGGATCGCGGTGGTGGCGCAGGCGACCGGAGTGCATCCCGACACCGTGGCCAAGGGCGTGCGGGAGCTCGACGGCGGCGCCGAGCCGTCGGGGCGGGTGCGAAAGCCCGGTGGTGGTCGCAAGCCGGCCACCGAGACCGATCCGGGGCTCGGGCCGGCGTTGACGGCGCTGGTGGATCCGGACACGCGCGGGGATCCGGAGTCACCGCTGGTGTGGACGACGAAGTCGACGCGCAACCTGGCTGATGCGCTGGCCGCCGGCGGGCATCGGGTGTCGGACCGGACGGTGGCCCGGATGCTGCGCGCCCAGGGCTTCAGCCTGCAAGCCAACGCGAAGGTCACCGAGGGCCGCCAACACGCCGATCGGGACGCCCAGTTCGGCTACCTCAACGCCGCGGTCATCGAGCACCTGGCCGCCGGAGCGCCGGTGGTCAGCGTGGACACCAAAAAGAAGGAACTGGTCGGCGAGTACAAGAACGGGGGCCGCGAGTACCAGCCAACGAAATCACCGGTGAAGGTCAACGTGCACGACTTCCCCGACAAAGAGCTGGGCAAGGCGATCCCGTACGGCATCTACGACGTCGCCGCGAACACCGGCTGGGTCTCGGTCGGCGCCGATCACGACACCTCGGCGTTCGCCGTGGAGACCTTGCGCCGCTGGTGGGACACCGTGGGCCGGCACCGCTACCCGCACGCCGAGAAGTTGCTGATCTGCGCCGACGGTGGTGGCTCCAACGGCTACCGGGTCCGCGCCTGGAAGGTCGAGCTCGCCCGCCTCGCCGCGGAGACCGGCTTGACGATCACCGTCTGCCACCTGCCGCCGGGCACCAGCAAGTGGAGTCGCGGTAGGGACCGCCCTCACGGGCGGCCCCCCGCACGGATCCCGACGTGCGGAACTACCGCATCGGGCTCCTGCCTCAGGTTCTGGCTGCGAAGCGCACGTTCGGGTAGGGATGCATCACACGGACTTGCGGGAGCCACCGAGTTGCGTATCTGCCCATCCGCGCCCAGGTGATCCGGCCGCGCTGGCTGCGCCGCCGTAGCGTACGCCGCCAGTGCAGGCTGACCTGGTACCGGAAAGCCGATACCGCGTTGGAATTGCCCGGTACGGCGTAGTAGGCGACGTGCCCTTGCAGCACCCGGGCCAGCCACCGTCCCTGCACCGGGATGGGATCATGCATGCGACGCCTGAGCTGGGTCTTGACCTCGGCCAGCTTCGCCCGCATCCGTTTCGCGATCGTGATACGCCGCACCCAGAACCGCCCGCTGCGGGCTCTGGCACAGATGTGCGTAAAGCCCAGAAAGTCGAACGTCTCCGGCTTGCCCAGACCCCGACGCCGCCGGTCGATGGCGGCACGCCACCCGAACTCGATCAGCCGCGTCTTGTCCGGGTGCAGCTCCAGCCCGAACCGCGCGAACCGCTCGCGTAGCTCGTCGAGGAACCGCCGCGCATCCTCCTCGTACTGAAACCCGACGATGAAGTCATCCGCGAAACGGACAATGATGACATCTCCGCCCGCGTGGTGACGCCTCCAATGGTCGGCCCATAGGTCGAACACGTAATGGAGGTACACGTTCGCGAGCAACGGCGACGCCGATGCCCCCTGCGGTGAACCTTCCTCACACGCCGACCACTGTCCATCCTCGATGACCCCGGCGGCCAACCACTTGCCGATCAGCCGCCAGATCCGCTTGTCTGCGATCCGATGCTCGACAAACCTTCGCAACCAAGAATGATCAATTTGGCCGAAAAAGTTGCGGATGTCCGCATCGAGCACCCAGTTCACTCGCTTCCGCTCGATCCCGACCGCGAGGGCATCCAACGCATCATGCGGGCCGCGCCCCGGCCGGAACCCATACGAGAAGCCCCGGAAGTCCACCTCGTAGACGGCGTTGAGCACCTCGACGACCGCCCGCTGAACGATCTTGTCCTCCAGCGACGCGATCCCCAACGGCCGCATGCGACCATCAGGTTTCGGGATGTACGCCCGCCGACTCGGCTTCGCCCGGTAGCGCCCCGACTGCACCCGACCATGCAGATCCAGGAGATTCGCCTCCAGGTTCCGTCCATAGTCGTCCCACGTCACCCAGTCCACCCCCGGCGCGGCCTTCGGGCTGATCGCCCAATACGCCCGCCGGAGCCGAGACGCCGTGACATGGTGCAGCAGCGCGGTGAACCGCGCGTCCTTGTCCCGTCGTGCCACCTCACGCACACGGCCCAGCGCACTCGACGCATCGGTTCCGGCACTGGGTCCGGGATGCGTTTTGCCGTCCGTGTTCCCCTTGGCTCGCTCCCTTTCCTCCCCCACCTCCGCGGCCGTGGCCTTGTTCGGCGGGTTCGCAGGTACTACGAAGCGATCCGACTTCCCACGCTCGTGCATCTCAGGCGTACCACCTTGTGTTCCCTGAGCGGCCCAGCCCGTGATCAGCAGCCTGGGCGAGGGTGGGATCTCCCGGTTCTCGCGCATGGAGGTTCCGTACATGCCATGGATCTCTGACCACGCGGGGTCCACCGACGGCTCGCGAAAGCGCCGTCAGTGATGTTGCCTTCCGCCTCTTGTACAACGTGGGCACCCCGATCGCCTCATTTCGCGGCTCAATAGCCCGGCCTGCACGTACCCCTGTCAACGCTTCGCCACGCCCCTCGCGGGACGTCGACGCATGACTCGGGGCCGCCGTGGGTCGCTACCCCTTCGGCGTAGAGCTCTTCCATCTCCTCCTCCATGCCGGTTTATCCCGGCGCTTTCACAAGATCGAACACCGGCTGTTCTCCCAAATCACCCTGAACTGGCGGGGCCGGCCCCTGACCAGCCACCAGATCATCGTCGACCTGATCGGCGCCACCAGCACCGCCACCGGGCTCACCGTCCGCGCCGAACTCGACACCGGCACCTACCCCACCGGCATCAGATACACGAACAAGCAGGTCGACGCCCTCCCCATCACCGGCCACGACTTCCACAGCGAGTGGAACTACACCGTCGCGCCCGCACCAGCCGACACGCCGGCACCGACCTAGACTATTTCTTCGCGGGTCCTAACTGCGTGTCTGCGTGCTCCGCCAACCGCCGACCCAGCGGCCCTGGCAGAACTGCTT
>DATDAP010000025.1:0-7953 GCA_036525335.1 Microlunatus sp. | reverse complement strand
TGGGCGTTGACCCTCAAGTCGTCTGGTCGGGTCGTTGGGCTGTTCGGGTACCACCACTGGGATCGGTCCCACCGACGGGCAGACATCGGCTACGACCTGGCTCGTGAGCTGTGGGGGCGGGGCTTGGCCACGGAGGCGCTCGCCGCCGCCATCCGGTTCGGGTTCTCCGAGATGCAGCTCAACCGCATCGAGGCCGAGACGATCGCCGACAACGCATCGTCAACACGACTGCTCGGCCGTCTCGGCTTCACCCTTGAGGGAACGCGGCGAAGATACTGGAACGACGACGGCTCCTTCCACGGCGGAGCAATGTACAGTCTCCTCCACGACCACTGATCACCGCTGAGCGGTCAGCCTCGATTACCGGGCCGAATACCGGCCGACGGTCCAACCAGCTGGACCAGTCGGCTCACCGCAAGGCGACCGTTGTGCAGAGCACGCAGTAGCCGACCCTCCTGCGAACCTCTTGCCCTCGGCCCATGGCTGTCTCACAGGTCAGGCTCAATCGAGTCAGATCGAGATCGGCCAGTTTGTCGATCCTGTCGGCACTGGCAGGCGGTTACAGTCCGGCTGCCTGATCGGCTATCGGCACGATGCAGTGTGCATGAGCAACGAGTACAAGCCCGATCAGGTCGGAGGGGTCGAAGGGAGTCAGCCGGCTGTCGTCGGCTCGCCGGCCTTGTAGCCGATGCCGCGAACGGTCACCACGATCTCGGGGTGCGTGAGGTCTCGTTCGATCTTGAAGCGGAGACGCTGGATGTGGACGTTGACGAGCCGGGTGTCGGCAGGATACCGGAAGTGCCAGACCTGTTCGAGGAGCATCGTGCGGCTGAAGACCTGTTGTGGCCGCCGAGCCAGGGTCAGGAGCAGGTCGAACTCGATCCGGGTGAGGGAGACCGTGAGATTGTCGTTGCGCCTGACGGTGTGTCCGGCGACGTCGATCACGAGATCGCCGATCCGCACCATGTCGTGGTTGACCACGGGTGAGTGTCGTAGCCGAGTCTTGATCCGGGCGATCAGTTCTTTGGCGTGGAACGGCTTGGCCAGGTAGTCGTCGGCGCCGGCGTCCAGTCCCGCCACGACATCGGTTGTGTCGGACCTGGCGGTCAACATCACGATCGGCACCACCGACTCGGAGCGGATCTCGCGGCAGATTGCCATGCCGTCCTTGCCAGGGAGCATCAGATCCAGCAGTACCAAATCGGGGCGGGCTTCGCGGTAGGTGTCCAGTGCTGAGTCGCCGTGGGCGCACCAGATTGGGTCGAATCCTTCGTTGCGCAGCACTAGGGACAACATCTCGGCGAGTGCTGCGTTGTCGTCGACCACCAATACTCGCCCCGCTAGGCCCGTCCGGGCTGGCGTGGCGGGTGTGTGGTGCCGAACCGACGGCGCGACGCCTGGCGCACCGACTACTGGCTCGATCAGCACTGGACCCGCGGGCCTGCCTCGCACGAGGGCGTCGTGAATCGTGGGTGGAGACGTCGAAGCGTCCGGAATACCCATGGCTACTCCTTTGTAGGGCTTGGGAGGTCCCTATGAGAGAAGCGCGAGTCTCCGTGAAAAGTCTGCGCGGGTGCTAGCGATTGGCTGTGAAAGGGAGAATGTGTTCGCGGGTGCCGCGCAACCCGAGTTCTCGTGCGCCTCGGTCGGCGGTGCGGGCCAAAGGCGGCGCAGAGGAGCTCATGGATGACATGAGGTCGAACGGCGATTGAGCCCGCGGTCGCCTACATCGTGGCAGCCCGGTTGACGTCGATCTCCTTGCGTTGGATGAGCAGCTGCGTGATGGCGAGCCGCAGCCTGATGATGATCACGGACGACGCGTCGCCCAACGCCGCGCCCGCGCCCCTACGACCTTCCACCTCTGAAGGATCGAATTGAACGACCAGTACCTGGCGTTGCGTCGCCGAGGCTTGATCGGACTTGCAAGCCGACTGATTCGCGAGACCGCGCGCACAAGGCGACCGTCCAACGGAACGGCTCATGAGGCGACGGACGCTAGCCGCCGTGCTCCCGCCTGTCGGCCAGGCGACTGGGTTCGTGCGGTCCCCACTCATCGAGGTACTTCTGCCACAGTTCGTCCCGCTCGGAACCCTCCAGCCACCGCAGCGTGTGGTTGCGCCACATGACGCCGGCGTCATCTTCTTCGAGGTCGAGATGCTCCTCATCAGCGCGCCCGTCCACTGGCATGAACCAGCCCATGAATCGCTCGGTCGGTCTCCACTTCGGTCGCAGCCCGCTGAGGCCACAGAAGTCCTCGTACTCCTCGGCGTAGGTCACGAGGTGGCCAACCGTGCCGCCGTCGGCCCCTCGACCGCGGCGATTCTGTCCCGGAACCTGTCGTACTCGGGCCCGAGCAACTTGGGTGCAAGGCGAAGGCTCCACGGCATGCTCACAGTTTGTCGAAGCATGGAGGCGAAGGAGCACCGCACCTTCGGAAACCACCTCAGCCCGCGTGGCGTCGCCGGTAGGCGACCCTCGTGCGAAGCACGTCAGAGGCCGACCCCGATACAGCGCATGCAATCAGCCACGCAAGCTGTGGTTGCCACCACCACGTCAGGGGCCGGCTTCATTCGGCGCGGTTCCTCGTGAGGCTGCTGCTTTCTCGGTGAGTCACCGTATTTGAGGGTGTGTCAAGGGCCGTCCGTAAGGCGCAACATGCACATGACGAAGAGCCAGAAGAGCACTCGGCGAGGAGGTGGTCACCTGCGCCGCCAGTAGCTCGGAATGACTCACGGTGGTGGGCGAGGTCGTTACGGGTGTCGACGACTTGCCGGGTCCAGTGGTGCGAATCGACGGTGATGAGGTCCAGGAACGGCTGTCCGGCAAGGTCTACGCAGGCCTTGATGCGTTCCGCGTAATTGACCTTGACCGACTTCACATTCGCGCTGCGGTGCTTGTCGAAGGAGTCGAGCGCCGCGCTGACGTTCATGATGCGGTCCTCGAGGACCATGGCTGCGCTGTAGCGGGCTGCCATAACCCGGCTCAACTCAGTCCGGTAGTCGGCAGCCACAGCGAGCCAACATCCGATGCCGTCAATACCTCCGATGTCATCGAAGGTGAAGTACATGTCATGGGCTTTGACCGGGTCGCGCGCGGCGGTGCGGTTGGACCAGCGCACGTGGTAGGTGACGTCCTGCCGCATCCCCTCGGCTAGCGGCGTACCCGCCGCCGACAATGCCGGGAGGTCAGGGTGGTGCAGAACCGCCGCGTCGAACTGGGCCGTGTGTCCGACGGCGATGGAGAACAGTGTTGGAAGTCGTGGGCCACCTTGAGCGGGATATCGAGGGGCTCCGGTTCGGAAGTGCGAAGACGCAGCGTCCAGTGCTGCTCGACTCCGAGAGCGTGGACGCGGTCGCCAGTGCTGCCGATCGCTTGTTGGCGTCGCAAGGTCACTCCGTCAGAGGTGGTCTCGAACGGCAGGATCTTCGCGGTGACAACGGCGAACATGTCGGTGTCGTCACCCTTACGTTGGGGCCACTCGACTTCGAGACCACTTTGGCTAACCCAACCAGTGAGGTGGCGCATGTTGATGACGAGCCGGTCGACGCGCAGTTCGTCGGCGTCGTCGAACAAGGCACCTTCGAGGAACCGGTTGACGTGCACTTTCTCGGTGCGTTCGTCCTCGTCGTACTCACGGGCACTGAGCCGGAATGAGTCGAGAAGCGTGTAGAGCTCGTATCCGACCTGTCCATAGATCAGCGGGTAGGTGCGCTGTGTCTCGCCTCGGTCGTTGCGATACTTCTGGACGGAGCCGTCAGCGAGGACGTTGTCGAGCCAGACGACGGTCCGCAGTTCGTCTTGCAGCAGCATGGTCCCGCCTTCGTCGGCGTCCCAGGTCAGGGTGCCGAACACCCGGTGGTCTGGATGGTCAGGTAGTCGCCAGCGACCTTGGAGGCTGAGTGGCGCGGTCACTGCCGGCAACCGTCTGGTCCGCATTCAGGCTCAAAGATGCACGCCCTCATTACAGACGCGAGCGGTACAAGCGGCGCGCCCCGAATGAGGACCGTGCAGCGAGACGCACTGCAGGCCGGGCCTCGCTCGGTGGCCGGGTGACTAATGGAGCGCCATCAGCTCGGGTCGAGCACCCTGTGGTTGTCCGGCTCGGCGTCGACGCTGGGCGCGGGTTCGGTGGTCGTGCCGGCTGCGGCCCGCACACCGATCAAGGCGACTCCGAAGTGGATGACCGTCTCGACGTAGCCCGGGTGGGCCCAGTCCGAGTCGATGAAGCCGAGCAGCACGGTGACTCCCAGCACTGGTACGAGTATGAGGAGGAGTCGGCCGCCGTACCCCAGCGGGTTGCTCCGCAGAACGGCGACGCCGAGGAGGAGACTGGAGATGATCATTCCTGCGAAGCCGATGCTGGCGATCCATTCCCAGGCGACACCGACGGGCCCGGTGGGCGGCGTCTTGGTGATCTCCATGACCGGAGCGACCAGGACGAAGCCGATTGCTAGCACACCCAGGCTGGCAAGGAGCACGCCATGCACGGTGCGCGCGAACCGATTGGCCCGCTCGAGAAGCGCACGTTCACGGATCAGGACCCAGCTCAGGGCGGCGTAGGTGAAGCCGTGCACCAGCATGATGGCCAGCATCCAGCCCAGGCCGAGGTTGAGTGGCTGTTCGACGCCGGTGGTTCCATTGATAACGGCACCGGATAGGGCGATGGCGGAGGTGAGGGTCGCGCCGATCAGGGCGACCACATGATGTCGGGACAGCGTCATCGGGGTTCCTCGCTCTTCGTGATCTGCCGACCGCGGTGGTCGGCGCCCTTCGACGGTAGGGATCGTTCGAGGTTGGCCGCGTCGGCCAGAACGCAGGGATCTGGCGGCCGTCCGGAGGATCCCGGGTCGTCCCTTCGGACGATGCGCGCCGGCTGGGCGTGTTCGTATGCTGACGTGATGAGCCCCCTGCGGCCCTCGGGTGTCGGCATTGTGCTGGCCGCGGCGGCACTGTCTGGGGGGTTGGCCGTTCACGACCAGGTGGGCTGGCTGGAGTGGTTCTTTCTAACCGTTCTGCTTGGGGCGCTTGGCCTGGCCCTCCGGCAGGGCGTGCGTGCCTGGCGGCAGGCCGTCGTCGAGCGGCAACGGGTGGTTCGGCTCTCATCGACCGAGCCCCATGCCGTAGCGGTCGCCGCGGTTCGAGAGGAGCGGCACCGCCTCAGTGAAGACATTGTCGGGTGTCTGCGGCAGACGCTGCTGGCGGTTGACGCCGAGGTGCCCACAACGCTTGCTGCACCCGACCCGGTGCCAGGGATTCAGCGCATCCGTCATCACACGCAGGTGGCCACCAGTGAGCTGCGCCGCCAGCTCGGTCTGCTACGGACCCCTCAGAGTGCGGCCACCGACGTCTCGCCGCCCCCAGTCTCCCAGGGTCGGATTCGGTCTCTCGCTGGCCGCGACTTCGTGGTCGCGGCGCTGGCCGTCACCGTAGCCGCGATCGAGTCAGTGGTCTACTCGCGGCTTGAAGGGTTCGAGTTGTCGTGGGTGTCGTTCCTGCTGACCGTGCTGGCCGCGAGCACGATCATCGGACGGAGGATTGCGCCTGGGGCGGCCGCGTTCGCGTGCGGTGGGGTGTTCTTGGTCGCCATCGTGCTGGGTGCGCCGGTGGAGGGCGGGTTCTGGGGGCTGATCGCAGTGTGCGGCCTGCTCTGGACGATCGCCTCGCGAGTCGGGTCCAGCTGGTTGGGCCTGGCCGGAGGGTCTTTCCTGATGGTCATCGGAACGATCCAGTCGTGGATGTTAAGCCGGAGCAACATGAGCATCGGGCTAGTCATGGCGGGTGTGGCGATTTGCGGTGGGCTTGTCGTCCGGATGGCGCGGCACTTGGCGGGGTCGTCCCATGCGCTGGCCGACATGCGCGAGACCCAGTTGCGCTCGGCCGCCGCGGTCGCGGTGAGCGCGGAGCGGCAAACCTTCGCCCGCGAGCTGCACGACGTGGTGTCCCATGCTGTGGGTTTGATCGCGGTTCAGTCCGGGGCGGCTGAAGTGGCCTGGCCAGCTGATCCCGCCGCCACGCGGGAGTCGCTGCGGCTGATCAGCGAGACGGCTCGCAGTGCATTGGCTGAACTGAACCGCCTGTCCCCTGACCTGCCGATCAGCACGCGGACGCTAAAGGATCTGCACGCGCTTGTGGAACGGATCCGATCAGCCGGTACTTCGGTGGAGCTGCAGGCCGACCTTGACCCCGAGGTGGTGCTCAGGCCGGAGGTGTTTCGTACCGTGCAGGAGGGGCTGACCAACGTTGTCCGCCACGCACCCGGCGCCACCGCTTGGGTGCGGATAACGACCGACGAACACGAGACAGTGGTTGTCGTGTTTGACGACGGGATGGTGGACGCGCCGTCCTCTCATCGTGGGTATGGGCTGGTCGGGCTTGCGGAGCGGGTGGCCTTTGCCGGCGGTGTGCTGGAGACCGGGCCGGGGCCGGAGGGTCGCGGATTCCGGGTCACGGCCACCCTGCCGAGCCGGGTCGGGCTTGTGGCATGACCGTTCGTGTGGTCGTCGTCGACGACAACGAGTTGCTCCGGGCCGGGTTGCTAACTGTGTTGGGTAGCGATCCCGAGATCAGCGTGGTCGGCGAGGCCGGCAGCGGACCGGCCGGCGTTCGAGAAGCGCTCGCCCGGCACCCCGACCTGGTGCTGATGGACGTGGAGATGCCCGGTGGCGATGGCATCACCGCGACTCGGCAGATCGTCGACGCAGTCCCGCAGATCCGCGTCCTGATCTTGACCATGTTCGACCTGGACGACTACGTGGTCACCGCCCTGCGCGCTGGGGCCTCCGGCTTCCTACTCAAGACCACCGACCCGCAGGGGCTGATTCGCGCGGTGAAGGAGGCTGCCGCCGGCAACACCACGCTGAGTCCAGCTGTGCTCGCCCGTCTGGTGGACAGCTATCTCGCGCAGAACACCCCGGCCCCAACCGTGCCGGGTCTGGCCGACTTGACCAGCCGGGAACTCGACGTGCTGCGATCGATGGCCCGCGGCCTGTCGAACGCCGAGATCGCTGCCGAGTTGTATTTGGCCGAGACGACGGTGAAAACCCATGTCGCGCGCGTCCTGGCCAAACTGGGCGTACGCGACCGCGTACAGGCCGCGGTGCTGGCACACCAGGCAGGCATCGCCACCTCGTGACCTGGAAGCACCACGCCGACAGCAACCAGTTCCTAACGGCGCAACTCCAGCATGAGACGGACACGGTCTTGCCAGCTACCCTGGCAGGCGCAGATCACACCCGTCGCCAACCCGTCCGCCGTGTCGTGTTGTCGCGCTACATATTCCTCGCTCGTGAGCCCTTCGACGCCAGTCGCAGCGCTTCGAAGGCCGGTCGACATCTGCGACATGAGAGCGCCGTATGCCGTCCCTCTCGCGAGACGGCGTGGAGTCCACACGGGCATCGGTTGACAGTAGATTGGGCAGGCTGGCAGACCGGGTTGATGAACCAACTCCTGGTGGGCTACGCGCGGGTGTCCACAGAACATCAGGATCTGACCGCGCAGCGCAACAGTCTCGCCGCGCTCGGCGTCGGCGATGACCGCATCTACGTCGATCACGGTCTGACCGGCACCAACCGTGACGTGCCAGGCCTTCGGCTCGCTCTGGCTGCCTGCCACAGCGGCGACACCCTGGTCGTGACGAAGCTCGACCGATTGGCGAGGTCCCTGCCCGACGCCCGGACATCCTCAACGAGCTCACTCAGCCCTGATCCACCGAGGCTTATCGGATCGGGGTTTCTGGCTGATTCCTGCGGCTGATCTTGGTGGTGGCTGGGAATGGGCGTGACGGTTTCGCCGGTCTGCCCGGCTCTTCCACTATCGGGTTTCCTAGGGTTGGCCCTGGGTGGCGGATCGTCAAGCGGCTCGGGCGGTGGGTGGCCCGGTCGCCTCGAACACCGCTTCCCATGCCGTCTCCCAGACCCAGTTCCGGGGCAGATGCAGGATCAGCTTGCCGCCGGT
>DATDAP010000024.1:0-4298 GCA_036525335.1 Microlunatus sp. | reverse complement strand
CCTGTCCACGGGTCAGCGCTGGCGCGAGGTCTGGCTTCGCGAGCGCCAGGAGCAGTGTCTCTGGTTAGCCCGTGGGAGCGCCCGGACGGATGTTCTGGTTGATCGCGAACATGTTGCTCGGGTCCCAGCGCTGTTTGAGGTCGACCAGCCGTTGGTACTTCTGCGATCCGAAGGTTGCGCGGACTCGTGCGTCGGTGATGTCGTTCATGAAGTTGAGCGCCATCCCGGGCATGGTCCAGGGCCGCAGTGCTTTTTCGGTGGCCCGGGCCCACGCGATGTGCCCGGCGTCGTTGGGTTCGGTCCAGACGGCGTAGCAGTGGAACAGCCACTCGGCCGACCGTCCTCCGAGTGCCGTCGCGTCCTCCGGAACGTCGCCGAAGGCGCCGCCGAGTCGACCAAGGATGAGGGTGCTCGCCGATGACGTCGCCTCGGCTGCGCACGCGATGAAGGCGTCGAGCAACTCGTCGGGCGCCTCGGGCAGCAACTCCGAGCGCCAGTAGTTGCGCCGACCCGGAGGGTTGCCCGGGTCGGTGATCGCCTGAAAGTCCAGATACGTCGTCGGACCCATCAAGTCGACAGCCGGAGCTAACTGCTTCAGCGGTGCCAGGGCCCTCGCACCTTCGTCGACGCCGCCCCAGTAGCCCGCGAGCACGGTCACAACTGGGGCGCCCTGCAGCTCGGCTGGGACGAACGGCGCCGCCGGGGCATGCATGCAGAGCATGCCGCCGCAGACCTCCCGCGGCGCATCGTTGAGGAAGTCGCGCACCTGGCGCAGCACCTCCGGCGCCTGGTGGCGCGGGAACATCAGCAGGCCGCCGTAGGCCTCGGGTGCGACGGGGTTCAGCCGGAAGGTGAACTCGGTGACGATGCCGAAGTTGCCGCCGCCGCCGCGCAGGCCCCACAGCAGGTCCGGGTGCTCGGACTCGCTTGCGGTGACCACGGTCCCGGAGGCGGTGACGACCTCCGCGGCGAGCAGGTTGTCACACGCCGATCCGTACAGCCGCTCCAGCCAGCCACTGCCGCTTCCCAGGGTGAAGCCGGCAACGCCCGTGGTGGTCATCCGCCCGCCGGTGGTGGCCAGCCCGTGCGCCTGGGTCGCCCGATCCAGCTCGCCCCAGACCACTCCGGGCTGCACCCGAGCCACCCGCGTCTTCGGGTTGACGTCAATGGCCTTCATCGGCCCCAGGTCCAGCAGCAGGCCACCCTCGATCGTGGAGTAGCCGGCGACCGAGTGGCCGCCGCCGCGGACAGCGACGGCCAGGTCAGCGGCTCGAGCGAAGTTGAGCGCGTGCACGACGTCGGCGGTGCACGTCGCCCGGGCGAGCACCGCCGGCCGGCGATCGAACAGGCCGTTGAATGCCATCCGCGCGGCGTCGTACGCCTTCCCGTCCCCGGCGGTGAGAATCTGGCCGCTGAAGCCGCTGCGTAGCAGCCCCAGGTCGAGACCGGCGACTGACGAAGAAAGAAGACTTTTCATAGACGCAACACTGGGCCGCAGCACCGGCCGGGAGCAGTGCTGTGCGTCACAGGGTGCCCTGCGTTGATGCGGCCAGGGCACCAAGGTCGTGCACGACGAAGTGCCTGCCGTGCTGGCTGATCACGCCGTCGGCGACCAGCGGTGCGAGGGCACGGTTAACATTTTCCCGCGACGCCGCCACCAGCGCGGCCAGCGTGCGTTGGGACAACTCGAGCCGGATCCGCACGCCGTCGGACACCGGCTCACCGAACTCCTCCGCGAGCGCCAGCAGGGTCCGCGCCGCCCGGCGCCGGATGTCGTCGAAGGCCATACCGGTGAAGGAGTACGCCGCCTGGACCGTCATGCTCGTGATGTCCTCGAGCAGCCGCTCCATCGCGATCGGATGCTGGCTGAGAAAGTCCACCAGCGGCCTGCGGCGCAGCAACAGGCAGCGGCTCGACACCACCGCGGTCACGTTGACCTGACGCTTCCCACTCGGGTGGAACAGGCCCACTTGGCCGACAATGTCGATGGCCGCGTCAAAGTTGAGGATGACGTCACCACCGTCGCGGCTCAGCCGGTGCGACTTCAGGGTGCCCTCTGCCAGGACGTAAAGCGCATCCGCGGAATCACCCTCCACCCACACCGTCTGCCCGGCGTCGTACCGCCGCTCACCCAGATGAGGCACGATCTCCTCGACGTCGCGTCGGGTCAGATCACGAAAGATCGGCGTCTGCAAAAGGACCCCAGTTCGGTCCATGTCACGAATCTAGCCCCACGAACAGGTTCCCGTATCGAGAACCGGCTCGAGTGGCCCGACCATCCTGCCCATCTCTCCGTCACGTAGATCGGTCCGCTTGTGGTGATCCCAGGTCAGGCGGTCACGGCATGACTTCGTGGTGTGGCTGAGTGGTGGTCGGCCAGGAACTGACCTGCCGGGCCGGTCAGCGCACTGGTGCCGAGGAACTGCCCGATCTGGGAGCGGAAGTTGCTGTTGTCGAAGTAGAACTGGGTCAGCCCGGAAGTAGCCAGGATGAAGAGCGCACCCACCACTGATCTACAGACGCCGGGGATGAGTGTCGAGATCAGGATGCCGGCACCGAGTGCGGCAGGAAGGCACCCTGGTAGGCGGCGATCATGCGCTGGTAGACGCCCCAGGTCACGAGGTTCATACCCCTCGCGCATCCGTCGGCCTGACCACCGGCGGGTACGCGATTCCGTGGCTGGCGCGATAGTGCGATAACAGACCATCGATGACGCGGGCCGTTCTCAGAGCGGTCTGTCCGGTGCTGGGCGACTGGCCGTGCCCGGTCAGCGCGTTGACCACGGTTTGGATGAGAGGCAGCTGAACGGTCTCGGGATACGGCGCTTCGATCTGTTCCAGCCCGCGAGCGGTGTGCAGCCTCAAGGGCTCGTCGGCGAAGCAGGAGAAGCTCAACGATCCCGCCGTTCCGATGATCTCCACCTGATCTCGGTGCCGGAACGAGTCGTAGTTCCAGACACCGACACCCTCGACACCGGAGCGAAAGCTGAAGACGCCGGTGACCAGGTCCTCGGCCAGGTAGCGCCCACCGCGGTTCGTCGCCACGCCGGTCGCCTGGGTGACTGGACCAAGGAGCCAGTCCAGCAGGTCGAGGATGTGTGAGCCGAGGTCGACGAAGTGACCGCCGCCGGAGATCGTCGGAACCACCCGCCATCCCGCGTGGCCCGCCTCGTCAGCTGAGGCTGGCCGCTCGTTGCAGATGCTGACCGTCCGAGGTCGGCCGATCCGGCCGGAGTCCAGGAGCCCCATGACCGTGGCAAAACGAGGCATCGCCCGCCGGTAGTAGGCGACGTACAACCCCACCCCAGCCGCCTCGCAGGCCGCGATCATGTCCTCACACTCCGGTGCTGTCCGAGCCATCGGCTTCTCGACATAGACGTGCTTGCCCGCCTGCGCGACGCGGAGCACGTACTCGCAATGCGAGTCAGGGGGCGTGGCCACGTAGACGGCGTCGACCTGCGGATCGTTGATCAGCTCGTCGGCATCGTCGTACCAGTGTGGGATGCCGTGTCGACGGGCGAAGTCAGCGGCAAGATCACCATCTCGACGCATCACGGCGACGAGGTCGGACCGTTCCGCCTGCCGAAACGCCGGACCGCTCTTGCGCTCGGTAACGTTCCCCACGCCGATGATGCCCCACCGCACCCGCTCCACGGGTGTCAGCGTAGCCGTCGACCGGCCAGGCGCGGCGTCTCACACCGTGCGGGTCACGCGCCGAGGTCGTCCCAGTCAGGGAGGGGATCCGGGTCGACGATCGCGAAGTTCGTCGCCGGCGGTGTCAGCCAGAGTGTGTTCAGCTTCGACTCACCGCTGACCCGCATGGGCTACGTGGAGGTCACCGGCACCGAGGGGACCATGATCATCCCCGATCCGAACATGTTCACCGGGGACGTCAAGATCACCCGGGCGGCGCCGACCTTTGCTGCCATCGCCGAGGAGCCGAGCTGGGAGAGCATGGGGATCACCGGCGAATACGACCGAACGGGGTCTCGCGGTGCTCGACCTGGCGTGGCCGGCTCGCACGGGCGGTGAACGACCTCACCGACCTGCTGGACGCGACCCGGCGGATCGCCGCCCAGACCAGGCAGCGGATGGCCGGCACCACACCGGATGGCGCCACCCGCCGGGTCAGTCTGCACGACCCCGACGCCCGCCCTATGGACAAAGGCCGCCTCGGCAAACCAGTCGAGTTCGGAGCCAAAGCCCAGGTGTGCGACAACGCCGACGGGATCGTGCTCGACCACGACGTCCAACCCGCAACCTCCCGACGCGCCCCGCCTGAAACCCGACGCGCCCCGG
>DATDAP010000023.1:0-4625 GCA_036525335.1 Microlunatus sp. | reverse complement strand
GGGTGGAGCCAAGGGGACTCGAACCCCTAACCCCCTGCTTGCAAAGCAGGTGCGCTACCAATTGCGCCATGGCCCCGCGGTGAAACCGACGCCCGATCGTACGACAGGCAGCGGGAGTGACGGAAACTCGCCGCTCACGGGCAACACGCCGGTGCGACAAGCCAGTGGCATCTCACAACTGGCGAGTTTTCGTCACGTTCGGCCCTCCATCTCGGCCTCGAGGTTAGTCCGCCTCGAACAACCCACGGATGTCGTCGGCGGCGAGACTGCCGGAGAAGGTGCCCTCGTCATCGCTCAACACCGCGTCGAACAGCTGCGCCTTGCGGGCTTTCAGGGCCATCACCTTCTCCTCGATGGTGTTGGTTGCCACCAATCGGTGGACCATCACATTGCGGGTCTGACCGATGCGGTGGGTGCGGTCGATGGCCTGGTTCTCCGTGGCGGGGTTCCACCACGGGTCCATCATGAACACGTAGTCGGCCTCGGTCAGGTTGAGACCGAAACCGCCGGCTTTCAAGCTGATCAAGAAGAGCGGCGCGTCGCCGGTCTTGAACCGCTCGACGACGGCGGCTCGTCGTCGCGTGGCTCCGTCCAGATACAGGTAGTCGATCCCCTCCAGGTTGGCGCGTTCGGCGATCTTGCGTAGGAAAGTGGTGAACTGACTGAACACCAGCGCCCGGTGCCCGGCGGCCGTGATGTCCTCCAGCTGCTCGAACAGCAGGTCGAGCTTGGCCGACGGCACTCCCGCGTACCGCTCGGGATCGGTCAGGGAGATGTCCAGTGCGGCCCGCCGCAGCAGGGTGAGTGAGCGGAAGATCGTGAACCGGTTGCCCTCGTAGTCCTCGTCCAGCAGCCGGAGTACCCGCTGCCGCTCCCGTTGGAGCAGCAGGTCGTAGGCGCGGCGATGCTTGGGTGCGAGCTCGACGCTCAGCTCCTGCTGGATGCGGTCCGGCAGCTCGGGAGCAACCTGCTCCTTGGTCCGTCGCAGCAGGATCGGGCGGATCCGTCGGCGCAGCCGCGCCAGCGCCGCCTCGCCGAACCCCGCGGTGGCCAGATCGGTGTGCCGATCTTCTTCGCAGTACCCGCGGAGGTGCCCCGCGTCCGCCTGCCGGATCGCCTGCCGGGACCGCAGCCCATCGGTGACCGTGTGGACGTAGTCCTCCCGGAATCGGGTGGCCGATCCGTAGAGACCCGGAGCGACCACGGCCAGCAGCGCCCACAGCTCCATCAGGTTGTTCTCCATGGGGGTGCCGGTGACCGCCAGCTTGAACGGTGCCTTCAACAGCCGGGCGCACTCGTTCGCCCGCGTCTTCGGGTTCTTCAAGAACTGTGCTTCGTCCAGGATCAGCCCGGACCAGTCGACCGTCGCGAACTGCTCGAAGCCGAGTCGGAAGACGGCGTACGAGGTGACGACGACATCGGCCTCCGATGTCAGCTGCTCGATCGAGACCCCGAGCCGCCCCAGCGTGCTGGGCAGGACCAGGACGTCCAGGTCCGGGGTGAACCGCTGCGCCTCCACCTCCCAGTTCCCGATCACCGATGCCGGCGCCACCACCAGGAACGGCGCGCGGCGCTCGCCGGGCCGCGTCGACCGGATGTGCTCGAGCAGAGCCAACACTTCGAGCGTCTTGCCCAGCCCCATGTCGTCGGCCAGGATGCCGCCGAGACTGTGGCGGTGCAGGAAGGCCAGCCAGTCGAACGCCTCCTTCTGGTAGGGCCTCAGCTCGGCCTTCACCGTCGCAGGCACGTCCTCCGGCACCGGGGCGGCGCCATCACGGGCGAGCGCGGCCAGCGCTCCGACGGACTCCCGCCAGCGATCCGCCTGCTCGACCACGTCGGCGAGGTCTTCGAAGTCGCCCCAGAGGCTGGCGGCGTAGCGGTTCAGGCGCAGCCGACCTGGCCGGTCCTCCAGTCGGCGGGCCTCCTCGATCAGCTCCCGCAGCCGGTCGAGAACCGCCAGGTCGGTCCGCAGATAGCTGCCGTCGTCCAGCACCAGGTATTCCTCGCCCCGGGCCAGCGCCGCGAACAGCGGCGCGAACGGCACCTCCCGGCCCTCGACGCTGATCCTGATGGCGAGATCGAACCAGTCCGGATCGTCGGACTCGTCCACACCGACCGTGACCAGCGGCGCCTCGTCGATCTCCCGGTAGGTGGGTAGTTCGACTGCCTCGACGATGACGTCGTCGGACGCCTCCAGCCTCGGGAGTAGGTCGTGGACGAATTGGATGGTCGCCGCACCGGTGAGCTCTGCGTCCCGAAGGTGGAGTGCGCCGGCCATCACTTCTTCCACCCGCTGCCTCACTCCCGCCTCAGCTTCGGGGTCACGAAGCGCTTCCGAGGTCGGGTCCAGCCCACAGCGGGCGGTGCCGTACGCCCACGCCCAGCCCAGCTGGAGCGTGCTGGGCTGCCGTGAGATGACCGTCAGCGCCAGCCGAGGCGCTGGTGGCTCGGGCAGGGACACGCTGCCGTCGAGGCAGCGGAGCCGCACCCGGCGGTGCAGCGTCGGATAGATCGACTCCAGGAAGTCCGGCATCTCCGCACTCGGGACGGTCACGTCCCGGAAACCGATGAGGGCTCGATCGTCGGTGGTCATCCGGCGTGTCGTGGGGCCGAGCACGAGGTGACACGCCTTCCCGAGCGGCTGCACCGCGAACAGCCCGCTGGTACCGACCGTGCCGAGCACGTCATGAGCCGTGGGTACGCCGTCGAACGTCAGCCGCTGGTGGAGCTGCATTCCGCCGCCATCGAGCGCCGTGGCCTCCAGGCTGAGCTCGGCACAGGAAGCGAGTTCGACGGTATCCCGCGCCGCACTGCCGAGCAGCGGCACTCCGAGTTCCGCGCCCCGAGTCAGGAGCAGCCAGAGCGCGGAGGGCGCGAAGTCGTCCAGTGCACGCCACTCCGGGCTGGCGTAGGAGTAACCGAGAGTGGTGCGGCTGCTCCACAGGGAGCCGAGCTCGCTCAGCCACTCGGTGATCCGCGGGTCGAACGACGAGTGCCCGAAGCGCCCGGGGGTCCAGCCGACTTCGTACCCTCCCGACCAGCCGCCCTTGGCTCCCTGCTGCACGGCACGGGCCTGGAGTCGCACGGGTGTGGTCGGCCTCACTCGAGGGTCTGCCTCGAGTGCCTGCTTCAGCCCCTCGACGCGAATCTGCAGGCCGAGCGGCCGGTAGCTGCCGCCCGAGGGTGGAATGCCGTGTGGCTCGTCACCCCCTCGAACCAGCGCCCCCAACGCGCTCTTCCATGCAGGGACGGTCGGTGGTTTCGGCCGCGCCGCTGCGGGTCTCCGCTTCGCCATCGGTCTGGCCGGCGCCCGACGGTCGGGCCCTCGGGCCGGCAGCTCGTGCAGGCCTGGCAGCGGAGCGACGATGGCTCGTGCTTGGTAAGCGAGCAGGCTGGCCGCCACGTGCTTGCAGTCGCCACCGATCGGGCAGCTGCACGAGGTCCCCGACACCTCACTACCGGTCGCGTCCTCGTCGAGCCAGACCGAGGTGACATACGGCTCCTTCCGGGTGCCGCGCACGGTGCCGACCAGCCGGTTTTGGTCAGGTCGCCACTCGAGCCGCTTCACGCGCCCGACGCGGTGGTAGTGCTCACCGCGGGCGTAGGTTCCGGCGTCGACCGAGTCTCGAATCGTCCGTGCGGTGATGTGCGGGAGCGAGGTGTCTGCCACCGTCCCAGTCTCCCGGATAGTGCCGCCTCGAGCCCTCTTTCACACCGGATGTTGGCGGCGAGTCGCGGCTGTCGATCATGCTCGCAGCGAGCGACGGCGAACACGCGCCCGCTGCTCGAATCGTCCCTCACCGGATCAGCCGGACGCGGATCGGCAGATCCAGTTCGGCCCACGCGCGATCGGCCGTGAGCACCTCAGGGGGACTGCTCCGTACGGTCAGCGCGAGGCAGCAACGGTCACCCAGGGAGAGAGACCGGCCGCCGTCGAGCGAGCGCATCGCGCCGGCGAGCTCGGCATCGGCAGCCGTGAGCGGCTCGATGGTGACTTCGGCAGCGCCGAGCAGCTGGCGCAGACGGGAACCGTCGAGACCGGCGTCGACGAGCTTGCCGACCACCTCAGCCAGATCGGCCGCGCTGAGGAGACTGCCGGCGATCTCGGCGGCCACGATCTCGCTGCCCGGCTCATCGTGGATCAGCGCAAGGACGGCCGAGGCATCGAGAACGCTCATTCCGCGCTGGCTGCCAGGCGCCGCTCGGCGAGCAGCTCCTCGACGAGCGAGCGGGACTTCGGCACGTCCCGGGCGAGCGCCCGCAAGTCAGCGACGGCATCCTGCTGGCGTTCCAGGATCAGTCGCGACCCTGTCAGGTGGACATGGAGGCGATCCCCCGGGGCCAAACCGAGCGCCGCACGGACCTACGCGGGAATGACGAGTCGGCCCTGCTGGCCGAGGACGACAATGGCACTCATCGTACTAGTATGCCACCCACCCCTTGATCGTGGCACACTGCCGGAGCCGTCGTCGCCGCCTTCCGGACTGCACGGCAGCAGGACCATGGTCCCCACCGACTCCGGCGTCTACCCTGTTTCTCATGTGGTCCCAGCGCGAGGTCATCGACTACGCGCTGCAGCGACGCTCCACGCTGGAGACGCTGCGGCGTCCGGGGCGCCAGCTCGC
>DATDAP010000022.1:0-14541 GCA_036525335.1 Microlunatus sp. | reverse complement strand
CGCAGAAGCGGACGTCGACGATCTCGACGCCCTCGTCCTTGATGTAGGCCAACAGCTCGTCGGCGCTTTGGAACATCTGTCCTCCGGTGATCGTGGGTGTACCCGAGGTGCGGCTGGAACCGTACGACGGGGTACGCGTTTTGGTCTCGCTGGCGCGCGCCACCCTATCGCCCTCGGCTCAAGCGAAGATACGGAGAACGGGTTTCCGCCGAGTTGCGCGCTTGTTTCACTGGTGTGACACGCGCTGCTGGCGGAAACCCGTTCTCGGTCTCACGTACGGGTTCGGTCGGCCCACGAAGGCCCACCGGCTCAGGTCAGAGGATGTGCAGCATCTCCTGGTACGTCGGCAGCGGCCACAGGTCGTCGGCCACCAGCTCCTCCAGCGCATCGGCGGCGGCGCGGACGTCGGCCATCGGCGGGATGAGCTCGTCCTTGGCCTGCGTGGCGTGCTCGAGCGACGAGGAGTCGCCGGCCTCGTGGGCCAGCGCCGACTCGAGCGCGGCGATGCCGCTCGTCAGCTTGCTGATCTCGGCGGTGACCGCGTCGAGCATGGTCCGGTCGGCCGGGATGTCGACGGCGGTCAGCTTGGCCACGTTGTCGGCGAGCAGCGCCTGGTAGCGCAGCGCCGCCGGCAGGATCGCGGTCTTGCCCACCCGGGCGGTCTCCACCGCTTCGACGTGGACGCTGAGGATGTACTGCTCGAGGTAGACCTCGTACCGGCTGTTCAGCTCGCGGGGGCTGAGCACCTTGTACTTGTCGAGCATCGCGATCACGGCCGGGTCGGCAAGCTCGGGCAGCGCGTCCGGCGTGGTGCGTAGGTTCTTCAGCCCGCGCTGGGCCGCCTCCTCCTGCCAGGCCGCCGAGTAGCCGTCGCCATTGAAGATCACTGCGCCGTGGTCGGTGACGATGCCCTGCAGCACCAGCTGGACGGCGTCGTTGAACTCGACGCCCTTGTCCAGCTCCGCCTCGAGCGCGCTGGCGATGAAGTCCAGGGAGTCGGCCAGGATCGCGTTGATCGCGACCATCGGACCGGAGATCGACTGTCCCGATCCTGGGGCCCGGAACTCGAACCGGTTGCCGGTGAAGGCGAACGGGCTGGTCCGGTTGCGGTCGCCCGGGTCCGCCTTGAGCTTCGGCAGGGTGTCCACGCCGACCTCGAGGGTGCCGCCGCTCTTGGAGCCGGTGGCCCCGCCCTTGGCGATCTGGTCGTAGACGTCCATCAGCTGGTCGCCGAGGAAGATCGAGATGATCGCCGGCGGCGCCTCGTTGGCCCCGAGCCGGAAGTCGTTGCTGGCGGAGGCGACCACGGCGCGCAGCAGTCCGCCGTACAGGTGGACACCGCGGATGATCGCCGCGCAGAAGGTGAGGAACTGCGCGTTCTCGTGCGGGGTGTCACCGGGGTTCAACAGGTTGCCCTGGTTGCTGTTGCCCAGGGAGAAGTTCACGTGCTTGCCGGAACCGTTGACGCCGTTGAACGGCTTCTCGTGCAGCAGGCAGGTCATCCCGTAGCGTTCGGCCACCTTCTTCAGGGTGGTCATCATCAGCTGCTGATGATCATGGGCCAGGTTGGCCTTCTCGAACAGCGGGGCGATCTCGAACTGCCCCGGGGCGACCTCGTTGTGCCGGGTCTTGGCCAGGATGCCCTGCTTGAACAGCTCCCGGTCGACCTCGATCATGAAGGCCAGCACCCGCTCGGGGATGGCGCCGAAGTAGTGATCATCGAACTGCTGGCCCTTGGCCGGCTTGGCGCCGAACAGCGTCCGTCCGGCGCTCATCAGGTCCGGGCGGGCGTAGTAGAAGTGCTCGTCGATCAGGAAGTACTCCTGCTCCGCACCGGCGAAGGACACCACGGAGTCGACGTTGGTGTGTCCGAACAGCTTCAGCAGCCGCGCGGCCTGCACGCTCATCGCCTGCTGCGACCGGAGCAGGGGTGTCTTCTTGTCCAGCGCCTCACCGGTCCAGGAGATGAACACCGTCGGGATGCAGAGCGTGTTCCCGTTCGGGTTCTCCAGGATGTACGCCGGGCTGGTCACGTCCCAAGCGGTGTAGCCGCGGGCCTCGAAGGTGCTGCGGATGCCGCCGTTGGGGAAGCTCGAGCCGTCCGGCTCGCCCTGGGTCAGCGTCTTGCCGGTGAACTGGGCCAGCGAGCTGCCGTTCGCGTCCGGCTCCAGGAAGGAGTCGTGCTTCTCCGCCGTCAGACCGGTCAGCGGGTAGAAGACGTGGGCGTAGTGCGAGGCGCCGTTCTCCAGCGCCCAGTCCCGCATGGCCGAGGCCACCGAGTCGGCGATCGACGGATCGAGCGGGGCACCCTTCTCGATCGTGGCGAGCACCGAGGTGTAGGCGTTCTTGGGCAGCCGGCTCTTCATCCGGGACAGGTCGAAGACGTTCTTGCCGAACAGCTGGCCGAGCGGCTCGGCGAAGTCCTTGTGGGGGATCTCGTACGACGTGACGGCTTCGACAGCGTCGTGCCGGGTGGCGCTTCCACTCATGGTGCTCCTCGGGTGCGGGGCCCGGCCGGGTGTGGTGAGACCGTGCCCGATGAAGTCGGGGGCGTGCGGGTGGGAATGCCCCGGCGGAACCTCGACGGCGGGTTACCCGGCGAACCTACTGAGGCCACATGTCCGCGCTGTTTCGGTTCTGTGCCGCCGCCATGACGGCCGGCTGTGTACGGGCTGCAGCGGCGCGGCCGCCGAGTCCGCGACGGGTAGCCTCGCGGAGTGGCGAAGCGCGGTTCTCCGGCGGTCCCGGCCGAGCCCTATCCGGGGCAGCAGCTCGGTCTGCCCGAGTCCGGCCGTGGCTCGTTGGCCGGCTGGCGGGCCCGGGTGGCGGCCCTGCTCCTCGACTGGGCGGCCTCGATGGGAGTCGCCGTGGCGGTGTTCGGCACTCAGGTGGTGACCGGCAGCGGCTGGCAGGCGTGGATGATCCTGGCGACCTTCTTCGTGGAGTCGACTCTGCTGGTCACCGTGGCCAGCGGCAGCTTCGGCCAGCTGATCTGCCGGATCGCCGTCGTCCGGATGGACACCAAGCCGGTCGGCTTCCCGCGCGCGGTCCTGCGTCAGGCCCTGATCTGCCTGGCCCTGCCGCCGTTGATCATCGGCCCCGACCGGCGCGGTCTGCAGGACCTGGCCGCGACCACCGTGGTGGTAAACCGCAGGTAGACCTGTCCGGGGTCCGGGGTCCGGGGTCTCGGGGGTCTCGGGCTCCGGGGTCTCGGGGGTCCGAACATTCCGTCAGTCGACGGCTTTCAGAGCAAGCCCATCCGTACGGCCACGATGCTCCGTCGAATGACGGAATGTTCACGCCAAGGCCCCGCCGTACGCCCGCCAGGGCTCCGACATTCCGTCGACTGACGGAATGTTCAAGAAAGCGGCGCAGGCCGGCCGCCTAGAAGATGGCGCCCGGGTTCAGGATGCCGTCGGGGTCGAAGAGCTGCTTCACCTGCTTGTTCAGGACGGTCACCCGGGGGCCCAGCTGGGTGGGGAGCAGCTCCTTCTTGAGCCGGCCGATGCCGTGCTCGCCGGTGATGGTGCCACCCAGGGAGATGGCCAGCTCCATGATCTCGGTGAAGGCGAGAGCCGCCCGGTCCCGGGCCGCGGTGTCGGCCGGGTCGAACACGATGGTCGGGTGAGTGTTCCCGTCTCCGGCGTGCGCCACCACCGGGATCTCGACCCGGCGGTGCGCAGCGATCGCGGCGATCCCGGCGAACAGGGCCGGCAGCTGGGGGACCGGGGCTCCCACGTCCTCCAGCAGCAAGGCTCCGCGTCCCTCGACGGCAGGGAAGAAGATCCGCCGGGCCTCGGCGAACATCTCTCCCTCCTGCGCGTCGTCGGTGCTGAAGCACTCGGTCGCCCCGTTCCGTTGGCAGGCTTCCTCGGCCAGGGCGATCTCCGCGGTGCACGCGGCGCCCGGAGCGTCGGACTGCACCAGCAGCAACGCACCGGCCTCCCGGTCCAGACCCATCGACCGGAAGTCCTCCACGATGTTGATGGACGCGTTGTCCATCAGCTCGACCATCGACGGCCGGGCGACGAGTCCCAACGCGACCACCGCGCGAGCGGCCGCCTCGGGATCGGAGAAGGTGGCCACCAGCGTGGCCCGGGGCGGCTGCGCCGGTAGCAGCCGCAGGATCGCCCGGGTGATGATGCCGAGCGTCCCCTCCGACCCGACGAACAGCTTGAGCAGCGACAGACCGGCGACGTCCTTGATCCGCTTGCCGCCCAGGGTGATCAGCTCGCCGTCGGCCAGCACCACGTCCAGGCCGAGCACGTAGTCGGTGGTGACGCCGTACTTCACGCAACACAACCCGCCGGCGTTGGTGGCGATGTTGCCGCCGATCGAGCAGATCTCGTACGACGACGGATCCGGGGGATACCACAGTCCGTGGTCGGCGGCGGCGGCCTTGACGTCGGCGTTGAACGCTCCGGGTTCCACCACGGCCACCCGCGTGGTGGTGTCGATCTGGATCGCGCGCATCCGCTCGAGCGACAGCACGATCCCGCCGTCGACGGCCGACGAGCCCCCGGACAGGCTCGTCCCGGCGCCGCGCGGCACGATCCCGATCCGGTGCTCCGCGCACCAGCGGACGACGGTCTGGACCTGCGACGCGTCCGTGGGGCGGACCACCCCGAGCGGCGTACCGGCACCGGGGTCCCGCGACCAGTCGTAGCGGTAGTTCTCCACCGTGGCCGCATCGGTGACCACGACGCCGGAGGGCAGGGCGCTGAGCAACGAGTCGACGGTGAGCACGCTCATGCGCGCCAACTTACCGCGCGCTTCCCGGCTCGGCTTTCTGGAGCAAGGACATCAATAGACCGTGATGCCGGCACAAAACGCGGGGAGGGGGGTCAGTCGAGGGTCTCGGCGGAGGCCAGCCAGGCGTCCTCGAGCTCGGACTGCTCGTCGGTGGCCGCCGTCAACTGGTGCTGGAGCTCGGCCAGCTTGCCGTAGTCGCTGGCCGTATCGGCCATCTGCTCGTGCAGCATCTTGACCCGGCGATCCAGCTTGGCCAGCTGGCTCTCGATTCGGGCCAGGTCCTTGCGGGCCTGCCGGGTCTCGGCCGGGGAGGGTGCCGTGATGACGGGGCCGGTTGCGGCCACCGTCGCTCCGGAGCTCGCCGCTCCCGAAGTCGGCTGTCCGGCTCCGACCCGCTCGGCGGCATGCCGGAGGTCCAGGTACTGGTCGACGCCGCCGGGCAACAGCACGCAGCTCCCGTCGCCCAGCAGCGCGTACGTGACGTCGCAGACCCGCTCCAGGAAGTAGCGGTCGTGGCTGACCACGATCAGCGTGCCCGGCCAGGAGTCGAGATAGTCCTCCACGACCGTGAGCGTGTCGATGTCGAGGTCGTTCGTCGGCTCGTCCAGCAGGAGCACGTTCGGCTCGCCGATCAGCAGCCGCAGCAGCTGCAGCCGGCGGCGCTCCCCGCCGGACAGATCGCCGACCCGTGTGGTCAACCGCTCGCCGGTGAAGCCGAAGTCCTCCAGCAGGCTGGTCGCGGTCACCTCCTTCCCCGAAGCGACCTGCGTGATCCGTCGCTCGCGGCTGACCAGGTCCAGCACCCGCTCACCGGCCGGCAGCTCGCTCATGGCCTGCGACAGGTGGCCGATGTCGATCGTGCGCCCGCGCTTGACCCGGCCGGAGTCCGGCGCCAGGTCCCCGGTCAGCAGCCGTAGCAGCGTGGTCTTGCCGGCCCCGTTGATGCCGATCAGACCGATCCGGTCGCCCGGTCCGATCGACCAGGACAGGTCGGAGATGAGGGTGCGGTCGGGGATGCGTACGGTCACGTCGGTCAGGTCGAAGACGTCCTTGCCGAGCCGGGTCACGGAGAAGCGCTCCAGCTCCAATCGGTCGCGGGGCGGTGGCTCGTCCTCGATCAGCACGGTGGCCGCGTCGATCCTGAACTTCGGCTTGGAGGTCCGGGCCGGGGCGCCTCGCCGTAGCCAGGCCAGCTCCTTGCGGAGCAGGTTCTTGCGCCGGGTGGCCAGCTGGGACGCCTGGCGTGAACGTTCGGCGCGGGCCAGCACGTAGGCCGCGTAACCACCGTCGTACGCGTCGACGACGCCGTCGTGGACCTCCCAGACCCGCGAGCAGACGGCGTCCAGGAACCACCGGTCGTGACTGACCACGAGCATGGCCGTGCCGCGGTCCTGGAGCGTACGGAGGTGCTTGGCCAGCCAGTCGACGGCCTCGACGTCGAGGTGGTTGGTCGGCTCGTCGAGCACGAGCAGGTCGTGACCGCCGAGCATCAGCGCGACCAGGGCCGTCCGGCGCCGTTCGCCACCACTCAGCTGACCGACGGGGCTGTCCAGGTCGACCGCGCCGAGCAGGTGCTCGACCAGGGCCCGGGTCCAGGCGTCCGCGGCCCAGACATGATCGGCCTCGCCGGCCACGATCACGTCACGGACCGTCGCCTCCGGAGCGAAGTCGTCAGCCTGGTGCAGGTAGCCGATCGACGTCGACCCCGTGCGCACGACGCGGCCGGAGTCGGGCTCGTCGATGCCGTTCAGCACCCGGAGAAGGGTCGTCTTGCCCGAGCCGTTGCGTCCGACGACCCCGATGACGTCTCCGACCGAGACCCCGAGACTCACCTCGTCCAGCACGAGCCGGGTGCCGTACTGCACACTCACGCGCTCGGCGTTCACCACATTAGGCACTGCGTTGTCCTCACTTGCTGTTCGCTGCGCGCTGTCGGGATCTGTCTTCCCTCCTCGCTCGCAGACGAAAAGCGTGTCTGCTCGCTCGTCGGTCCAGGCAGATCCGGCGCTGCGCTCTCGGTCGCTCGCGAGGAAGAGTCCTCGGAAAAAGGCCGACCTGTCAGCGTGTGTGGTCGCCGGGGCAACCACACCATCTGACAACTCGGCAGAAATTGCGGGGTGTCAGCGCCCGCGCATCGCCTGACGCGATCCCTTGACCTGACGCGAGCTGGTCGGCATCGGACCCTTGGGCATCGGGACCTGGGGGCGTACCGCGTCCAGCGCCCGCAACCGCTGCCGGATGTCGGTCACCTGGTTCGCCTGCAGGGTCTTCGGCAACTTCTTGATGTGGTCGGCCAGCTTGTCCAGCGGGACCTGGCCCTCCTTGCTGCCCATCACGATGGTGGTCACCTTCACCCCGTACGCGACCCGTTCGTGCTTGCGCACCTCGCTGGCCAGCAGCGCCTTGAGCCGGCCGGGCTCGCCCTCGCCGATCAGCACCAGACCACCGGGACCGAGGGTGCGGTGGACGGCGTCCTGCTGGCGGGTCACCGCGATGACGGGCTTGGACACCCACTGCTTGGGGAGCATCGAGAGCGCGACCTCGGCCGACCCCGCCTGGCCGGCGTAGCGCTTGTAGGTGGCCTTCTTGGTCCGCCGGACCAGGAAGATCATCGCCGCCAGCAGGCCCATCGTGAGTCCGAGGATGCCCGCGTAGATGGGATGCCCGGTCACGAAGCCGATGACCAGGGCGATCACGAAGACGGCGACCCAGGGACCGAACACCCACAGCGGCAGCTGCTTGTCGTACTCGTGGGTCAGGGTGTAGGCCCGCTTGATCTGACGCAGCCGACCCATGTCGGCCGGGTCGGTGCTGGCCTTGCGGCGCGCCTTCTCCGCCTGCTTGGCGGCCTTGAGCTGCGCCTTGGCGTCCTTGCCGGCTTGGTCAGCCATGCCGTGCTCCCTCGGGGTTCATCGGTGGATCTGTGGTGTCGTCGCTCGGTCGGCCCCGGCTCAGCCGGTGACAGCCGATGGTACGAGGTCGTCGCGGGACTCGACGGCCTGTCGGTACAGGCGGCCGGCCCGGTAGGAAGAGCGGACCAGCGGTCCGCTCATCACCCCGGCGAAGCCGATCTCGGTGGCCTCGTTCTGGAGCTCGATGAACTCCTCGGGCTTGACCCACCGCTCCACCGGGTGGTGCCGCGGTGAGGGTCGCAGGTACTGCGTGATGGTGATGATCTCCGTGCCGGCGGCGTGCAGATCGCGCAGCGCCTCCGACACCTCCTCGCGGGTCTCGCCCATGCCCAGGATCAGGTTGGACTTGGTGACCAGCCCGGCCGCGCGGGAGGCCCGCAGGACGTCCAGGGACCGGTCGTAGCGGAAGCCGGGCCGGATCCGCTTGAAGATCCGCGGGACGGTCTCGACGTTGTGGGCGAACACCTCGGGTCGGGTCTCGAACAGCTGGTTCAGGTAGTCGAGGTTGCCGGAGAAATCCGGGGCGAGCATCTCCACCCCGGTGCCGGGATTGAGGGTGTGGATCTGCCGGATCGTCTCGGCGTACAGCCAGGCACCCTCGTCGGGCAGGTCGTCGCGGCAGACTCCGGTGACGGTGGCGTAGCGCAGACCCATCTTCTGCACCGACTCCGCGACCCGGAGGGGTTCGCCGGCGTCGAAGTCGGCCGGCTTGCCGGTGTCGATCTGGCAGAAGTCGCAGCGGCGGGTGCACTGGTCGCCGCCGATCAGGAACGTGGCCTCACGGTCCTCCCAGCACTCGAAGATGTTGGGGCAGCCCGCTGCCTGGCAGACGGTGTGCAGATCCTCGTTCTTGACCAGGTTGCGCAGCTCGGTGTACTGCGGCCCCATCCGAGCGGTGGTCTTGATCCAGGACGGCTTCTTCTCGATGGGCACGCTCGCATTGCGCACTTCGAGGCGGAGCATCTTGCGTCCTTCGGGGGCGACGGTCACCGGCTCAGCCTACTCGGTGAGCGTCCGGCCGACTCAGGTGCGGATGGCTGGGGACGCGCGCGCGAGAGCCGTCAGACGACGTCTCGGCGCCGGAATAGCAGCCAGGTGACAGCGATGTGGGCGGCGAGCAGCACGGCCCAGTAGCCCAGTCCGTGCACCAGACCCAACGGCTTCTCGACGTAGCTGCTCGAGGAGTCCGACGGCGCCCCCGGCCCGCTGCTGACGGGATAGGTCGTCCCGCCGTCGATGATGGCGGCGAGATTGACCTCGGGGCTCCAGGGGGCGAGCCGCTCGGCCCACCGCGACATGAAGGAGAGTGCCATCCGGACGTAGATCGCGAAGATGGCACCGAGCAGCACCCCGACGCTCGCCCCCGTGGATCCGGTGAGCAGGCCGACGCAGAAGCCGACCACGCCGAAGACCACCGCCACGATCACCCCCCGGCCGGCCGTGGCCAGGACTTGGTCGAGTCCGGTGAGGGGTTGGCCGTGCAGGGCCGTCACCACCGAGGAGAAGCCGACCGTCACGAAGGTCACACCCGCACCCGCCAGCGCGCTGAAGGCCGCGACGACGGCGAGCTTGCTGACCATGACGGTGCCGCGGTCCGGGATGAAGGTCAACCAGTTCGCCAGCGCACCCGTGGTGGTCTCGGCGCCGATGAACGACGCCATCGCCACGAACAGCACCAGCCCGGCGAGATAGACCGCGAAGCTCAGGGCGTCGGTCACCACGTCGGCGAACGGCTCCGCTGCGAGTCCCCACTCGGACAGCTCGGGCCGAGGTTCCGCGCACTCCTGCTGGCTGCCGCCGGACCGGACGCAGTCGGCCTCCCACTCCTCGTGGTGCTCGTCCCAGTCGCGTACGTAGTCGTCGTACTCTCGCTGGTTCTGGGCGATCTCGGCAGCCGTCGGTGGCGTGACGAGGGAGTTCACCTGCAGCTGGAAGAGGACGATCATCCCGAGCAGCAGGAGTACGGCCACCAAGGTGATGCGTCGGCTGAGCAGCCGACGGGACTCGGCCCGCAGGGCGGACCTCACGGCAGGGACTCCGCACCTGGAGGCGCGGGGGGTGGGCCGGGCGGCGCCGAGCCCAGCGCCTGACCCGCGGTGAGCTGCAGGAACACCTGCTCGAGGTTGGCCTGTTCCCGGATCAACTCGGAGGCGTACACCCCGCGTGCGGCCAGGAAGCGGTTCAGCCCGCTGGCGTCGACGGGGGTCCCGTCGGGTGCCGTGGTCACGCTGAGCGCGCCGTCCGGTGTCGGCGCACAACCGAAACCGGACTCGACCAGCAGCCGGTGGGCGGTAGCGGGGTCGGGCACCCGGACCCGGATCACGCGGACGCCGGTGGCCAGGATGTCGTCGACCCGGCCCTCGGCCAGCAGCCGACCACGGCCGATGATCGACACCGTGTCCGCGACCTGCTGCACCTCGGCCAGGATGTGGCTGGACACCAGCACCGTCTTGCCCTGGTACGCGAGGTGGCGCATCGTCTGCCGGACGGCGTGGATGCCGGCCGGGTCGAGCCCGTTGGTCGGCTCGTCGAAGATGAGCAGATCGGGGTCCTTGAGCAGAGTCGCGGCGATCGCCAGACGCTGCTTCATGCCGAGCGAGTACGTCTTGTAGCGGTCCCGCGCGCGCTGGCCGAGCCCGACCTCCTCCAGCACCGCACCCACCCGCTGCGCCGGGACACCGATTCCGGTGGCCAGCAGCTCCAGGTTGCGTCGCGCGGAGAAGCTGGGGAAGAACTTGGGCTGCTCGACGATGGCCCCCACCCGATCGACCACCTCGGGCAAGCGCCTCGGCACCTCGGTGCCGAAGACCTCCATCCGGCCGGCATCGGCGCGGATCAGGCCGAGCACCATCCGGATGGTGGTGGTCTTCCCGGACCCGTTCGGCCCGAGGAAGCCGTGCACCCCGCCGGCCGGGACGTTGAGGTCGAGTCGGTCGACGGCCGGCACCAGCACCCGCCGCCGTCGGTACGTCTTGTGCAGACCCGTGGTGCGCAACGCCCACGCTGTCGTCGAATCGGACACCCCGCCCCTTGACCTCGGCTGTTGAGGCCAGAGCCTGCCAGAACGCTCGCCCTCGACCGGCGCGCCCCGCGGGAGATCCCTCAGGCGACAGCGACATCCAGCCCGTACGTCACCCTGGGCGCCGGGATCGTCGCCTGGGGTGGGAGCGGCTGGGTGGGCAGGGGGGCCGACTGATCGTACGGCTGGAAGGACAGGTAACGCTCCAGGTGCGGACGGAGCAGGTGCGCGACCTCGGGCAGTCCGGGTGAGTCTCCGGTCTCGGCTGCAAGCGAGGTGACCCCGGCGTCGGTGATGCCACACGGGATGATCGCGTCGAAGGCGCGAAGATCCGGGTCGACGTTGAGGGCGAAGCCGTGCATGGTCACCCCGGAGGCCACCCGGACCCCGATGGCGGCGATCTTGCGCTCGGGCTTGCCGGCCCCGGCCGGCAGCCACACCCCGGAGCGACCGGTCACCCGGGCGGCGGAGTCCAGTCCGTACTCCGCGCACAGGTCGATCAGTGCCTCCTCGAGCCGACGGACGTAGTCGACGACGTAGATCGCCTCCGGGAGCTTGACGATCGGGTAGCCGACCAGCTGACCGGGGCCGTGCCAGGTGATCTTGCCGCCACGATCGACGTCGACCACCGGAGTGCCGTCGAGGGGACGTTCCCGGGGCTCGGTCCGCTTGCCCGCGGTGTAGACGCTGGCATGCTCCAGCAGCAGCACCGTGCTGGGCCGCTCGCCGGTCTTGACCTCGGCATGGATCTGACGCTGCGACTCCCAGGCGGCGATGTAGTCGACCTCACGCGTCCCGAGCGGACCGGGGTAGAGGAAGTCAAGGCTCATGACGAGAGTCTAGGCCGGGGGTCGGGAGTCCGCCGTTCGGTGTCAGGCTCGTGCTTGGTCGCACGGGTCTGCCGCTATTTCCATCCACGGATGGGTTCTGGGACCCCGGACCGTGGGGTGACGGGCAATTTCCATCCACGGATGGATTTTGCGGCCTTCGGGCGGCCCGGTGGCGGGCAATTTCCATCCACGGATGGAAATTGCCATCGGGGTCCCGTTTGGCACGACGCCCGAGGGCTCGCGGGTGGCGAGGTCAGTTGCGCAGGGCGGATTTGATCGCGGTCACCGCGTCGGGGGACCGGAACTCGAAGCCCTGGGCGAGCGCCTGCTGCGGCAGCAGCCAGACGTCACCCAGGAGCTGATCGGCGAAGTCACCCAGGACGGTCCTGAGGACGGCGTTGGGCGCCCGGAGAAAGCGAGGCCGATGGAGCTGAGCGGCCAGCTCGTCGGTGAACTCGCTGTTGGTCGTCGGCCGCGGGAGGGTCAGGTTGTACGGGCCCGAGGCCTCCGGGTGCTCCGCCGCCCAGAGCACGAAGCGAACGTAGTCATCGAGCTGGATCAACGGCATGTGCTGAGTGCCGTCCCCCAGCTTTGCGCCCGCGCCGAGCGACCAGGCCCGCTTCATCACCGGGAACAGACCGCCGCTGGAGTCGATCACCGGACTGGTGCGCAGCCAGACGACCCGCACTCCGGCATCGGCCGCCGGCTGGGCGGTGGCTTCCCACTCCGCCACCACCTGTGCGATCCAGGCCGGACCTGGCCCCTGGTCCTCGGTCAGCGGCTGCTCGCTGCCCTCGGTGGGGTAGTAGCCGGTGGCACTGGCCTGCAGCAGGGCCGGAGCTGAACCGGTTAGCGCCAGGCGAGCGACCAGGGCCCCGGCCAGGGTCCGGGTGGAGTTGATCCGCGAGGACCGGACGATCTCCTTGCGTTTGGTGGTGAGCGGTCGGTCAGCGATGCCCACCCCGCACAGATTCACCACCGCATCGACGTCGTCCAGCACGCTGTCCGCGATGGTGCCCGCGTCGGGGTCCCACTCGAACTCGGTGGCGGAGCCCGGCTCGCGACGAACGAGCCGGACCACTTCATGCCCTTCCGATGCCAGCCGGACCCGCAGGGCCGTACCGAGGAACCCTGAGGCTCCGGCCAGCAGATACCGGATGGCTACAGCCCAAGCTCGGCGCCGAAGTCGCCCTCTTCGAGGCGGGCCTTGACCAGCGACAGGAAGCGGGCGGCGTCGGCACCGTCGACGATGCGGTGGTCGTACGACATCGACAGGTACATCATGTCGCGCACCGCGATGACCTCACCGAGGTTGGCGTCCCTGATCACCACCGGTCGCTTGACCAGCGCACCGGTGCCGAGGATGGCCACCTGCGGCTGGTTGATGATCGGGGTGTCCATCAGCGTCCCGGCGGAGCCGTAGTTGGTGATGGTGAAGGTGCCACCGCTCAGCTCGTCCGGCCCGACCTTGCTCTGCCGGGTGCGGGCGGCCAGATCGCCGATCTTCTTGGCGATGCCAGCGAGGTTGAGGTCACCGGCGTCCTTGATCACCGGCACCAGCAGGCCGCGCTCGGTGTCGACCGCGATGCCGATGTGCTCGGCGTCGGGGTAGGTCACCACCCCGGCCTCGGTGTCGATGGTCGCGTTGACCTTCGGGAACACCTTCAGCGCCTCGATGGCCGCCTTGGTGATGAACGGCAGGTACGACAGGCTCGCACCCTCGCGCGCCTTGAAGTCGTCCTTGGCCTTGGCCCGGATCCGGGAGATCGCGGTGAGGTCGACCTCGACGGTCGCGGTGAGCTGGGCCGACACCTGCAGCGACTCCACCATCCGCTTGGCGATGGTCTTGCGCAGCCGGGACAGCTTCTCGGTGGTGCCACGGAGGTTGCTCGGCTCGGCGGCGGGCTTCTTCGCCGCCGGGGCAGCGGTCGAGGCGGCCGCTGCGGGAGCAGCCGCCGGAGCCGGTGCCTCGGCAGCCTTCTTCGCCTCATCGGCCGCGGCCAACACGTCCTGCTTGCGGATCCGTCCACCGACCCCGGTGCCGGTCACCGAGGCCAGGTCGACACTGTGTTCGGCGGCCAGCTTGCGTACCAGCGGCGTCACGTAGCTGCGGTCGCCATCACTCTTCTCGTCCGTGGCGGGCTCGGCCTTGGCGGATTCCGCCTTGGCGGGCTCGGGCTTCGGCTCGGACTTCGGGGCCGGCTCAGACTTCGGGGCCTCGGCTTCGGGCTGGGCGGGGATCGGCGCCTGCCCGCCCTCGTCGCCGGCGGCGGTCTGCTCCTCGATCGTGTCCGCGCTGTCGACCTGCGCGGTCTCGGTCGCCGGCGCCTCGGCCTCGGGGGCGGAGCCCGCCTGCGAGGCGTCGCCGATCACGGCCAGCACGGCCCCGACCTCGACGGTCTCGTCCTCGGCCACCCGGATCTCCAGGATCGTGCCCGCCGTGGGCGAGGGGATCTCGGTGTCGACCTTGTCGGTCGAGATCTCCAGCAGCGCCTCGTCGGTCTCGACCGTGTCGCCGACCTGCTTGAGCCAGCGGCTGACCGTACCCTCCGACACGCTCTCGCCCAGGGCCGGCAAGGTCACCTCGGTGCCGCCTCCGCCACCGCCGCCGGTACCGGCGGCGGGGCCACTCGAGCTGGCCTCGGCCACCTTGGGCTCGTCGGCTTCCGCGCTCGGCTCCGGCTCCGGCTCAGCCGCAGCCTCGCCACCGCCGGAGTCTCCACCAGCTGCCTCGTCAGCGTCACCGATCACGGCGAGCTCGCCACCGACCTCGACGGTCTCGTCCTCGGCGGCCTTGATCTCCAGCAGCACGCCGGCCACCGGCGAGGGGATCTCGGTGTCGACCTTGTCGGTGGAGACCTCGAGCAACGGCTCGTCGGCCTCCACCGCGTCGCCGACCTGCTTCAGCCACCGGGTGACGGTGCCCTCAGTGACGCTTTCGCCGAGTGCGGGGAGAGTTACGGAGGTCGACATGAGGTGGTGGGACTCCTTCTGGCGCAGAACCGGGGGGTCAGACGCTGGTCGCGTG
>DATDAP010000021.1:0-5462 GCA_036525335.1 Microlunatus sp. | reverse complement strand
GTGCGACAACGCCGACGGGATCGTCTGCGACCACGACGTCCAACCCGGCAACCCTGCCGACGCACCCCGGTTGAAGCCGGCCGTGGAACGGGTGAAGAAACGCACCGGGAAGACGCCCCGAACCGTGGCCGCCGACCGTGGCTACGGCGAAGCCAGTGTCGACGACGACCTGGCCGACGTCGGGGGTCCGCAACGTGGTGATTCCCCGCAAAGGCCGACCCACGAAAGCCCGACAAGCCCACGAACGACGTCGAAGTTTCCGGCAGAACGTGAAATGGCGGACCGGCTGCGAAGGCCGGATCAGTCACCTGAAACGCAGCTACGGCTGGGACCGCGCCATGATCGACACCACCGAAGGAGCCCGGATCTGGATCGGACAGGGAGTCTTCGCACACAACCTCACCAAGATCGCCACCCTGACCGCCTGACAGGTCCCAGCGTGGAACCCAGGCCCACACTGCCGAGGGCAGCCGGATCAAACCAGATCCGCCGATCCCGACGAATCCGAGTTCTTCAGGGCGAAGTAGCTAGATCCGAGCATGCGACCGGTCGGCGTATGCCGGGGACGAAGTTGAACGCTTCCACGGTTTGCAGCCCGCTCTCGGCGAGGATCGAGCCGTCCCTGTCGCTGTCGAGTTCGGAGTGAATCGAGTACGGCTGCGCGGAGATGTTGGGACTCGAGATGTTTTAGCCTCTCGTGTGATGTCGCCAGGCCGGGGCGCGTGTGCGAACGCGACACGGGTCGGGCCAGGATCGCGGAAATGCGGGAGACTATGCCCCGTGGGCCGGCTCACCACGCTGCTCGACGGGGGATCCTTCTTTGAGGGACCGCGCTGGCGCGACGGTCGTTGGTGGCTCTCGGACTTCTACGCCGAACGCGTGCTATCCGTCGACCCCGACGGACGCGAGCAGCAGGTCCTCAGTGTCGAGGGTCGCCCGTCAGGGCTCGGGTGGCTGCCGGACGGGTCGCTGCTTGTGGTCAGCCAGCGTGATCGTCGGGTCCTGCGCCGCTACCCGGACGGCACGCTGCGGACCCATGCGGACCTCGCCGACCGGTGCGCCAACCACCTCAACGACATGGTCGTCGACCGTCGCGGCCGCGCCTATGTCGGCGAGTTCGGCTTCGACGCTGAGAACTACCAGGACCCTACGACCGCCGTGCTGTTCCGGATCGATGTCGACGGCACCGCCTCGACGGTCGCCGAGGACCTGTACTTCCCGAACGGGTCGGTGATCACCCCGGACGGCGGGACGCTGATAGTGGGCGAGACGGTGGGCGCACGGTACACCGCCTTCACCATCGAGCCGGACGGTTCGCTCAGCGACCGCCGCGTGTGGGCGCAGCTCGGCCCGACGCCCGTCTTGACGACATTCGCCGACACGTTGGACAGGCTGGAGTTCGCGCCCGACGGCTGCACCCTCGACGCCGAGGGCCACCTGTGGGCGGCGGACCTGATCGGTGCCCGGTGCGCGCGTCTCGCCCCCGGAGGCGACATCGTCGCCGAGATCGCGATGCCCGACGGACTCCTCGTGTTCGGGTGCATGCTCGGGGGCCACGATGGCCGGACGCTGCTGATGTGTGCCGCGCCGGACTTCAACCCCGAGGCACGAGCGGCCAACCATGAGGCGGTCCTGCTCACCACCACCGTCGCGGTTCCGCACGCCGGGCTGCCATGATCCGATACGGGCTGCTGGGACCGGTAGCGACCTGGCGGGACGGCCATCAGGTGGACCTGGGCAGCCCGCAGCAGCGGACCCTGGTCGCGCTACTGCTCCTGCACCGCAACGAGACCGTCTCCATCGATCGGATGGCCGATGTGCTGTGGCCGAAGAGGTTGCCGGCGAACGCGGTACCGGTGCTGCGGACCTACGTGGCGCGATTGCGCACCAACCGGCTGGACCCGCACGTGCTCCTCACCCGACCCGGTGGCTACGAGCTGCGGGTGTCCGACGGAGAGGTCGATGCCGACCGCCTGGACGCGCTGGTCACCTCGGCCCGTGTCGCGCTCCGGCGGGGGAACCCGGCCGCGGCCGCGGTGAGCCTGACCGAGGCGCTGGCTTTGATGCGCGGCCCGATCCTGACCGAACTGTCCGACGACGACCGGGCGGTGGCCGAGCGGGTCCGGCTCGAGGAGCTCTGCGCCACGGTCGGCGAGGAGCTGACCGAGGCGCGGCTGGCTCAGGGTGATCATCGCGAGCTTGTGCCAACGCTGCGGGCGGCCGTCGCCACCCACCCGGTCCGGGAGCGGATCTGGGGCCAGCTGATGGTCGCGCTCTACCGCAGCGGGCGCCAAGCCGAGGCGCTGGAGGCGTACCGGGCCGCCCACGGGACGCTCGCGGAGCTGGGCCTTCAGCCGGGTGCCGAGCTGCGTGATCTGGAGCGGAGGATCCTGCTGCACGACCCAGCCCTCGGCGCACCGGCGGATCGGGTCCATCGCGTACCCCGCTACCACACAAGCCTGGTCGGCCGCGACGACGAGCTCGACGCCGTGCAGAACGAGCTGCTGGCCGGCGGCTTGGTGTCGATCGTCGGACCGGCGGGAGCCGGCAAGACCCGGGTGGCGGCCGAGGCGGCCGGCCGGGCCGAGAGCTGGCTGGGTCCGCTGGTGTGGTGGGTCGACCTCGCCGCCGTCGGCCCGGGACGCGTCGCTGCGGCGACGGCGCGCACGCTCGCGGCGCCTCAGCTGCCGGGGCTCACTACGGTGGACGCGATCAGCGCCCGCCTGTCCGACGGCCCCGGCCTGCTGGTGCTCGACAACTGCGAGCACGTCATCGAGGAGGCAGCGGTGCTGACCGCGCGGCTGCTCGAGGTGGAGTCGTCCGTGCACATCCTCACCACCAGCCGAGAGGCGCTGCGGGTCGCCGACGAGCGCGTCGTCAGGCTGGCCGGGCTCCCAGCACGGTACGCCGCTCGGCTGCTCTGCGAGCGAGCAGAGGCACCACCAGGCGACGTCGGCTCCGTCGCCGAAGTCGTCGCTCGGCTCGACGGGCTCCCGCTGGCCATCGAGCTCGCGGCCAGCAAGCTCCGCTCGCTGTCGGTCGCCGACCTCGCTCGCGAGGTGCGGGAGCGGCTCTCCGTGCTGGGTGACGGCCCCAGGGACGCGCCCGAGCGGCAGCGGAGTCTCGAGGCGGCCATCGCGTGGAGCTACGACCTTCGCTCGCCGGCCGAGCAGCACGTGCTACGCCAGCTCGCAGTCTTCCCCGGCAGCTTCGATGCAGCGGCGGCCGAGTCGGTCGCCGGTACGGAGGCGGTGCCCACGCTGACCCGGCTGGTCGACGCCTCGCTCGTCGCTGCCGATCCGCCGCGCTTCCATCTGCTGATGACGGTGCGCACCTACGCACAGGAGCGGCTGAGGGAAGCCGGGGAGGAGGAGACCGCGCGGCGGCGGCATCGAGACACCTACCTCGCGCTCGCCGAGACGGTCGGCGCCAACATGGTCGACGCCGGACTCGGGCCGTGGCTCGCCCGCGGGCGCCTGGAGCACGAGAACTTCCAGGCCGCGCTCCGCTGGTCGCGCGACCGTGGCGATACGGCCAACACGCTCGAGCTGACCTCCTGGCTGTCGATGTTCTGGTTCCGCAGCGGCTTCGTCCGCGACGGCCGGGCGCTGCTGGAGCGCGCGATGGCGGCCGCCGGCCCCGGCGGGCCGCACTGGCCGCGGGCGATGTACGGCCGCGCGATGCTCGAAGGGGCGATGGGCTCAGCCGACGCGCTGCCCGCCGCCGGAGCGGCGGTTTCGGCGGCGGAGGAGGCCGGCGACCAGTTCCTGCTGGCGCTGGCGCTGTGCTGGCAGGGGCACGGCTTGTTGCTGGCGCGCCGGCGGTCGGAGGCCCGCACCGCTCTGCGCCGGGCCCGCTCGATCGCGGCGAGCGTACCCAGCGACGAGGGCATCGCGTTCGCCGACCAGATGCTCGGCGACCTCGCGATGTCGGAGGGTGACCTCGACCAGGCGGCCGCCCTGCTCGTCCGCGCGCGGGACCGCTACCGCCGGTCGCGGGGGACGGTAGACGCCGGATACACCCTGATCGACCTGACCCGCGTCCGGCTGGCACAGCACGACTTCAACGAAGCCCTGACCGTGGCCGGCGAAGCCATCGCCGACTTCCGCAGCCGAGAGGACCCTCGCGGGACGGCCCACGCGCTGTGGTGCCTCGGGCAGGCGTACGCGGGTCTGGGACAGCCGGAGCGTGCCCGCCACGCCCTGGACGAGGCGCGCGCACTGACCAGGCGATGGGGGTTTGCGCTGTGGCCGTTAGGACAGTCGGACGAACCCGGACAGGAACCCGCGTTCGGAGCGGGTGTCCAGGCGCTGGCTGACGAACGGTCCCGCGCAGTCGGCGCCCGGGTCGGAGAAGAGGGAGACCGCGACATCAGTCTCGCCGAGGAGCTGCGGTGAGCCGGAGTCGCCCAAGCACAAGCCCTGCTTGAAGTACAGCTGTCGGTTGGTGACCTTCGCGGCCGACGTCGTCCGCGTCTGTCGGTAGCCCTCGACGACGAAGACCGTTGCACCGTCGCCGCGCTCGGGGTCCACGCCGTAGCCGACGAGCCGGAGCGACGGCAGCCGGCGCAGCCGGTCGAGAAGTCCACTTTCGGCGATCTTGACCGGTGTGACGCCGGCGAAGCTGCCCGCCGGGAAGGTCACGACGGCGACGTCGTGTGCCAGCCGGTCGCCGTCGAAGTCCGGGTGCACGGTGGCAACTCCGCCGCGGATCGCCGGCCCCGTGAACGGGAACGAGAAACTCTCGGGGAAGAACCCCGGCTCGACGACCGGGGCCCCGGGCGTACCCGGCTCCAGCGTCACGACCCACTCGACATCCGGCGGCCTGGCCGTGATGCAGTGCGCGGCGGTCAGGAAGTGACTGTCGGACAGCACCGAGCCCGAGCACCAGAACCCCGGGGACTCGGGACCGGCGCCGTCGAGGTCATAACCGAGCAACCCGACATAGGGATGGCGATCACCATCCGGCACACCCTCGTCAACGGCATGGGCGGGGAACGCGAGCGACACCAGCAGGAGCGACACGACGCCCAACAGGGCCAGAACCCTCACGGCAACCCCCTCGTGGTCGTCGTGACAGTAACCGCCGCAGATATACAGCGCATATACACGCGACGGCCCTCTGCCTGGAGATTTTGGGGTTGCCCCCGGCTGAGCTGGCGCCGGCCGGTCATCCCTCGGCCAACGGCTGCTGCCACATGGCGCCGGACTGCCGAAGGTATTCGGCCACGCCCTTCGGTGCGGTAGAGCTGCGCGGGGTCGATCGTGCCGGTGATCTCTACAGGAGGACATCATCGCGATGGCCGCGGTAGAGTCATCACGCCCAGAGGCTGAACCGGCGCAAGGCTGGCTGAGCGCAGCACAGTCCACGGGTCGATGTGCCGAGCCCTCGGCTCTCGCACGTCGATTCGCAGGACCGCACGAGAATCAAGAGTCTCAGTGAACGGTCGCTCAGCGGACGTA
>DATDAP010000020.1:0-4105 GCA_036525335.1 Microlunatus sp. | reverse complement strand
CAGCGCGGCCACGATGTCGCCGTTGATCGCTGTCGGCTGTTGCCGCACGACCACCCAGTCGCCGTCGCAGATCGCCGCGTCGATCATCGAGTCGCCCTGGACCTCGAGCAGGAACACGGTGCCCTCGCCGACCAGCTGACGTGGGAGCGCGAAGACGTCCTCCACCCGCTCCTCGGCCAGGATCGGACCACCCGCCGCGATCCGCCCGATGACAGGCACGTGCACCGGCTCGGGATAGGAGTCGTTGATGCCGGTCTCGTCGACCTCGGCCTCTGCCGGTTGCGGGTGCAGTGGACGCACCTTCGACGCTTCGTTCGTCCCGGGCAGCAGCACCTCGAGCGCCCGCGGACGATTCGGGTCGCGGCGCAGGAATCCCTTGCCCTCCAGGACCTTGAGCTGATGAGCGACGCTTGACGACGAAGCCAGGCCGACGGCGTCGCCCATCTCTCGGATACTCGGCGGGTAGCCACGGGTCTCGACGGTCTCTTTGATCATCTCGAGGATCCGACGCTGACGCAGGGTCAGGCCGTCGACGCCGGCCGGGCCGTCGGGCAGGGTGGAAACCGGGCTCGCTTCACCCAGCTGCGCAGCCACTTCGCTGGCCCGGGGCCGCCCGCGCTTACGCTGCGGCGTCGGGAGCTGCTCATCCTTCTTGTTCGCCATGGACAGCACTCTAGAGAAGGTTCGCCCACCAATCAAACATCTGTTCGAGCGTGTCGCGTCGAGCGGCCGACTCTGGAGGCGGTACTGACAGAGTCTCCTTGACCAGGTCCTCCTCGCGCGGGACGTTCCCGGTTGGATGGACTCAGGTCGGATGAGACACCGTCGGACTCGACGAGCGAAGGATGTGGGATGAAGCGGCTGCTGGTGCCGACCTCGGCTCTCATGTGGGGCCTGCAGATGGCCTTCCTCAGTCCCGCGCTGGCGCTGATCCTCGTCAACCTGTACGGCGCCACGACCGCCGAGGTCGGCTGGGTGCTCAGCGTCTACAACGTCAGTGGGTTCGTGGCTTCGCTCGTGCTACCCGCGTACGCCGACCGGAAGGGCGAGTACCTGCGGCTGATGCTGGTCTGCGGGGCACTGACCGCGGTCCTGGTGGTTCTGCTGGCGATGGCGACGACGCTGCCGGTCGCGGCGATCGCCCTGGTGGTGGTAGGCGGACCAGCCGGAGTGGGCAGCTCGATGCTGTTCGCCCATCTCCGCCACTCCGGCGCCCGCACCGCCGACATCGTGAACACCCGGGCGATCGTCTCGGTCGCGTGGGTCGCCGGACCGCCGCTGGCCACGTTGATCATCGGCTGGTTCGGCGACCGGGCGATCCTGCTCGCTATCGCGGCGGTCGCGGTGCTCAACATGGGAACCACCGCGGCGCTGATGGCGCAACGTCGAGGGCATCTGCGAGCACAGCGAGCAGCCGAGGCTGCCGGATCGGCTCCGGCCGCTCCGGCGCTCCTCGAGGACGCATCTCCCGTCGGTCGACTGGGTACCGGGTTGATCATGGGCGCCTTCATCCTGTTGCAGGCCGCCAACGCGACGGCGATGACGATGATGACCGTCTACGTCACCCAGACCCTGGAGCTCGACGTCCTGTGGGCGGGCATCGCCCTGGGTGTGGCCGCCGCCGTCGAGGTGCCTGCCCTGCTGCTGATGGGCCGTCTCAGTGCGCGCTTCTCCCACCTGAGGCTGATCGCTGCCGGTTGTCTGGCGGGCATCGCCTACTACCTCGGCCTGGCGCTGGTGTCCGGCCCGGTCCTGCTGATCGCGTTGCAGCTGCTGAACGCCGTGGCCTTCGCCGCCATAGCGGGCATCGGGCTTCCGCTCTTCCAGCAGCTGATCCCCCGACCGGGCCTGGCCACCGGTCTCTACCTGAACACCCGGCGCCTGGGAGCCATCGTGTCGGGGCCGATCATCGCCGTCGGATCCCTCACGGTGCTCGGCCAGCGAGGGATCTTCGTGACCTGCGCCCTCGTGACCCTGATCGGGCTGGTCGTCATCGCCATCGCCGGCCGGACCACTCGTGAGGGCCCGGCCGACCCCGGCGGATCCCGGCAGGGACCGGCCTGAGCCTAGGCGCACTCGGCCGGGTCACGGGCGGTGCCGCTCCGGGGGGAGCTGTCAGGACCCTGCTGCTCGAGTCCTGTCTACCGCTCGACACCGATCGTCGGCCGGGACCGTCGCCACCACTGTCGGGCCGGGACTGTCAGTGCCTCGGTCCACACTCAGGGTCAAGACGATTTTCGAAAAGCCTTGCCAATTGCCTGAAGGCGGGGTAAGAATTCAAACAGGCGTTCTATCGAATACCCGTTCGAGGTTGGAGGAAGCAATGACTCAGCTCCTGGTGAATCGGATCGCGATCGACGAGCCCCTCGGCACCGCCGCGTCGTGTGCCGGGGAGTCACCGGCGGCTGCGGTCCGGGTGGCTCCGGTAGGACCGCGGCCGAGCCGGCGACTGCGCCCGGGGCGTCCAGGCCGGGGTTCTGGGCGAGCCGCGTCCCCGACCCTCCGTCCGGACGTGTTCTGGTCGACCCCTCGTGGTGCTCGGCGGAGGGGAGCACGCGCACAGTCCTGCACGATGCCGCAGCCGCACGTCTCGGCGCCCACGGTGTGCGCGCCGACCTGGCGGCTGACCGACCGCGGCGTCGCGGTCCTGCTCGTGGCCGGCCTCATGATCATGGTCGCGGCGCTCACGGTGGTCGGTCTCACGGCAATCACCGTGACCGGTGAGGGCTACCGGGCGACCGTGTCGTCCAGCCTGCCCCGCTGAACGACGAGCGTGATCCTGCTACGACGATTCGTCGGGGGCGAGATGAGACCACCAGAGGGGATGAGCCCGGAGAGAATCCGCGAAGCTCTGAGCCGCGCGACCAGTGAGCTGCTCCACCGTGTCCGAGACGGTCGCCACCTCGCCGGCGGCGATGGCCTGGTACGAGGTGACCCAGCCCTTCACCTCGAAGGGCGGGGCGTCGTAGTGGGCGCGTGACGCGTAGGCCTGGTCTTCGGACTCGAGCTCGTAGCGCACCGGGAGCCCACTGACGGCGGTGAGCTCAGCGGCGACCTCGGTCAGCGTCAGCGCGGCCGGGCCGGTGACATCGAGCGTCTGCTCGTCCCACCGATCGTCGGTGAGAACTCGAGCGGCGACGGCCGCCACGTCGTCGTGACCGACCGCGGCCACGGACCCGTCGCCACCGGGCCCGCGGATGATGCCGTCGGCCCCGGCGAGTCCCGCCAGCCCCTGCTGGTAGAGCGAGTCCCGCAGGAACACGTGTCGGAGACCGCTACCGACGATCAGCTGCTCGGTGTGGAAGTGGTCCCGAGCAAAGGTGAAGGTCGCGTCCGGTGCGGCACCCTGGAACGAGATGTAGACGATCTTGGCGACGCCCGCGGCCGCGGCGGCGTCGATCATCGAGCGGTGCTCGGCGATCCGATCGGCAGATTCGCGTGCGCTGACCAGCAGCATCATGTCGCAGCCGGTGAGTCCGGTGCGGGCGGCGTCGCTGTCGGTGTAATCGGCGATGACAGCGACCTCGGCGTCCACCTGTGGTGCCCGTGCGGCGTCGCGCACGAGCAGCCGGAGGGCCTGGCCTTGGTCGGCGAGGAGGTGCGTGACCCGGATTCCGAGGGCTCCCGTGGCGCCGGTGATGGCGATCACGACGTCGGTCCGTACGGGTCGGCGCCGGTCGGCGCAGGTGCTGCCGGCGCGGGACCACCCGGCGGGGGACCGCCCGGCGCGGGATGGTCGATGACGACCGTCTTCATGATCGTGTCCGAGAAGGTCTGGCGCTTGGCGTCCCACAACGGCCACAGGTAGCCGATGAAGAAGGCTCCGTCGAGGACGTGCAGGAGATCGCGGAGGAAGGCGTTCACGCCTCCGATGGGCCGCCCGTTGACTTCGGCGACGAGCTTGGTCCTGAGCACGCGCTTGCCCATCGACTGACCGGTCCGGCCCGCGGTCAGCCAGCGGTTGTACCACAGCCAGCCGATCGCGGCGAGCATCAGCACGAGTCCGATGATCGTCCACACGAGCGCCGGTCGGAGCAGATCGCCCAACAGGGACGGATCCGGATTCGCGGTGGTCGCGAGCTCGATGATCCGGACGTAGACCAAC
>DATDAP010000019.1:0-8905 GCA_036525335.1 Microlunatus sp. | reverse complement strand
TCCGCTGTGCGCCGAGCGGCCCGGCGTACGGCGGCACGGGCCGCTGAGGGCCGCCGTCGCAACTTGTCCAGCAGGTGCCGACGCAGCAGCGGATGCAGCGTGAAAGAGCCGTCCGCCCGTAGCCGTACGAATCCTCGGGTCTGGGTGACGATCGCGTCCGGCAGCCCACGCTCGTCCCCGATGACGGCGGTGGCGACGTCGGGGGACACGTCGGCGACCATGCTGGTCGCGGTGAGCAGCTCCGCCGAGGAGTCGGACACGTCCCGCAGAATCGAGTGTCGGAGGTAGTCGGCGATCCCGAGGTCGGTCTCGCGCAGGGCAGTTGCCACGGTGTCCGACCGGGCCAGCAGCGATGCACCCAGGCGAACCCCCCACGCCCACCCGCACGTCCGATCACCGAGCTCCTCGACGATGGCCGGGGTCGGATCGACGGCCTCGCGAGACAGCACGGCAGCGATCTCCACCTGGTTCAACGCCAGATCCGCGGAGGTGACCTCGCGGCACTCCGGGGCGACCCCCAGCCGCTGCAGGTCCAGCACCGGTGTTCCCGGGCAAACCAGGACCAGGCCGACACGATGACCGACCCGGTGCACGAGTCTGTCCAGGGCGGCGGCGACCGCGTCCCCCGGATCCACCGGGAACCCGTCCAGGATGATGATCGAGCGGTCGCGAGCGGTCGGGCCGACCCGCGCGCTGCCCTGCCGCTTGTGGCCGACCACGCGCAGGCTGTGGTCGCCCAGCGGGTCGGACAGCTCGATGGGGAGTCCCTCGAGCACCTCCACCAGGTCGTGGTCGGACCGGAGGTCGTGCCAGCAGATCCCGGTGCCGTGACCGGCCTGGTTCGCCCAGGAGGCGACCAACGACGTCTTTCCGGATCCGGCCTCGGACCCGACCACCACGATGCGCGATCTCCGCGTGGCCGCGTCGAGCCGTGTCACCAGCCGGGAACGCAGCACGGTCAACCGGTCGGCGACGGGGACGTCGAAAACCGGGGGACGCACGATCCCCGCGCTCGACCGAACCTCTGCCACTCGTCAACACCCCTCACGCCTCGATCTCTCAGTGATCATTCAGGCGCCGTCGTGGGTGAGTTGTCATCATCTCGCCACGAATTCACCCGGGTGAGATCGACCGCGAACAGGGTCAGCCTCCGGCCGGGCCATCGGGCCGGGCCGGCGTCAGGGTCGTGACAGGCCGGCGCTGTTGGCGACGACCTCGGAGCGGGAATGCGCTCCGAGCTTGCGATACAGCGACAGGGTGAGCGTCTTGACGGTGTTGTGCGACACGTAGAGGTCGGCCGCGATCTCGCGGAGGGTCTGGGAGCCGCGCAGCCTGTGCAGGATCTCCAGCTCGCGGGGGGTCAACGCCTCACCGACCCGTGCCTTCATCACCGGTCGCGTGGACCTGTGCCGCACGTTGGCGATCCTGCGTCGGGTCAGGCTCATGGACTCGTCCGTCCAGGGGGTCAGCTCGTCGACCTCGGCCAGCAGCTCTTCCGCCAGGCGCCGATCACCGGTCTGGGCCGTGACAGCCGCGGTCACGATCAAGTGGTGGATGAGCGGCCACGAACTGAGGCCCGGGGCGCGCCGACGGGCCCGAAGTCCGTCGTCGAGGACCGCCCTCGCCTCAGCGAGCCTGCCCGCGGCCGCCAGCGCTGCACCGTGGGCGGTGATGGCGAACACGACCTGTGGCATCCCCTCCATGGAGTTCGCCGTCACCAGGTCCATCGCCTGGTCCGCGAGCCTCGCACTCACCAGGTGGTTCCCCTGCTCGGCCTCGCACAGCGACAAGGTGCCGAGCGCCAGAACGCGTGCGGCCACTGGCGCCACCGGCGAACGGACAGCCTCGCCGAGCCGGGCCCGAGCCATCGACACATCGCCGGTGACGAACCCTGCGTGTCCCAGCGCCGCGCAGGCCACGGCGTGCCAGGGCGTGCCGGCGTCGGGTTCGAGCCGAACCGCCTGCTCAGCGTCGGCCAGCATCCGATCCGGACCGGCGAACCCGAACAGACCCCGGATGAGCATCAGTGCGGACTGGGCAGACCTCGTGCCGTCAGGCAGCGGGCCGTCCCCGTTCATCGACTCGAGAGCCGTTTCGCGCCGCTGCAGCTCGGGTCGATCACCGGTGAGGGCGGCGAGCCAGGCTCCCGTGACGGTGGCGGCGGCACCGTCGTCGACCGCGGTACCACGGAAGGCACGCAGCCAAGCGGATACGGTGCTCGATCGGCCGGCGTCGAAGAAGCTCAGCCAGTTCTTCTGGACGAGAGCCGCGGCTTCTTCGAGGTCTCCGGCGGCCATGGTGTGGTGAACCGCCTGCTCGACGTCGTTGCGAGCCGCGAACCACTGCGCCCCGCGCCGGTGCAGCTCGGTGACCCGCTCGGGGTGCTCGACCTCCAGCGCGCTCCGGGCGAACGCACCGAAGAGGTGGTGGAACCGGAACCAGCCGCGACCGTGCAGGGGGATCAGCAACAGGTTCGTGCGCTCGAGGTGAAGCAGCAACCGGGCCGCGGAACGGGTCTGGGTGACGTAGTCGGCGAGCGCCGCGTCGAACCGGTCGAAGACCGACATGCTGAGGATGAAGTCGCGCACCTCCGGGTCCTGCCGGCCGAGCACCTCCTCACTGAGGTAGTCGGCGATGTAGCGGTTGCTCCCGCTCAACCTCGCCACGAAGTCGTCGGGGGACGCTCGGCCCTGGAGGTACAGGGCGGCCAGGTAGACCGCGGCCGGCCAGCCCTCCGTCAGCCGGTGGAGCTCCTGCAGCGCCGTCTCGTTCAGGTCGACGCCCTGGGTGGTGAGCAGCAGCTGGGCTTCCTCCACGGAGAACGACAGGTCGCCGGTCCGGATCTCGGCGAGCCTGCCCTCCACCCGCAGTCGGCCGAGCCGCATCGGGGGGTCCGAACGCGAGACCATCACCACATGTGCGTGAGCCGGCAGGCTCTCGATCAGCAGGCCGAGCTGGTCGTTGCACTCGGCGGAGCGCACGACGTGACAGTCCTCGAGCACGATGGTGAGTGGACGGCCGAAGCGGACGAGCGCTTCGACCACGCACGGGATCAGGTGGGTGGCGACCGCGCTCGAGTCCCCACCGAGGGCGTCGGCCGCAGTCCCGTCCACCGGGCAGCCGATGCGCTCCAAGGCCGTCGCCAGGTCCGCCCAGAGCCTGGTCGGGTCGTTGTCGGCCGGGTCCAGCTGAAGCCAGGCCACCGGCCCCGCGTGGCCGCGATCCACCCACTGCGCCACCAGGGTGCTCTTCCCGTAGCCCGCCGGTGCGGCAACGAGCAGGACCGGTCGACTCTCGACCTCCCTCGCCATCCGGGCCACCAGGCGCGGACGATCGAGCCAGTCCGTCCGGGTCGACGGCGGGTGCAGCTTGGTCTCGGACGCGGTGTCCAGCACCCCACGCTGGTTGTCGACCGGGGAGAGCGTCACGGAGGCTCCGATGGGGCGACCTCCGTCGTCGAAACGAGAGGACACCAGGATGTCGAAGCTGCGAGGACGGTCCGGCGCGTCGCAGGGGAACCGCAGGACCCTGGGTGCCGGCAGCGCCCCCGAGATCGCGGATCGGATGTACCTGGCAACCTCGGTCGCAGTCACGTCCTGAGCGTTGTCGCAGACTTCGAGGTACGACACGCCGACGCCGGTGCGCTCGCTGACGCCACCGTTCTCCGAAGCGAACTCACGCCAGGCGTCGTTGACGGCGACGATCACGCCGTGGGTGTCGAGCAACGCCCACTCGACCGCCATCGGTCGGGGTACACGCTGGCCGTTCGTAGGTTGGCCATTCAGAGAACCGTTCACCGGCGAGCCCGGTTGGAGACCAAGGCGCGCGCTCGCCGGTCGCTGAGCCGACTGCATACGGGCGGGAACACATGGCCCTCCCATGTTCTCCAGTTGGGCCCGCCGACCCCCTGGGTACCTTCAGGCTATCACCGGGAACCGGAGTCAGCCGTCGTGAGAATCGCCGAGCGGACTCCGGTCCCCACTACCTCGAAGGTCAGAACGGCGTCGCGATCATCCGCAGTGGCCGATCCGGCTCGACGTAGTCTCCCCGGGGCTGCCGCGGCGGAAGGGTGACGTCCCGTGTCGGCAGCGGCTCGTACGGCAGCTGACTCAGCAGGTGGGTGATGATGTTCAGGCGTCCGCGCTTCTTGTCGTCGGTGAGGGCGATGTGCCACGGCGCGAGGTCGGTGTCGGTGAGGGCGAACATCCGGTCGCGGGATCTGGAGTAGTCGTACCAGCGGCTGTAGGACAACAGATCCAGGTCGGACAGCTTCCAGTACTTGCGCGGATCGTGGATGCGTGACGTCAGCCGGTGGGTCTGCTCATCAGGACTGACTTCGAGCCAGTACTTGATCAAGTGGATGCCGGAGTGGATCATCTGGCGTTCGACGCTGGGGACGAGCTCGAGGAACCGCTCGGACTCATCCGGTGTGCAGTAACCCATCACCGGCTCGACACCGGCCCGGTTGTACCAGCTCCGATCGAAGATCACGACCTCACCGGCGGCCGGGAAGTGCGAGATGTAGCGCTGGATGTACATCTGCGACCGCTCGCGCGCCGTCGGAGCTGGGAGGGCGACGATCCGGAACACCCGCGGGCTGACCCGCTCGGTGATCCGCTTGATGACTCCGCCCTTGCCGGCGGTGTCATGGCCCTCGAAGACGATCACGATCTTGGCTCCGGAGGACTTCACCCACTCCTGCAGGGCACGAGCTCACCCTGAAGCCGTTTCAGCTCGGCCTCATAGGCCTTCGTCTTCAACCGGTGCCCGGGATCACCGCTGGGCGCACTGGTGCGCTCCACGTGTCCTCGGCCACCACCTTGGTCTTCTTGGACTTCGCCACGAGCACCTCCGCCGGTCGTTCATCGATTGCTGACCCGTGCCGCTTGACGACTTCGCGCCGCACGTGGTCGGTCTGCGCCCTACGGTCAGCCCGAGGACACGGTCCGAGCGCCGCCGTCGTAGACCTCGACCGGCTCGGCAACCCCTTGGGCGTGAACCCCCCCGAACAGGGGGCTCGAGGTCAGGTGGGCATCGATGAGCTCCGCGATCAGCTCCGGTGCGCTGAAGTTGAGGGCGTGCGCGCCGGGCACCCGCACCGCGGTCACGTGTGGCAACGCGGCCAGCACGAAGGCCCGGGAGATGTTCACGAGCGGGTCCCGGGCCCCGGCGATCACCAATGTCGGCACGTCCAGCAGGTGCAGGTTGGCCAGTGTCGGGTAGCGGGTCATGGCCTTGAACAGCGACAGGCTCTGCAGAGCCCCGAACCTGAGATAGTCCCGCGAGGCGATCGGCAGCATCGACAGTGGCTCCCGTACACCGTCCTGGGCCATCTGTCGAAGCGCGCGCCCGAGCGGTTGGTTGTTGGGTCCTCCCGCGGGCGAGACCAGGACCGCGCTCTTGACCCGGTCCGGGAAGCTGGCGGCCAGCTCGATGATGACCGGGCACCCCAGCGAGTTGCCGACGACGATGGGTTTCTCGACTCCCACCACGTCGAAGTAGGAGACGAGGGCCCGCGCCAGACCGGGCAGATCGAGACCGTGCCGAGGTCGCATGCTCCTGCCCATGCCGGGAAGGTCCGGCACGAAGGTCGGATAGCGCGTGGCGAGGACAGCGGCGGTCGGCTCGAGGTAGGTCCCGGAGATGCCGAAGCCGTGCACGTGGACGATCGTGTCTGCTGCCGGTTCGGCGGGTCGGTGGAAGCGGTGGAACATCGGCAGGCGATCGACGATCAACCACTCCGGTTCGAGCGGCGCCAGCGGCACCCGACCGGGGATCCACGTGCTCCGGCTGCGCGTTCGCGGATCGAACCGAGTGGTGCGGCGGAGCCGGGAGTGTCCGCGCTCACGAGACGGACGGCGATCGGGTCCGCCCGCCGACATCCGGGCCGCTGGCATGGGCCCATGGTGATCCACGAACCGAGCCGGCTGCGTCACCCGGTCCGGGTGAAGCGAGGTCCCCGCGCCCATCGCGAGACTGTGCGGATGCCGGAAGACGCGGACCTGCAGGACCTTCCCGCAGAGGACTTCGCCGCGCTGCCCCGCGACCGGCGTCGCCGGCTGATGGTCAGATCGCTGTTGCGGGCCGTCCTGACTCTGGCCGTCCTGACCGTGGCCTACTTCGAGCTGCCGTTCACCTTGCTCAGCAAGACGTCCTACCTCGCGGCGTTCCTGGTCGGGGCCACGGTCGTGATCGTGGTCCTGGCCGCTCAGTTCCGGCACATCCTCCGATCCCCGTACCCGCGACTGCGGGCGGTCGAGGCGTTGATGACGTCGGGTCCGCTCTTCATCGTGCTGTTCGCCGCGCTGCACTTCGTGATCGGACAGCTGAGCCCCGCCAGCTACACCCAACCGATGACCCGGCTCGATGCTCTCTACTTCACCGTCACCACCTTCGCCACCGTGGGCTACGGTGACCTGTCGCCGGTCTCACAGGTGGCCCGGCTGGCCGCGCTGGTCCAGATGGTCTGCGGGTTGTTCCTGGTCGGGGTGATCGCCAGGCTGTTGCTCGGGATCACCCAGGAGAGTCGCGGTCGGCTCACCCCAGGTCCTGGAGACCCCAGCCGATCACCACGGCTCCGACCATCAGGAGAACGATCGCACTGATCAGCTGCCCGTCCTCGGCGAGGGTGTCCGCGGCTTTGGCCAGTCTGGGCTCCATCCGCTCCGGTGAGATGATCGTCAGGATCACCGGCAGAGTCACCGTCGACGTCGCGATGACCACGTAGATCACGATGACCCCGAGGGGGCCGGGGTCGGCCCGCATGGCGGCGTGCACCTGGAGGCTCACGACGCACGCCAGCAGAGCGCTCTTGGGTCGGAGCTCGATGATCAGACCCAGACCGAACGCTCGCAGGGCGCCCACGCTGTCGAGTGCGGACTCGGCCCAACCCGGCAGCTGGAGGGTGCCTCCCGATCGGTGGCGCCGACGCCAGGTGCGGATCCCGACCACCACCAGCGCCGCGCCCAGAGCCAGCTCGAGGACAGCGGCCACCTCGTTGCCCCGTCGCTGTCGCGGCTCCGGCAGGAACTGAGCCGCCAGCGAGGCCACCACCACGATGATCAAGGTGCCGATCACGCAGCCGAGGGCGTAGGGAACGGCCGCCACCTTGCGCCGCGGCGACATCATGATCACGAGCAGCACGGTCACCGGCACCGTGCTGAGAGCCGCAGCGATCCCCACGGGCAGCAGCTGACCGATCGTGTTGAGCACTCCCACCGTCCTCGTGCTGTTCGCTGTGTTGCCGTCTCGCTCCGTCCAGTGTGGGCCCAGGGCAAGCAGCCGCCTCACCCGTCCCCGGGCGGGTCACCATCCCGGCGCGCAGTGCTCGCTGCGCCGCGCTCGCCGGCACCGCGGCCCGGAATCAGCCCAGCGCGATCCCCTCGACCGAGGACGATGGTGCCGGGTCGGGTAGCCGCCTCATCCGGAGAGCGGTCACGAAGCCGACCGCACCCGCGATGATCGGGACCAGCAGTGCTACCTGCAACGCCCGATCTCGAGCCTCGGCATTGATCCGTAGCACCTCGGCCTGGACGTCGGGCGGCTCGTCGACCAAGATCTCCTCGAGCTGGGTGTTGCTCATCACCTGAGCATCCTGCTCGACGGCCGCGGCCACCCGATCCTGGTCGGCCGGCGAGAGGATCGTGCTGTCGTGGGCCAGGGCCCCGCCGAGCACCGAGATCGTGGCCAGCATGATCGCTCCGGCGAACGCGAGTCCGAACGACAGGCCGAAGGACCCGGCAGCCGAGTTGACTCCGGCGGCTTCGCTGACGCTCTTCTCCGAGATCGGCGACAGCGTGTAGTTGTTGAGCTGCGAGACGAGCAAGCCCAGTCCGCTGCCGGTCAGCACCAGCGGCACGACCAGGTACCAGCCCGAGTCGGCCCGGGGGACGATCGGTACCAGGACCATCGTCCCGATCGTGGTCAGCGCGAAACCGACGGCGATGATCACGCTGGGCCGGCGGCGGCCGGCGCGCTTCCCGGCCAGGAGAGCGATCCCGAACATGCTCAATGACAGTGGAGCCATCGACAGTCCGGCGAGCATCGCGTTGTACTCGAAGACCATCTGGAGGTAGATCGGCAACGCGATCATGTGCCCACCGAGCGCGATCTGCTGCATCATCTGCCCGGAGATGCCCAGCCGGAAGGGTCGTGAGGCGAACAGGCCCGGGTCGATGAGGGTGGAGCGCCCCGACCGCCGGCGGCGCAGCAACCAGAAGCCCAAGGCGACCAGGGCCGCCAGTCCGATGACCAGGAGCACCCCGACCGACTCGCCACCCTCCTGCCAGACCAGGATGCTGAGCACGACGCCACCCATGCCCAGCACCGACAAGACGGCTCCGCCGACGTCGAGGACTCGAGGACCCGTGTACACCGCGTCCCGCACCAACCTGATGTTCACGAGGACGACGACGATGATCACGGCCTCCAGCGCGAACCCGACGCGCCACGACAGGAAGGTCGTGATGAAGCCACCGAGCAGTGGGCCTACCGCAGCGGCAATCGCTGCCGCCGCGCCGACCAGCGCGTAGACCTTCGTCTGCGCGGTGCCGGAGAAGTTGCCGTGGATCAGGGACTGCATGGCGGGCAGCAGCATCGAGGCACCGAGACCGCCGATGATCGCCCAGAAGATGATGATGGCCGTGAGCGACTGCGCCAGGGTCATGGCCACGGCGCCGATCCCGTACCCGATCAGGCCTATCACGTAGGCCTTCCGGCGCCCGATGAAGTCGCCCACTCGGCTGCCGATCAGGATGAAGGCGGCGGAGACGAGCGCCTCGAGCGCGATCGCCGACTGGACTCCGCTCACCGTCGTGTCGAGATCTCTCACCACCGCGGAGATCGACACGTTCATCAACGACGTGTCGACGACCAGGACGAACATCGCCATCGCCAGCAGGATGCC
>DATDAP010000018.1:0-3597 GCA_036525335.1 Microlunatus sp. | reverse complement strand
GAGCCGCCGTGGATCCACACCATCACCGGAAGCCGCTCATCTGGTCGCGCGTCAATGGGCATGGTGATCGACAGGCGTTGGCAGTGCTCGTCCTGGCCCAGGCTGGCCAGTCCGTCGCCACCGCACATGTAGTCGATCAGTTGGCTTCGGTTCTGCGGACAGGCTGGTGACCAGGTCGTCGCGGCATAAAGCTCCGTCCAGTCTGGAACAGCATGGGGAACACGAAATCGCTCGGCGGTCGCGTACGGGATACCCGTCGCTCGCCGGACCGAATCGTCGACCCACCCCTGAATCGGGCCGACGGGCGGGCGATAGATCGGGGCGTTCTGTCGAGACGTCACCGTCATCCTCTCCTCGTCAAGCTCGCTCCAACTGGGGATGGGGGACAGTCACTGTAAGTCACCACGACCTTTCAACCGTTTCATCGTCGACCTTCGTTCGGGGTTGGTGGACGGGAGGCCCAGCTTTCGCCTCGGTCCGCTCCAGAGGTTAGTGGTGAGCCGGGCGAACTTTCGGGCCGTTCGATCTGCAGCGCATGCCCCGATGTCAGGGAAGCAAAGCGGCCCAGGTGCTGCGCCCGATCCGACCCCGCGACGCCGCACGGCAGACCCTGCGTGGTCACGATGTCATGGCGGCTTGGTCGAGGGTGGCCAGGGACCAGCACCAGCGTCGCGAACAGGCCCGACCAGACCAAGATCAACAAGGCACAAAGTGAGGCGCCGTCGAGAACCCATCCCGGCGGCGCCTCACCATGCCCATTTGACAGGGGGCAACTACATATCAGACGTGCTCGGCTGCGGAGGAGGCGGCTCGCTTGGCTGACCTCTGCAACTTCACCGCGGGACTGCTCGCCGAGCTCGCGTCGCCGGATTGTCTGGGGCAGTCCGTTGGATCGGATTCTCAGGACTTGGCGAGCTCAGTGGCGCGAAGTGGCCGGGACCGGTTGACTGCGGCCGTTGCGCCGATCAGCGCGACCCCGAAGTGGATGGTGGTTTCGACACCGGCGGGGTGTGCCCATTGTGGCGCCAGGAAGCCGAGCGCCACGGTGATCGGCAAGACAATAATGAAGAGCCCGAGGACGCGACCTCCGTAGCCGAGTGGGTTGGTTCGCAGAACGGCGATGCCGAGCACCAGGCTGGAGAGGATCATGCCGGCGAATGCAGTGCTGGCGAGCCAGCCCCACGCGATGCCGAGCGGGCCGCTCGGCGGTACCTGGGCCAGCACCACAATCGGGGCGACGACGATGAAGCCGGCGGCCAATGCGACCAGGCTGCCGATGAGCACGTATCGAAGCGTTCTGACGAGCCGATTGGTTCGGTGAAAGCGCGCGCATTCGCCGATGAGCACCCAGGTGAGAGCGGCGTAGGTGAGGCCGTGCACCAGACCCCCGGCCACGATCCAGCCAGGGTGTCCAGAGTCATCGGAGAAGCTGGAGTTGCTGCCCGTGAGGCCGTGCAGGATCGCGTCGGAGAGCGCGATCGTGGAGGTGAGGGTCGCGCCGATCAGGGCGACCTTGTGATGTCGGGACAGGTTATCGGATCCTCGCTTTTCGTGGCGCCGGCCCGGGTGGTGGGCGTGCTTCGACGGTAGGAGTTGAGCGAGGGTGCCGCCTCAGCCGTGAGGGAGTGATCGTGCTGTCGCGCGGAGGATTCCCGGATCCTCCTTGCGGACGATGCGTGCGGCTGTGCGCGTTCCCATCCTGGCGTCATGCGCCGTTTTCGGTTCCCGCATGTCGGCATTCTGCTGGCAGCCTCAGCGGTGGCTGGTGGTGTGGCCGTGTACGGCGGGGTGGGGTGGCTGGACTGGTTCTTCGCGACGGTGATGCTCACGACGCTGGGCCTTGTCGTCCGGACTGGTGTTCGTGCGTGGCGACACGCTGTGGTCGAGCGGCAACGGATGGTTCGGGTCTCGTCGGCCGAACCTGTCGCCGTGGCGCGGACCGCGGTTCGCGAGGAGCGGCGACGGCTCAGCCAGGACATTACGGATTGCCTGCGGCAGACACTGCTCGCCGTCGAGGCAGAGGCGGCGACCGCCCTGATCGCACCGGACCCGGTACCAGGGATACAGCGGATCCGACGCACACCCAGTTGGCGACCACGGAGTTGCGCCGCCAACTCGGTCTGCTGCGAACCGCCGAGAGTGGGTCTGCCGACGCGGCGTCGCCCCCAGCCGGCGGCCGCAACACACGCATAGTGCAGCGCGCAGACCTGACACTCGCTGTGCTGGCGCTGCTCTTGGCAGGCATCGAGTCGCTGGTCTACCCGAGGATGGACGGGGTCGAGCTGTCCTGGATGTCGACCCTGCTCACGATTGCAGCCGCAAGCACGATCATCGGACGCACGGTCACGCCCGGGACGGCCGCGTTCGCGTGCGGCGCGCTGTTCTTGATCGGCGTCCCGCTCGGCGCCCCGGTAGAGGGTGGCTTCTGGGTGTTGATCACCGTGGGTGGTCTGCTGTGGACGATCGGCGCCCGCGTCGGAACGTCGTGGTGGGACCTGGCAGGCGGGCTGTTCTTGGCGATCGGCAGCACGGCGCACATCTAGCTGCTCAGCCGCGACAACGTCACGATGTGGCTCTTGATCGTCGGCGTCGCGATCTGCGGCGGTCTCGTCGTCCGGTTCGCGCGTCAGGTGGCCCGGTCAGCCCGTGCGCAGGCTGACGACCGGGAGACCGAGCTGCAGTTGGCTGCCGCCGGCGCGGTGAGCGCGGAGCGGCGAACCTTCGCGCGCGAGCTACATGACGTGGTGTCTCACGCGGTGGGGTTGATCGCCGTGCTGTCCGGGGCGGCCGAAGTGGCTTGGCCCGTTGATCCGAGTGGGACCAAGGAGTCGTTGCGAGTGATCGGCAGGACCGCCGGCGGCGCACTGGCAGAACTGAACCGACTGTCCCCCGACCGATCAGCCACAACCAGAACCGTTCGGGACCTGCACGCCCTGGTGGAACGGATCCGATCCGCCGGGACATCGGTGGAGCTGAATGCCGACCTCGACGAGGAGGCGGTGCTTGCACCGGAGGTGTTTCGCACCGTGCAGGAGGCTCTGACCAACGTCGTGCGCCACGCGCCCAGCGCCTCGGCCCGGGTAGCGATCACAGACACCGCGGAGGAGACGCTGGTTCTGGTCGTCGACGATGGTACGAACGACTCGCCGTCGCCGCAGCGCGGCTACGGGCTGGTCGGCTTGGCCGAAAAGGGTCTCTCTCGCCGGCGGGGTGCTGGAGACCGGACCGGGACGGGATGGGCGCGGTTCCGAGTGGCGGCCAGTCTTCCCAACGGGATCGGGCTGGTGAGGTGATGGTCCGGGTCGTCGTAGTCGACGACAACGAGTTGCTTCGAGCGGGACTGCTGACTGTGCTCGGCAGCGATCCCGAGATCAGTGTGGTCGGCGAGGCCCGCAGCGGGCCGGCTGGCGTTCAGGTGACGCTCGCCCGGCAACCGGACCTGGTGCTGATGGATGTCGAGATGCCAGGCGGTGACGGAATCACCGCGACACGCACGATCGTCGGGAAGGCACCGCACATCCGAGTCCTGATCTTGACCATGTTCGACCTCGACGACTACGTGCTGACCGCACTACGCGCGGGCGCGTCTGGCTTCCT
>DATDAP010000017.1:0-6781 GCA_036525335.1 Microlunatus sp. | reverse complement strand
ACACCGTCGGCGGCTTCGCCGGCGACCGTGATGTCGGGCTCGGCGGACAGGATGAGGCGGAACCCGGCACGGACCATCGCCTGGTCATCGACCAGCAGGACCGAGATCACGACACGGCCCCGGCAGGCGGCTGATTGCTGGCGACGGGGATCGGCAGCACCGCGGTGACGGCGAAGCCACCGCCCGGCTGCGGGCTGAGGTCGAGCGTGCCGCCCCGACCTGCCCAGGTTCTGCCGTCTCGACGAGCTCGGCTCGGAGGTGCTGGGAAGCGGCTTGACCCTGACCATGCGTGTCGGCGTGCCTGATCGTCAACCCCGACGACTGGTGCCACCACGCGGCTGCCAGGGGCATCTCGTCGACACCGGGAACAACACAGTCCTGTCGAAGGTCAACGCGTGCTGATCGAGGATCCGCACTGGTTCAACGCGATTGCGGTGATCGGGCTCGACGAGCACGTGTGGCGTCACACCTGCCGCGGCGACACCTGGGTCACAGTGGTCATCGACCTAACCCCGTCCACGACCACACCGGCACTGCTCGACATGGTCGAAGGCCGTTCCAGACAAGCGTTGCGAACGCACGGTCGGGCCCAGTCTTCCACGTTGTACGTGTGCTCGACGTGCCCACCCCGTCACTCAGGTTCTGGGCGCGGTGTCACCAACCTAGGTAGAACTCCCGATATCGCGGGTCCGGCTGGCTGCTCTTCTGACATGACAAGCAAGTCCACGAGAATCGGAGGCGACAATGAACAACGGATGGAAACTGGCGGGCATGCTGCTGGGGAGCATGCTCTTGGCGGGCATGCTGCTGACGAGCACGGCGACGATGGGAGTCGCCGGTGGCTCTGCGCACGCGGACGCGCGCCCCACAGCGCCGAGCGGGCCACCCGTGCCGGGTCCCAAGGCGAACTTCTTCGAGGACTCCGATGGGAGTATCTACTACGAGATCCGGAACCTGCGGACGCAAGGGTGCGCCGACGTACAGCACCATTCGCACACCCCGGGCGCCAATGTTCGCCAGTACGACTGCGAAGGTAACCAGGCCAACCAGCTCTGGCGGCTCGAGCCTGCCGCTGGCACCAACTACTACGCCTTGCGCAACCGGGAGAGCCTGCAGTGCCTGGACATCGAGAGCACCAACCCCGTGCCCCCGAACGGGACCGTAGTCGAGCAGAAACCGTGCAACATCTTCGCGCAGAACCAGCGGTGGGAGTTTCGCTTCATCGGCACCGCTGGCATTGTTACCCACAACTTGGTCTCCAGAGCCGGCGGCAAGTGCCTCGACCTCGATGACGGCTCGTTCGGCAACGACAAGCGGATCCAGGTGTGGAATTGCGAAGCCGGCAACAACAACCAGCTCTGGTACCTCAACTGATTACGGCTGACCGGCGCCCTTGGTGTGTCTCGGCGCGAAGCAGGGCCTACAGCAGAGCCTCGGCCACGTCCTTGCTGTCTTCCGCCATCAGGGCGTGGAACTCGGTGTAGGCGCTGTAGGGGACGCCACCACCTTCACGAAAACAGGTGACAACCCGCGGCTCGACACCGGCCATCAGGCCGATCAGCTGGGCGAGCTTGGCGAGGTTGTCCTTGCCCGCCTGCCGGGTGAGCACCGCGCCGTGCTCCGGCGGCAACCACCACGTACTCGTCGCGGGGTCGTGCTCGACGATGCCGCCGACCAGCATGGCCGCCAGCCACTCTCGCACGTATCGCTCCTGGAGTCCGGTCGTATCAGCAACTTCCTGGGAGGTCGACGGCCAGGCCGTCGAAGAGGCCAGTGCGGTGCCCGATGCTCAGCGATAGCGCCACCGACGCGTCGGCGATGATCTGCAGTACCTTGCCGGCGAACTCCTCCACGCGGCCGTCGTCGAGGTCGGACGCCTCGGTCGCTGGAGTGGACTGGCCGATGCTCTGCCCGACGGCAGCGGTGGTGATCTGGGTCGTGGTCATGACTGCTCCTGACGGTCAAGACGAGGAGGATCCCCGGTGTCGTCGAATCTAGGAAGCAGCACTGGTCTCCGCTTCGGTCGGAATGTGCAAACGCCGCGGACCGCTCGTGCACCGATGTGTGCAGCGGCTGGTTCGACAGCTGCTCGCTACAGTCCACCCTTGCGCGCCCAGGCGACGGCCGCGGTCCGGGTCGAGACACCCAGCTTGACGTAGATGTTCGCGAGATGGCGGGCCACGGTCTTCTCACTGATCACCAGCACATCGGCTACCTGCTTGTGGGTGCCTCCGAAAGTCACCTGCCGTAAGATCTCGGCCTCCCGCAGGGTCAGGCCCCCAGGTAGCGCACGCGGCCGCAGCCGCTGGAGTCGTCGAAGGTCGACCACCGCGGCGAGCGCGTTCAGCGTGCGTTCGGCGACGTCCAGCTCGCGGGTCGCGGCGCCGCGGTCTCCCAGAGCCGAGTAGGCCTGCCCCAACAGCATCCTCGACCGAGCGCACGCGTACGGCGCCCCGAGCTCCTGCCAGCAGCGGATGGCCTCGCGAAGACCAGTGACCGCCTCGGCGGGACTCCCAGTGGCGACCTGTACCGCCCCACGGGCCTGGGCCGCCACGACATACAGACCCTCTGACTGCCATCGGTGCGCTATCGCTGTGAGCTGCTCGCTCGCCTCGACGGCCACCTCGAGTTCATGGACCTCGACGGCAAGCTCGACCACGGCGTGGAGAAGGGGTGCTCGGGAGTACTCTGCGCCCTGGTGAGTGGCCAACGCCGCGCGCAAGGAGGCGAGGCCGGCGCCGACCGCGTCGGTCTGTGCGGTCAGAAGGGCGAGGCCCGGCTGTGGGTCTCGACCCAGCTCGTGGGCACGCAGGTATGCCGCCTCAGCCCCGACGACGTCGTTGCGCAGACGCAGCAGTTCACCGAGCAGGTAGTGGCCCTCCGCCACGACCTGTGTGTTCAAGCCGGCGAGCTCGGTGCACACTATCCGAGCGTCGTCGGCTGCTCCGTCCCATTCGCCGGAGACCTGTCGCAGCTGCACCCGGTGCATGCGGCAAATGCCGGAAAACATGACGGCGCTGTCGAAGGTCTCACAACAGCGTTCGGTTGCTGCGGTCCACTCGCGGGCCCGGCGCAGGTCGAACAGCTCCCAACAAACCGCAATCATCTGGCAGTAGAGGTTGCCGGCCATGTCGGGCGGGACCAGTCCGGCCTTGACCGGCAGCATGACCTCATCGAGCAACGCTAGCCCTTCGGCCACCGCCCCGCTACGCAGCCGGGCCGTCCCTCGGTCATCAGAGCAAGCGAAAGCAGCGTGGGGTCCGAATCACGCTGGGCAGCATCACGGACCTGCTGGGCGAGGTCGAGGGCGCGGCCGACATCGCCACCGTGCAGGGCGTTCTCGGCGTCGAGGTGAACGACATACCAGTGAACCGTCTCGTCGGGCGAGCGCTCCAGCAGGGAACGACCGCGCTGGATCCAGCCCGACCCCGTCGCGAGCTCGCCGCGCAGCATCAACAGGAACCCGAGGCCGATGGCAGCCTGAGCAGCCCGAGTCGTCTGGCCCTCAGAAACCAGCCGCCGGTGGGCGACTTCGGCGAGCTCGAGCGCCCGATCGGCCTGCCCGAGCCACCATGTCGAGTCCTGCCAGGCGACCAGGTCATCGGCGGAGAGCTCCCCGAGCTCGTCGGCCCGGGAGAACGCCCCGTCGGCCTCGGCGAACCGATGCTCGGAGTGCGCCACATGCGCATGCCGAACCACCTCTGCCTGGTCGCTCACCCGCCGATCCTTGCGCCGACCAGCGCTCGCGGACGAGTCCGCGGCCGACCAGCGTCCGCGGACAAGTCCGCAGGGACTTCCAACTGCGGCGCTTCGATGGCGAGGCAACACCCATCAACTACCTCAGGCACTGGGCATCCAGCCCGACGCCGCTTCAGCGGTCGGGCTCCTGGCATCGGAGTCACCGACTCTGAACACACCTCCCAACCGGAGGAACTCAAGACGTCCTGCCAGCGTCCGCCCTTGGGCTCGTGGTGATCAGCGGGTTGTTGTGGCGTTGGTCCACGGGTCGGTCGCGGCTAGGGACGTAAGAGTTGTCCGATGCCGATCTGCTGGTCGCGACGGCGCCCGGTCTGCGAGGCATCGTGTGGGTGGAGCGGGCGGCGGGGAAGTCCTCGCCGCAGCTGGAAGCCATCTTGGCGTTGAGGACGGGCGAGGTCGAGGCTGCAGATCGGCTGTAGCTTCCGCGCTCAACGGCCGCTCCGCGGGCAGGTCCGGCTGGCCGATGATCGCGAACGCCTCGGCAACACGGTCGAACGAAGCCGCGTCGCGGTCGTTCTCCAGATGGACCACCCGGAAGGCGGTCTCCAGCTCGATCCGGGTGGCCCGGCGAAGATCTGCTCGCTGCGTTGCGGCGCTGGTTGCAGAATCACCAGCGGCCGCTCGTCGGTGGTCATGGCTCGGTCACCAGTAGCTCGCGCTCCAGCTGTCCGATGATCTGGCGTGCAACATCGTCGTGCGGCCAGTGGCGCTCCGTGCGCAGATGGTGGTACGCAGCAGGGTGGACGCAGGCCCAGACCCAATCTGTCGCGCGATCACCGGTCCAGCGGGGCGTGAGCGCGTTCACGGCCACCAGGCGCTCCACGGCTTGCCGGATGCCGGTCCACCAGTCCTGCATCCGATCGCGGTAGGCCTCGGCTCCGTCCCCGTTGGTGAGGTGCGCTGCCTCGAGGGCGAGTGCCACGTCGATGATCGTCGGCAGGTAGTCGAACCAGTGCTCGAGCAGTCGCCGAAAGCCCTTCAGCGGTGGCAGATCCTGCGCGTCGCGCACGTGACGTCGGAAGCCGGAGGTCTCGTCGACCCGTCGCGCCATGGCGACCAGCAGCGTCGCCCGGTTGGCGAAGTGGAGGTAGACGGCCTGACGGGTGACCCCGGCCCGTGCGCCGACCGCGGCCAGCGTCAGCGCGGACGTACCTCGCTCGACGGCCTCCGACCACGCCGCGTCGAGCAGTCGATCGCGGGTGGACGTCTCGGCCATGCGGGCATCCTGGCGGACCGCTTGACACGCGTCAAGTCAGGACGGTTTACTGAAGTCCACTTGACGCGCGTCAAGTGCAGTGTCGAGGGGGTTCCGATGATCTGGACGAGCCCGTTGAAGCCGATCGCGGCCGACGACTCCACGGTGAGTCAAGAGCTGGAGCGGGCCGTTGCTGCACGCCCGGAGCATCGCGCGCTGATCGACGGCCCGAGCGGGGCCGGTGTCAGCTTCTTGGAGCTGTTGCGACGCATCGAGAAGATTGCCGCGTGGTTTCGGAACGCCGGCCTGGGTCCAGGCGAGTGCCTGACCGTGTGGGCCCCCAACGTGCCGCCGGTCGCAGCAACCAGCTTGGCCGCCCTGCGACTCGGTGCCGCCGTCACTGGCGTCAGCCCGAGCGCGACGCAGCACGAGGTGGCCCGCCAGATCGCGATGGCGAGGAGCTCGATGCTCGTCACAGTGCCGTCGCTGGCGGAGCAGGCCCTGGCCGTGGCGAAGCGGGTCGTGGTGATCGGCGAGGCTCCCGGTGCCGTGCCCCTCTGTGAGCTCCTGGCGTGCACCGACCGGGCGCCGGCGAGCGTGACCGATCCGGACGCGATCGCGCTGCTGCCGTTCTCCAGCGGAACCAGCGGACTGCCGAAGGGTGTGGTGCTGACCCACCGACAGGTCGTCGCAGTCTGTCGCCAGATCGCCGCAGCGGCAGGGATCGGCGGTCACGACGTGACGCTGGCGGTTGCACCCTGGTTCCACATCATGGGAATCACCGCCGAGCTGTTGGTGCCCCTGATCCGTGGCGCAACCGTGATCACCGCACCGCGGTTCGATCCGGGGTCATTCCTCGAAGACCTCCGTCGGTACGAGATCAGCTACATCGTCGTGCCGCCGCCCGTCGCGGCGGTGTTGGCTCGCCATCCGGACTTGGCGGCGGGCGGCCTCGGACACCTGGAGCTCGTCGGGGTGGGCGGAGCGCCGCTGCCGATCGCCGTGCAGCTCGCGCTCGCTGACCGGCTGCCGGGATGCGCCGTCGGGCAGGGATGGGGACTGACCGAGATGTCGGGGGCGATCTGCGTACCCGGGCGCCCGGGTGGCACCGCACCCGGAACCGTCGGAGGACTGCTGCCGAGCACTGAGCTGCGGGTGGTCGAGCCCGACTCCGGCCGCGAGCTCGGCGTCGGTGATCACGGCGAGCTGCAGGCGCGCGGACCCCAGCTGATGCAGGGATATCTCGGTGATCCGGCAGCCACAACGGCCATGATCACGAAGGACGGCTGGCTGCACACCGGGGATCTCGGCCGGGTGGATGCGGCCGGGAACGTGGTGGTGGTCGACCGGCTCAAGGACCTGATCAAGGTCAACGCCCTGCCGGTCGCACCAGCCGAGGTGGAGGCGGTGCTCGCCGAGCACCCCGACGTGCTCGATGCGGCAGTGGTCGGCCAGCCGGACGAGACCACCGGCGAGGTTCCGATCGCTTACGTCGTCGGCGGCGCGCGCCTGGCAGTGGCGGAGGTCAGCGCCTGGGCAGCGGAGCGGCTGGCGCCCTACAAGCGGCCGCGGGCAATCCACCTGGTCGATCGACTCCCGCGGACGCCGTCGGGGAAGCTGTTACGAAGAGAGCTGCGTACGGCTCCTCCTCGATGATCAGCACACGACTCCGGCGGAAGAGACGCCTACCTGCATCGCTTCTGGGGTGCAAACCTGTCTTCGGGCGTGTTCGTCTTGCTTCCGGGGTCTGTGATGGATGGCCATGTTCCGCGACCGGGACGGTGGGTCAAGGGGCGCAGAGCGCCCGCGGAGCGGCGCCGGAGGCGC
>DATDAP010000016.1:0-10962 GCA_036525335.1 Microlunatus sp. | reverse complement strand
GGCTGCTTTCACCCGCCGGTGGGCCTCCCCCACCGACAACCGCAACCCCGACATCAGCACCCGGGTCATCGACCGTTCCGTCAACACGCCCGGCACGCCTTGCTCGATCCCGTACTGGATCGCCGCCCGATCGATCACCGGTGTTGCGGACCTGCTCGAACTCGGCCAGGAACCCGACCAACCCCGACGCCCCCAGATCGGTCAGGGCGCCGTCGTCGACGACCTTGACCAGATGCCCCACCGAGGTCCGCACCCCGTCCAACGCGGCCTGCAGCGCCGACGCTGCGGGCTCCGGTAGGACCTCCGAGATCATGCTCCTATTCTACTCGAACGCGTGTTCGAATCAAACAAGAAGTCGAGATTCGTCAACTGTGATTCGTCAACCAGACAACCGATCCGACCGGCTGGTCCCGCCGTCGATGGCCGGACCCTGCCCGACCTGTCTTCGCCTGTGACAGGGTCGAGCGATGACCGAGACGACGCCGCCGACCGCGGGCTGGATCACCGCTCCCGGGGTAGATCCTCAGCATCCGCTGTTGCGGACGACTTTCGCACCGCGAGACCGCGTCACCTCGGCCCGACTGCTGGTCACCGGACTCGGAGCCTTCCACGCCCACCTCAACGGGTCCCGCGTCGCGGCCGACGAGCTGGCCGGGCAGACCAACTTCGGGAGAACCGTGCTGCTGAACGCGTACGACGTCACGAGCTGATCATCGACGGCACATCCCGACCGACACCCCCACGTACGAGAAGAACGACTGGACCGGGGACGCCCAGACCGCACTACCCGCGATCTTGACGAACTACGACGCGGAGCGCTTCCTCACCAAGTGGCTGGGCTACCTTCGCGACGCGCAACGACCCGACGGTCAGCTACCGGTCATCGTCCCAACGCCCGGCTGGGGTTTCGAGGGGTGGCCGTCGCCGGTGTGGACCACCGTCTACCTGCACCTGCTGTCCGCGCTCGTGGCCGAGTACGACGCCACCGCCGTGATCGACGACCACCTCGAGCCGGTCCTGGCCTCCCTGCGCTGGGAACTGAGTCGGCGTCACGACGACGGTCTGGTCGACAGCGTCTGCGGCGACTACCTCTTCCCCGGCGCCCCGGATCCCCCACCGCAGGACCGGCGGTTCACCGGATCGCTGTTCCTGGCCCGAGCCCTGCACGACACCGCCCGCCTCTGCCGCCAGACAGCCGCCGAGCCGGCTGCCGACAGGCGGCGGCCGACGAGACCGCGTACGAGCTGGTGGAGGCCGCCGACGTCCTGGTCGCCGCGTTCGATCGCGTCTTCTGGGACGTAGTGTCCGGCAGTTACCGAACCAGTCCCGATGAGTACCGGCAGGCGCCCAACCTGCTCGCCGTGGGCATGGGGTTCGTCGCCGCGGAGCGAGTAGACCGGGTCGTCGACTCCGTCGTGGCCGACCTCGAGGCACGCGATCGGCACCACAACGTCGGCCACATCGGTTCGCGTTACCTGATGCCCGTGCTGGCCGACCACGGTCACGCCCAGCTGGCCCTGGACGTGCTGCGCCGCGACGGCTCTCCGGGATGGAAGCAGTGGCTCGACCAGGGTCACCTGACCTTCATGGAGATGTGGGAGTCGCCGCGCTCGTACTGCCACTACTTCCACGGCACACCGGCGATCTGGCTGTACGAGGGTCTGGTCGGTCTGCGGCGCAGCGCCGAGGGCTGGCGGCGGTTCACCGTCACACCTCAGCTGGACACCGACGTCCGCCGGGCCCGCCTCAGCCGAGGCACGCGCGGAGGGCGGGTCAGCGTCGACTGGGATCTCGACCGAGGCACGATCGAGGTCGAGGTGCCGGACGGTTTGACCGCCGTGCTCCGGCTGCCGGGACGCACCATCGAGCTGGCAGCTGACACGACCTCCTTCGCCCTCGACTGATGCTCCCCCCGTCCGGACGCGGATCGGGTGTGGGGCCTGCAGCATTCAGCTCGAAGCGCTACTCAGGTGCTTGGTGCTCGCGTGCGCCAACGCCCAGTCGAGGGCGTAGTCGGCAACCGCTTCCCAGCCCGGGGCCGCGCAGGTCCAGTGATCCCGCCCCGCGAACTCGTGGTACTCGGTCACCGCCGGTGACTTCTTGTAGTGGTTGGCGTTCGAGCGGTTCACCGACGGCGGCATGATGTGGTCCAGCTCGCCGCCGATGAACAGCAACGGTGCCCGATCCTGGTCGTAGTCGACCCAGGTCTCCTGGTGGCCCGGCCTGAAGTTGGCGATCAGTCCGTACGCCCAGACCCAGTTCCCGGGAGCGGCGATCGCGTACCGGTCCCAGACCGCCCGGGAGTCCTCGGCGCTGAGGGTGTTGGCGAAGGCGTAGTGGAACTCCTCAGGCGTGAAGGCGACCGCCTTGTGCCGGTTGGCCGGGCTCTTCAGGGCCGGGAACAACGACCTGGCCTGGGACAGCGGAGTGACCCGGACCCCCTCGGTGGGTGCGGAATCGACGACCACACCGGCGGAGCCCAGACCCCGGGCCAGCAGCAGCTGGGTCAACGTCCCGCCGAAGGAGTGGCCCATGATGATCGGCGGCGACGGGAGGCTCTCGATCACGCCGGCGAGGTGGTCGACCGTCTCCGGCACAGTCAGGTTCGCGATCAGGTCGGGATTCTCCCGCAGGGCCTCGACCTCGATCTCGAAACCCGGGTACGGCGGCGCGATCACCGTGTGGCCCTTGGCCTCGTAGTGCGCGACCCAGCCCTCCCAGCTGCGCGGGGTCATCCAGAGTCCGTGCACCAGCACGATGGTGGCGGGGGTGTCGGTGGTGTCGGTGGTCGGTGAGGGATCGGTCATGGTGAGCCTTCCGGTCAAGGGTCGATGAGATGGGGATCGAAGTGGTCAGGAGTCGATGAAGGCGAGGAGGTCGGCGTGCAGCCGGTCCCGTTCGGTGTCGGGCAGCCCGTGGGCGCCGCTCTGGTAGACCACGAGGGCCGCGCCGGCGACCAGCTCCGCGGAGCGCTGCCCCCCGACCGCGAACGGGACGATCTGATCGTCGTCGCCGTGGATGATCAACGTCGGTACGTCGACGGCGGCGAGGTCGGGTCGGAAGTCCGTGGCGGAGAAGGCGGCGATGCACTCGTACGCGCCGCGGTGCCCGCAGGCCATGCTCTGCAGCCAGAACGCGTCCCGAACCCCCTGAGAGATGTCGTTGTTGCGGTTGTGCCCGAAGAACGGGCCGTCGGCCAGATCCCGGTAGAGCTGTGACCGGTCGGCCAGCTCGCCGGCCCTGATCCCATCGAACACCTCGACCGGCAGGCCGTCGGGGTTGTCATTGTCGTCGGTCCGGAGCATCAGAGGAGGTACGGCCGAGACCAGGACCAGCTTCGCCACGCGGTCGCTGCCGTGCCGGCCGAGGTAGTGGACGATCTCCCCGCCTCCGGTCGAGTGCCCCACCAGCGTCACCTCCCGCAGATCGAGGGTGGTGATCAGCGTGGCCAGGTCGTCGGCATAGGTGTCCATCTCGTTGCCGTACCACGTCTGGCTCGATCGTCCGTGGCCTCGTCGGTCATGGGCGATGGCCCGATGACCGTGAGCAGCCAGGAAGAGGGCCGCCGCCTCCCAGGCGTCCGCGTTCAACGGCCAACCGTGACTCAGGATCACGGGTGTGCCGGTGGTGCCCCAGTCCTTGTAGAAGATCTGGGCTCCGTCGTCACAGGTGATGTACGGCATCGCTGCCTCCTCGAGCTCGGTGGTGCACACGAGCCTGCCGCCGGCACAGCTCCCGCGGACCACGTACGGCACGTAGTCCGGAGAGCCGGACGGTCAGTCGACGTCGCCGAGACGGTCGGCGAGCTGGCGGCGGGACGAGATGCCGAGCTTCTGGAACACCTTGCGCAGGTGGTAGTCGACCGTGTTCACGCTGATGAACAAGGTCGAGCTGATCTCGGCGTTGGTCCGGCCCAGGGCCGCGAGGCGGGCCACGTTCGCCTCCTGCGGGGTCAGCTCGAGGGTGTTCGGAGCGTCGGCGGTCAGCCGTACGCCGGTGGCCTCCAGCTCGGTGCGTGCCCGAGTCGCGAAGACTCCTGCCCCGGCCTGCTCCAGCCGCCTCATGGCGCTGCCGAGCTGGACGCGCGCCTCCCGGCGTCGCTTGCGGCGGCGCAGCCATTCTCCGTACAGCAACTCGGCCCGGGCGAGATCGACGACGAGACCGGCTTGGGCCAGTGTCTCGATCGCCTCGTGGTAGACGATCTCCGGCTCGTCCACCACCAGGGCACGGGAACGCAGCGCCACGCCCCGGGTCCAGGCCGACCCGTTGGCCTCCGCCATCGCCGTCAACCTCGCCACCACCGGTAGCGCCTCGTCCGGACGACCGGCTCGGACCGCCGCTTCGACGAAGTCCGGGTACTCCAGCGGGGTCACCTGCAGGAACGGGTCGGCGATCATCGGCTGCAACCGGTGGTAGGCGTCGCGGTAGTGGCCTTCGGCCAGGTCGCGGATGGCCAGCGCGGCCACGGCGGAGGCGTGCACGCCACCGAAACCGGACTGCCGCATCGCGTCGGCGAGCGCCTCGACCTGACCACGGGGTGCCCCGGTCCACGCCAGGTACGCAGCGTTGACCACGTGCTCGGCCTCGTACCCGAGGGCCCGGCGCAGCTCCCGGACCTGATCGATGTAGGCCCCCGCCCGCCGGGGAGTGCCGCCGGCAAGCTCGGCGAGCGACAGGATCCACAACGTGGAATCGAGCAGCTGCAGGGACCCCGCCGAGCGGGCGGCTTCGGCGGCGCGCTGGAGACAGGCGTCTCGTCCCCGGCGATCCCACAGTGCGGTGGTGAGCGCGACACCCACCGCGCCGAGGCGAAGCAGCTCGTGGTCGTCCTCGATGGCCAGCAACGCCTCGACCGCGCGCCGCATGATCGGTACGGCCTCGGTGTACGGCAACAGGATGTGCGCGGCCAACCCGTCCAGGATGACGGCGGCGATGCCGTCGGCGGACCGGACCCCTTCCCGCAGTCGCTCTCCCAGCTGCACCAGGGTGACACCGCGCAGCAGTCGTTCGACCGGCAGGCAGTGCTCGAACGCCCGGATCAGGGTGGTCTGCTCCAGCAGCGGATCCAAGTCGTGGACCGCCGCGGCCGCGTCGAGGAGTCGCGCGGTCCCCCAGACCAGCTCGGCCGGATCCGGGGTGAACAGCGCAAACGACGCGCGCACCGTGGCTGCACGGCAGCGCAGGACGGGATCGAGGGTGGTGTCGTCGAGGCGGGTCACCAGGTCCAGACCGATCTGAGCGGCCCCGGCCGCCAGGGCCGCCTCCGCGGCGCCCAGCAGCCGGGCATCACGCACCGGCCCCGGCGGCGTCAGCTCCGCCGCCTGGGCGAGCACGTTCGCGCGCGAGGTGTTGCCGCCGCGCTGGCCGGCCCGGTCGGCTACCTTCTCGAGCCGTTCGGCCACCGCGGCGTTCGTCCCGATCTGCGCCTTGGCCGCGTGCCAGGCTTCGAGATCGGACAACCCGAGATCGGCCGCCGCCGCGGACAGGGCGCCGTGGACCCAGCGCCGCTCCGTCCCCGAGACAGCGTTGTAGACCGCCGCACGAACCAGTGGATGTCGGAACCGCACCGATCGGCCCAGGTCGACCAACCGGGCTCGGTCGGCGGCATCGCCTGCCCCGGCGCCGACGCCCACCTGCCGGGCCGCCCGGCCGATCAGCTCGAGGTCCCCGGTCGAGTCGGCCGCCGCGATCAACAGCCAGGTCTGAACCGGCGCCGGCAGGTGTCGCGCTTGACGGATGTAGTGCTCCCCGAGTCGCCGCCCCACCGAGAGGGGTTCGTCCGCCAGGCTCGAGGCGGTGAGCTGCTCGATCGACAGCTCGTGGGCGAGGTCGATCAACGCCAACGGGTTGCCACCGGTGGCCAGGGCGATGCGAGCGGCCGCCACGGGGTCGATCGACGACTCCAAGGACCTGGTCAGCAGGGCCACGGCCGGCACCGGGCTGAGGCCCTCCAGTCTCAGCGTGGCCAGACCGGCCAGCCGTACGTCGATGGCCGGATCGTTGCGACTCGCGAAGATCATGGCCGCGGACTCGGCCTGCAGCCGCCGAGCCACGAACGCGAGCACGTCCAGTGACTCGGGATCCAGCCAGTGGGCGTCGTCGACCGCGCACAGGAGCGGGGTGTGTTGCCCGGCGATCGCGAGCAGGCCCAGCACGCCGAGACCCACCAGGAAGCGATCCGGTGGCGGTCCGTCGATCGATCCGGTCGCGATCAGCACAGCACGGCGCTGCTGACCGGGCAGCGCCTCCAGCCGTGTCACGAGCGGCGTCACGAAGCGCTGCAGACCGGCGAAGGCCACCGTCGCCTCCGCCTCGACACCACTGACCTGCGCGCATTCGACCCGGCCGGCCGTCAGTGCGTCGAGCAGGAGCGCCGTCTTGCCGACGCCGGGGTCGCCGCGGATCACCAGCGAGCCGCCGATTCCGTTGCGGGCGTTGCTGATCAACCCCGCCAGTACCCGCCGCGGCTCCTCACGACCGAGCAGCTCGGTCGGGCTCTTCCCGCTACCCACCGCGCGAGCAGGACCAGAGACCGATCGAGGGTCCGTCCACAGGCAGCCGGTAGTCACCCGACGGCTCCACCGGCAGATCCGCAATGCCGGCCAGTCCGATGTTCGGGTCGTCCCATCGCTGCGGGATGGCCCAGTCCGGCGCGGGCCGATCGATCGACTTCGCGAACCGGTCCGGGAAGACCTGGTTCAGGACGGCGTCCTGGGCCCAGTCGGGCGGTGCGGCGTGCGCAGTCAGGCGGAAGTCGGCGGCGTCGGTGACGTCGTGCGCGTGCAGACCCTCACCGTTGAGCCACTGGTAGCCACCGGGCACCCCGTCCAGCAGCCAGCGGTAGTTCACCACCGGATTCAGCAGGGAGACGTCGCCCCGCAGCCAGAGCTCGTGCTCGTTCTCCCGATCGGCGGTCGTCTCCCTGAGAGCCTGTTCACCGTCGACGTACACCCGGAGCAGGGCCTGGCGTACCCCGCTCGCCCGGGGCACTCGCAGGAACATCGCGACGGTGTCGCCGAGGTCGGGGGCGAGGTTGCTGACGTGGGTCGCCGAACCGTCATGATGCGGTGCCGACCACCGAGGATCACCGGACAGGACACACCTCCGCATTCGCCGCGACCGAGCTAGGCGAGCAATCCTGGCAGAGTCTCGCGACGCCCAGCAGCAACGGGATTCGGGGCCCGCGGCGAGAAGTTCCGTGCGGAGGTCGGATTTTTCGGCTACCCCTCCCTGTACGAGACGCGGATCGCCTATCCTCATACCGGTGAGTGACTCGGGATGTGCCGAGTCACTCGCGCGCGACCGTCGGGGGACGTCGCGCCGACGGGAAGGCACCATGGGCGAGGGTACGACGGCGACGGTCGGCGGGCGTGTGAGGCACGCACCGCAGTGGACTGCTCCGCGCCCTCGGACCGACGTCAGGAGCTGGACGCGGAGGGCTGCGTCCGTGGCCACGGCGGTCGTCCTGGCCCTGCCCCTCTTCGGTCTCGCCGAGACCATCAGCACCTCGACCGCCGTCGCCGCACCGGACGGGCCGTGCGTCGCGGTCAACAACGTGCTCCCGGCGACCAAGAGCGCCCGTGAGGCCACGGCCGCGAAGGCTGCCGCCCAGTGGTTCCCGGCCGACCAGGTGGCGCTGGCCACAGCCATCGCTGGGGGCGAGTCGTCGTGGAACCCGACCGCGGTGAACAAGGCGGCGCGCGGCAACTACGGGCTCTGGCAGATCAACTCGGTGCACGACAAGCTGCTCGACGCCAAGAACTGGCGCGATCCGGTCGACAACGCCTGGATGGCCTTCCAGGTCTGGGATGCCGCCGACGGCGCCAAGGGCAATGGTCGGGGCTCCTGGAAGCCGTGGTCGGTCTACAACGCGGGCAGCTACAAGTCCTACCTCCGAGACAGCGCTCCGGTCACCGACCAGGCTTCCGTCTGCGTCGAGGCACCGGCCGGGTCTGAGATCCGCGTCTCGACCTGGAACGTGCTGTTGAGCAACTCGAAGGGACGGATCGCGGGTGGTATCAAGGAGCTGACCGCGAACAGCGACGTGTTCGGTCTGCAGGAGATGGGCAGCTCTTCGGACCGGGCGACCGCCGCCCGAGCGGCCGACGGCTTCACCATGACCACCGACCGGACGGCCGTGCCGATCTTCTACCGGACCGACAAGTACACGGCCATCGACCAGGGCCGGCAGCGAGCGTTCTCCGCACAGAGGATCGAGCGCCGCGGCGGCAAGGGCACCGAGAACACCTCGGGTAAGTGGGTCACGTGGGTGCAGCTGCAGGACAAGGCCACCCAGGAGACGTTCTACGTGGTCAACACCCACCTCCTCGTGGGGGCGTACAACAGGGGTGTCAACGGCAAGAACAAGAAGCGGATCGCGCTGTACAAGCAGCAGCTGAACACCGTCACCGCGCTCACCGACCAGTTCCAGTCCTCCGGATCGTCGGTGTACGTGACCTGCGACTGCAACGTGAACTACGACGCCGACGCCGACCCGGTGGCGACGATGGCCGACAGCGGCCTGATCGCCAACTGGCGGGACCTGGACGGCAGCCCCACGCTCGGCAAGAAGCAGCGGCTCGACTACGTCTGGTCGAATCGGACCCCGTCCGGCCAGACCATCGGTGAGAAGTCCGGTTCGGACCACTCCTCGGTCACGGTGACCTACCCGCCCTCGACGGGCCCGTCCGGCACGATGACCCCGGTGAACGGCAGCACGCGCCAGGAGATCTACAGCATGCGCACCGTCACGGACCCGACCTCGAGTCGGACGTTCCTGGTGCCGATCCCGACCGGCCAGGCCGGCAAGGTCCTGAACGCCGCGCTCGACCAGGTCGGCGACCAGTGGAAGTACGGCGGCGACGGGCCTTCCGCCTGGGACTGCTCCGGGCTCACCGCCGGTGCTTGGGCGGCCGCCGACGTCACGCTGCTGCACCAGTCCGAGGCACAGCAGCAGAGCGCCAAGAACATCCCCCTGGCCGACGCTCAGCCCGGGGACATCTTCTGGCGTGAGGGCTACACGGCGATCTACCTCGGCATGGTCGGCAAAGAGCATCTCGTGGTCGGGGCCCGTGCGTCCGAGGGCGCGGTCGTCATCCACGTCGTCGACAGTCACGACATCAAGGCCGTGCTGCACCCGACCAAGTGATCCCGCCGGCGTACGTTTTCCGACCACGGTCGGCTTGCACTGGTTCCCCAACCACCGTGTGGGGTATGAATTCGGTCCGCTGCCTTCCGGCGACCTACCCGGTGACCCGGCGCAGCTCACGACCCGACGGCGGGCGGACCTTGAACGTGCCCATGCCCACACTGCCGTAGAGGACCAGCAGGGGCGCACCCGGCGCCGGCGTGCGCGCCACCTTGATCGTCTTCGTGCCCATCGACTTGCCCAACCGGTCGTCGTTGACCGCCCAGCCGTCCGGCAGGATCACCGTGATCGAGCCCGCCCCGGCGATCACCTCGACCTCGATGACCGGCGCCGCCGCTGAAGCCTGCAGGCAGTTGATCTTGACCGAGCCCATGCCCGAACTGAGCCGCAGGAACGGGGGCACCACCCAGAGGCCATCGCGCTTCTCGCTGCTCATCCCGCCGTCCAGGCGCAGGGGATCCTCCCGGGAGTAGCCGGGTGCCGGTGGCCCCTGGACGACCGCCGGCGGCCGCGCGGGCGAGCGCCAGGGGAGGTCGGCGGACAGATCGGCGACGAGCCGCTCGAGGTCGCCGTACGTCTTCGCCTGCAGCGCCACCTCGAGCCGTTCATCGAGCTCGTCCATCTCCAGCCGTCCGTCGGCGGCGGCTTCCTGGAGGATCGTGGTGACCGCCTCGCGCTCGGCGTGCCCGACGCGCAGATGGCCTCCGGGCATCGGCTCCTGGGTCATCCTCCGACTCTATCCATGGACCAGAAGTGGGCGAACGTCATGCGCCGAATGTTCCTCGCCTACTGTTCTCCCATTCGCGGTGCGGCTGGCGGGGAGGATCCGTGGAACAGATCAACTGGTCGACCGAGTGGCTGACGTCACTGCTGTGGCTGCTCAGGACGTACGCGCTGACCCTGATCGGGTTCACGCTGATCGCCTGGCTGCTGATCCGGCGGACCAGGTGGGGTCGACAGTTCTGGCGCCTGTCCGGACCGTACTTCCTGCCCCGGCCCCGGACCCGCCGCGGCTGGCGGCCGCTGCTGGCCGTGGCCCTGCTGCTGCTGACCACGCTGATGGGCGTCCGGCTGGACATCCTGTTCTCGTACCAGGGCAACGAGATGTACACGGCCCTGCAGCAGCTGGACGCCCCAGGCTTCTGGCGGTCCTTGGTGATCTTCGGGGTGCTGGCCACCATCCGGGTGCTGCTGGCGCTGATCACCTTCTACATCGCTCAACGGCAGATCATCAACTGGCGGCTGTGGCTGAACGAACGGATGCTGGACGACTGGCTGGCCGGTGCCGCCTACCACCGCAGTCGCTACGTGGCCGAGCCGATCGACAACCCCGACCAGCGCATCCAGGAGGACATCACCTCCTACGCCGGCGTCTCCCAGGACCTCGCCCTGGGTGCGGTGTCCTCGATGGTCTCGCTGGTGTCGTTCACCATCATCCTCTGGGGTCTGTCCGGCCCGCTGAGCGTCTTCGGCGTGACGATCCCGCGCGGCATGGTCTTCCTCGCCTACATCTACGTGATCATCGCGACGCTGATCGCCTTCCGGATCGGCAAGCCCCTGATCCGGCTGAACTTCCTCAACGAGCTGCTGACCGCGTCCTACCGCTACGCCCTGGTCCGGACCCGGGAGAACTCGGAGAACATCGCCTTCTACCGCGGCGAGCCCGTCGAGAAGACCGGTCTGCTGGGCCGGTTCACCGGTGTCATCGCCAACACCTGGGCGATCGTGTTCCGGAGTCTGAAGTTCCAGGGCTTCAACCTGGTGGTGAACCAGATCGCGGTCGTGTTCCCGATCATCATCCAGGTGCGCCGCTA
>DATDAP010000015.1:0-23185 GCA_036525335.1 Microlunatus sp. | reverse complement strand
ATCCCGAGAAGGAGCTCAACGCGGCGGTGAAGAAGATCAACTCTGAGCTCGCGAAGATCGGCTGATGGCCGGCACGGTTGCGCCGACCACGGCGGAGGCCGCCGCCCGCGCCGCCGACCAGACACCCGCCGGCGGTCGCCGGCTCAAGGGTGGCCGGGGGGCGTTCTGGCTGTTCGTGACCCCGTTCCTCGTCGGCCTGATGCTGTTCGTGTACCTGCCGATCGTGTGGAGTGCGGTCCTCAGCTTCTTCAACGCGCAGGGGACCGTCTGGCCGACCGAGTTCGTCGGCTTCGCGAACTACGTGACCATGTTGACCGATCCGGCCTTTATCAACTCGCTGATCACGTTCACCGTGTTCGCGGTGCTGATCGTGCCGATCACCTTCGCCCTTTCCCTGGCGATGGCGGTCATCGTGAACCGGGTCCGGGTGGCGAAGGCATTCTTCCGGTCCGCGTTCTTCATCCCGACCGCCTGTTCCTATGTGGTGGCGTCGCTGATCTGGAAGATGTCGATCTTCAACGGTGTCCGCTACGGTTTGGCCAACCAGGTCCTGCGGTTCTTCGGCATCGAGCCGGTGGCGTGGCTGTCGACGCTGGATCCGCCGACGTACTGGGTCGTCATCGTCACGGTCCGGCTCTGGCTCCAATCCGGGTTCTACATGATCTTGTTCCTGGCCGCGCTGCAGAACATCAACCCCGAGCTGTACGAGGCTGCCTACGTCGACGGCGCGAAGCCCGGTTGGAAGATCTTCCGTGACATCACCTTCCCGCTGCTGAAGCCGACGTCGATCTCGGTGCTGCTGCTCAGCCTGATCGCGGCCTACCAGGCCTTCGACGAGTTCTACAACCTGCTCCGCACCGCCGAGTACGCCCGACCACCCCTGGTCTACCTCTACAACCTGGCTCTCGGCACCCAGCAGAACTTCGGACTGGGCAGTGCGGGAGCGCTGATCCTGGCCGCGATCATCGCCATCATCACCGTCGTCCAAGGCCGCATCTTCGGCTTTGACCGAGCCGAAGACTAGGAGGGCCGCACCATGCAGACCACCACTGTGCGAGTCGTTGGCCAGGGCAGAGGGTTCGGCGACCGGATCGCCGACGTGGCCGGCTGGATCGTGCTGATCGTGATGACGTTCGCGTTCGTGCTGCCGTTCTATCTGCTGCTGCGCAACGCCCTGGCGACCCGCAAGGACGTCACCGCGGTGCCGTGGACGATCTGGCCGTCCGAACCGCAATGGCAGAACTTTACCGACCTGTTCACCAGCTCCGAGATCCCGATGGCGAGCTCGATGATCAACTCGGGCATCATCGCGGTCTCCACCACCATCGGCACCCTGCTCGTCTGCTCGATGGCCGGCTACGCCCTGGCCCGGATCCCGAGCCCGTTCGCACGGCCGATCTTCTACATGGTGCTGGCCACGTTGATGATTCCCGCCGCCGTCACGTTCGTGCCCAGCTTCATCATCGTCTCCGCACTGGGCTGGGTGTCCGACTTCCGCGGCATCATCATCCCAGGACTGTTCAGCGGATTCACCGTGTTCTTGTGCCGGCAGTACTTTCTGGCGTTCCCTAGGGAGCTCGAGGAAGCGGCCCGCGTCGACGGGCTCGGCTACTGGCGAACCTACTGGCGGATCGTGGTGCCGAACTCCGGCGCGTTCCTCGCCGCGATCGGGGTGATCACCTTCATCGGCTCCTGGAACGCGTTCCTGTGGCCCTTGATCGTCGCTCAGGATCAGTCGATGTGGACCGTCCAGGTCACCTTGTCCACCTTCATCACGGCTCAGACGATCAATATCCCGCAGCTGTTCGCGGCCGCCATCGTCTCCATCCTGCCGTTGGTGCTGGTCTTCGTCTTCCTGCAGCGCTACCTCGTCCAGGGTGTCGCCCAGACCGGACTGAAGGGCTAGAGAAGAAGCGCGAGATCCCCGCCTCCAAGGAATCGCCCCCGCATCGGAGCCACTCGGAAGGAGAACCGTCATGTCGCCGCGCGCGGTTCGGAGGCGTACGACCCGCGACATCCGTAGTGCGAGCCGGTTCGCCGTGCTCCGTGGTCTCTACACCCTGGGCATGCCCACCAGGCAAGAGCTCGCCGCGTTGACGGGTCTGAGCTTCGCCACTGTGGCCAAGATCGTGAACGAGCTCCTCGGGATCGGCATGCTCGTCGAGGCCGGCCGCGAGGACTCCAACGGTGGCCGGCCTCGCGCACGGCTGAGGATCGACCACGATCGGGGACTCATCATCGGTGTGGACGTGGCCGAGACCTATGTCCACGCCGACGTCTTCGACGCGGCCCTGACCAGGATCTCCCACCACGAGCACCCGGTCACCGACCCCGCAGATGTGCTGGAGGAGATCGTCGACATCGTCACGGAAGCGATCGAGCGTCATCGTGGCAAGGCAGTGCTCGGCGCCGGGATCAGCATGCCCGGCCAGGTCGAGCCCGCCACCGGGGTCTCGGTGTTCGCTCCCAACTGGGGCTGGTCGGACGTTCCGGTGCAGCGCCTGCTGCAGGAGCGGCTGACCGTCCCCATCCACGTCGACAACCCGCTCAAAGCCACCACCGTCGCCGAGCTCTGGTTCGGCCACGGCCGCGAAGTCGACAACCTGGTCACCATCAACCTCGGCACCGGTGTCGGCGCCGGCATCGCGATCGACGGCCAGCTCATCCGCGGCGTCACCAACAACGCCGGCGAGTGGGGACACACCACGCTGATCATGGATGGTCGGGCCTGCCGGTGCGGCCGTCGCGGCTGTGTCGAGGCCTACACGGGGGTCCCCGGCATCCGCGCTACCCTCGGCGAGATCGCACCGGACCACCCCTGGCTGGCCGAGACCCAGGCCGGGTTCATCGTCGCCCTCGCCAAAGGCCTCGCCGTCGACAACCCCACAGCCCAAGCGGTGCTCGCCCGGCTGGCCTACGACCTCGGCGCCGCGCTCGCCAACGTCGTGAACATGATCAACCCACAACGGATCGTGCTGACCAGCTGGACCGCCACCCATCTGGGCGAGTGGCTGCTCGAGCCGACCCGTGCCCGGATGGCATCGGAGGCGATCACCGGATCCGCCGAGATCGTCGACCTCGTGCTCAGCTCAGCGCCGGAGAACCCGGTCGCCCTCGGCATGGCTACCCTCGTCTTGGAAAGCTTCCTCGAGAACGCCGGCCTTCCCAGCCCCACCAACGCCCCGCTCAGCCTGAGCTAGCGGATTCGACCGTCACGTCGGGTGCGGAGAGCTGACCGCATCGGTCGACTCGACGTCCTTCACTCGACCAGTCGCAACGCCAGCACGCTCGAGCCGAGCCTTGTTGGCGGAGGTAGACGGAGGCCCTGACCATCATGGCGATGGCCAGGAACTCGTTCTCCCCGTTCTCGAAGGTCGCTTCGACGAAGTCTGGTCGGCGTTTACACCTGCACACCACTCACGATCATGCCGACGAAGACCGGTGCGAACAGAACCGGGTTCGCCAGCAGGAGAGCACGCTCTGATCCGGGTGCCCATACGCTGCATCGTCAGCCCACCGACCCGGGACGACCCGTCGGGGTAAGCGGGAGGCGCGCTAAGCGCACGTGCCTACTCGACGTTGTGATCGGGCCCGTGGGGTGAGCTGCAGTAAGGGTTCGACGGGGCATCGGCACACCACCAACGGTCCACTTCGGTACCCGAGAGGTGGGTTGGAGGTACCGACTGGCCGGCTGCTCCTCGGTGAAGCGCTGATCGCGTTCGACGGGATGCGTCGATCTCGTCGGCGGTCTCAGCCACCGGTCGTTCCCTCGACGATGTCCATCGGGCGGGGTCGTTGCTCTCCGTGGAGGGGTTCGGTGACGACGGAGGGGCAGGCGGGCGAACGTCGGCCGGTCGTGTGTGCCGCTTCGGTCCACCGGTGGTGAGGATCTCGGCAACGCGAGCCAGCTTGGTGTTGGTGTCTTGAGACCAGCGGCGCAGTATGTCGAAGGCGGTGTCGGCCTGGATTCCGTAGCGGTCCATCAGAATACCCTTGGCCTGTTCGATCACTGGTGAGGTCTCGAGCTTTCGGCGCAGATGCGCGTTCTCGACCAGGAGACGGTTGATGGCCTCCGTCGCCTCGTCCGGGCCGAGGGCGCCAGTCTCTGTCACAGCGTCGGTGATCACCGGACCTCCTGTTCCTCATCGGGGTTGCTCGGGGGAATGCTGTTCCGTGAAGTGCGGGGTGGGGACGGCTTGGAGCGGCAGCAGCCAAACGTCCACCCGGTGGGCGCTCCTGCCTTCCTCGGTCCGTCGACGACGGTCCACGGTACGGTGGGACGGAAGCCTCGAACTACACCCCAAGGGGTGTAAGAAGCGCGGGTCGCTTGGGTCGCTGTCGGAGACCACGCCAACCGTTTCCGAGGACCGCCGGTCGAGAATGCGTCGCTGTTGTGGTGGGCTCATCTTTCGGGCCGGTGAGCCGAGGCGGTCGGGTAGCTCGGCCGTGCCAGGTCGCCGCTTGCGCCGGCGACCATCAGGTCTTACGAGCTTCGCCGCCCCGGCTCATCCGTCCAGATCTCTTTGCCGCCAGCATGAGCCACCTTGAACAGCGTCACCGACAGCTCACGGCGGCGAGCGCTGCCGAGCGCCCCGGTTCGGGTCGACCTGCGCGTCAGACAGGCGCCGCGACGGCCTGTCCGGTGTCGGGTGTTCTCGTGGTGATGGCCTTGCGCTCGAGATTCGTCGGGTCGGCCGGGGGGGCGGGGGGTCGGTTGGCCATCCGGCCGCGATGAGGGAGTCGAATTCGACGTTCACCCAGGCTGCCTCGAGCTGGCGCAGGGCGCGGTCGACGTCCTCGTCCGCGATGGGGCGGGTCGTGTGGGCAGTCTGGATCACGAGATGTCACCTCCTCTGGCAGGGCAAGCGATGTCGAAGGGCGGGTCAGGCGTTGATCGCCTGGTGGTCCTCGGCGGCTCGGACGGAGATCTTGCGGGGCTTCGCCTTCTCTGCGATCGGGATCTCGAGCCGGAGTACCCCGGCGTGGTAGGTGGCGACGATCCGGTCGGTGTCCAGGTTGTCGCCGAGGATCAGCTGCCGGCTGAACACACCTCGCGGCCGTTCGGCGGCGACCAGTTCTTCGATGCCTTCCCGAGCCGGGCGGTCGGCGCGGACGGTGAGGACGTTGCGTTCGACATCGAGGTCGATCGAATCGGCATCGATGCCGGGGAGGTCGAACTCCACCACGAACGAGCTCTTCTCCCGCCAGGCATCCATGGGCATCGCGGTCGGTCGGGCAGCGGTGCCGAATACCTGCTGGGTGAGTCGGTCCAGGTCACGGAAGGGGTCGGTGCGCATCAACATTGCTCCACCTCCTGAGTCGTTGACGTCTCGGATGCGCGGGCCACGATCTGTTGTGGCCGATATGGGTTTTATATAGCACTGAGCGCTACTAGGATGCAAGCGTGACGACAGAAAAGTCTGGATCGGATCCGGGTCGGGAAGACCAGGGTGTGTACGGCATATCGGTAGCCGCTCAGCTGGCCGGCACCGGCGTGCAGAACCTGCGCCTGTATGAACGCAAGGGCCTGCTCCGCCCGGGCCGGTCGGCGGGTGGCACCCGTCTGTACAGCGCCAACGACGTGGCTCGGCTTGAACGCATCATCGATCTGCTCACCGCTGGCCTGAACTTGGCCGGCATCGCGATGGTCCTCGACCTGCAAGACGACAACACTCGGATGAGTTCGCAGCTTCATCGGCAGACCAAGAAACCGTCTGCACGCAAGGTTGATGAGTAGCCTCGAGGGAGTGACCTCGGCTGTTGGACCAGGCATCATTTGTTGCCTGACGCTCTGAGGCTGTGGCGCCGGCGGACAGCGCCCGAGCCGGACAGGATCTCTGCGCAGGAGGCGCGATGCGCGAGGCGGGTGGCGTCCGCAGCGCCCGTGCAGCCAGGGATCGCCGTGGCCGGGGAGCACGATCTCGGCGTCGGTGGTGGCAAGACGATCGAGCGACCGGCGATTCACGTCGAGATCGGCGGTGGCGGCAGGTGCCACTATTCGCGGTCCTTCGCGTCCTGTGTAGGGATCCAGGGTCACCAACGCGTCCCCGCTGAGCACGACCGCTCGGTCCGGTAGGAAGAACGCACTGTGGCCGTGGGTGTGGCCGGGGGTGGGCACGACGATCGGCGAACCGGGGACATCGAGCCGTCCCGAGCGAAATGTCGTGGTGACTTCGACCCCTCGACCCGAAGTGCGCCGGCGGCCACCATGCGGGTGAGCACTCGCAGTGACCGGGGATGGCAGAGGGGATAGAGCAGCCGATTTCGCTGCGGCTTGTAGCGGTAGGGATGGGCGGCCAGCCAACGGTCGTCTTCGTGGATCCAGACCGGGATCGCGAGACGTTGCTGCACGCGTCGGGCGAAGCCGACGTGATCGAAGTGACCATGAGTGAGCAGAAGAGCCGCGACGTCGGACACGCTGCGCCCGATGGAAGTGAGGCCGTCCCTCACGGTGCTCCAGGTGGCGGGTAGCAGGCGTCCACGAGGGTGACGGCGTCGCCGTCGACGACCACGTAGCAGTTGGTGTAGGTGTGTTCGACGACGTACACATCGTCGGCGACCAACCGCATGGGCGCCGGAGCGATCGATCGGTTCATTCGCTACCTCACGCCTACCAAGCGGGGTGCCGCCGGCTGCGGCTCGACAGTGCTCGTGATAGCCCCGTCGTTCGAAGGTAAACATCCCGGCTCCCGTGTCCGCCCACGCGTGCCGCCGCCCACGAGGGCGGACCGTGTTGAAACAGGTGTCGTGGGTATGACTGCATCGGGTGACGGGCATGTGCCGCGCCATCCGCCACTCGAGAAGGAGGCACGATGAAGATCACCTACGACACCGACAGCGACTCGATCAGCTGCCCAGACCTGACGGCCAGTCAGACGCGGCAACTACAGAGCGTCCTGTCGGCCGCATTGGTTCGCAACGCCCCCGTCCAGGAGGTGGCCGCCGTGATCATGGCGATGGTCAAGGCAGCCCGATCGGCATAGGAACCCGGTCGGTGTACGGACGAGGGTGTCGCCCAGGGATCCGTGTGGGAGGTCGGTGCGGGGTGAGTGGCGTCGCGAGGCTAGTCGGCAGCGCGGAGGCTGGCGGCGTCGATGACGAAGCGGTAGCGAACATCGGAGCGGAGGACACGCTCGTACGCGTCGTTGACGGCGTCGATGTCGATCAGCTCGATCTCGGGTTCGATTCCGTGCTCGGCGCAGAAGTCGAGCATCTCCTGGGTTTCGGCGATCCCGCCGGTGGATGAGCCTGCGAAGGAGCGCCGGTTGCCGAACAACGAGAACACCGCGATCGGAAGCGGCTCGGACGGCGCGCCGACGCTGACCAGGTTGCCGTCCCTGCGCAGCAGCCGCAGGTAGGCGTTGAGGTCGATCGGGGCGGAGACGGTGTTGATGATCGGGTCGAGGCTGTTCGCGAGCTGGTCGAAGGTGTCGGGTTCGCTGGTTGCGTAGTACGCGACAACACAGAGCCGGAGGCCGTCGTCGCGTTTCGACAGGGTCTGCGACAGCACGGTGACGTCCGCGCCCATCGCGTGCGCGAGCTTGACGGCAAGGTGGCCGAGCCCGCCCATGCCGACCACGGCCACGGCCTTGCCGGGCCGGCCTGCCAGTGCCGGAGCGGGGAGTAGGTGGTGATCCCGGCGCACAGCAGCGGGGCAACCGTGCTGAAGTCGAGCGAGGAGGGGACGGGGAGGACGTAGTCCTCGTCGACGACGACGTGGGTGGAGTAGCCGCCCTGGGTGATGGTGCCGTCCCGGTCGACGGAGCAGTAGGCCTGGGTATTGCCTTTCAGGCAGTACTGCTCCTCCCCGGCGCGGGTGACCGTCGTCAACACCGGCCAGACGCCATACGCCGAGGCCCCGACCGGCGACCTTCAACGACAACCTGTCCGGAGTGCTCGATGACGCGCGTTTCAACGGCGACACCGTTGCCGACGTCGGGCAGACGTCGTGCGACGAGCCGGAGCTGTCGTGGCGAGGACCGCTCGCCGTCGGTGCGACGGCGACGATCACCTACTCGGTGACGGTCAATGACTCGCTGACCGGCAACGCCACCCTCGAGAACGCCGTGACCGGGCCGCCTGAGTCCAGCTGTCCGGTGGCGATGTCCAGCCGGGCCAGCACCGGTGCGCTGCGGCTCGCAGCAATTCCGCCAGGATGTGGCGTCGACGTGCCCGTGCAAGAGATGGAGGTCAGCAAGACTTCGAAGCCCAGCGGCGACGTCGAGCCCGGCGCCGAGGTCGAGTACCCGGTGACGGTCAAGACGTCGGAAAGGTGGCCTACACCCAGGGGTCTCCGACCGCCGGCAGCACCGAGTTCGACCGCCCGACGCTGCTGTGGAGTGGGCCGCTTCCGGTTGGCGGGACCGTGACGATCACCTACTCGGTGACGGTGGACGATCCCGGCGACGGCGACGGCGACGGCGTGCTGTTGAACGTCGTGACCTCGGACAGCGTTGGCGCCACCTGCAAGAACCAGGACCCAGCCTTGTGCAAGACCGTCGGCGGCATCTCGGACAAGCCCACAGCAGGCGAGAGACCGCAGAGCCTTCCCAACCTGGGTGGACCGGATGCGTTGCTGCTCGTGCTCGGTAGCGTGCTCATCCTCCTCGGTTCGGGACTGGTATGGCGCCGACGCCGACGCGCGCGGCCCTCGACCAGGTGAACCTCTCCGGCTCCGGCTCCCTGCAGCTGGCGCCCCCTCAGTCGTGCTGCACCGGCACACCGCGCCAGCTCGTGGTCGTGGTCGTGCTGTAAGTTCACTGGTTCGCCGAGATTCGGTGCGCCTATGCCCTCGAGTGCTGATCATTGCTCCAGTCGACGCGCCGAAAGGCGCACCAGAGAGGTCTACCCATGACGGTTCCCAGTGTGCAGCTCAGTGACGGCCACAGCATCCCGCAGATTGGGCTGGGTACTGCGCTGGACGACCAAGCGATCGTGCCGGTGATCGTGGACGCAGTCGAGGCCGGCTTCCGCCACATCGATACCGCCTACCGCTACGGCAACCAGCGGGGCGTGGGCCAAGGCATCCGCGACAGCGGCATCGGGCGGGAGGAACTGTTTGTCACCACGAAGTTGGACGGCGAGTTCCAAGGGGACGCTCGTGCCGTTGCCGGCCTCGACGAGTGCTTGCGCCAGCTCGGCACGGACTACGTCGATCTGCTGCTGATCCACTGGCCGCTCCCGCAGCGCGACGAGTACGTCTCCACGTGGAGGACTTTCGAGCAGCTGGTCGAGGAGGGCAAGGCACGGTCGATCGGCGTCTCCAACTTCAAGCCGGCTCATCTGGACCGGCTCGTCGCCGAGGCGACGATTCTGCCGGTTGTGAATCAGATCCAGCTCAGTCCCCGGATCACGCGTAGCGACCAGGTGGCCTATCACCGCGCGCACGGCATCGTCACCGCCGCGTGGAGCCCGCTCGGATCAGGCTCGGGGCTGCGCGACGATCAGACGCTCGCGGCGATCGCCGCCAAGTACGGCAAGACACCGACCCAGATCATTCTCCGTTGGGACGTGGAACTCGGGATCGTGCCCGTCCCGCGCTCGACGAACCCAGCACGGATGGTGCAGAACCTCGACGTCTTCGACTTCGTGCTCACCTCCGATGAGATCGCTGCCATCTCGGCGCTCGACACGGGCGCTGAGCAGCGAGTCGACTCCGACACCGTCGGTCACTGACCCAGGCTTGTCTGCCGCGCTTGAAGGTTCCGACGACTGATCGAGTCTCCGGCTTCGGGGGTGTTCCTCAAACCAGATCACGAGGTGGGGCGGCGATCGTTTGCGACTCGATGTCTGCAGCCTTGGATCGACCATTCCGGCTTTGCCGTGGCGCCACCGCCGCGAGTAGGCGCCAGATCTGCTGTCGGATGATCACGACCCCGCGTAGAACGGGTCGGAACGAGCGTCATAGGGCCGTCTATCGGACAGTTGCGGCCGCGGCCGCCAGATAGTGGTAGCCGGTGGTGTTGTAGTAGTCGACCAGCCCGGCCGACTGGGTGAAGTGCGTCGGCTCCGCGTCCACCGTGACCTCGACGACCGCGTGTCTGCCCGGCAGTCGACGGTCAAGCAGCGACTGCTCAAACAGCGAGGTGAGGCTCTCCCGTCCGCGTAGCCGCACCCACCCAGGTCGGCCGTCTCGATCCACCCAGGTTCCGTCGGCAGGGCCGCGGAGGCTCATCCACTCCGGACCCTGGAGGAGAGTTTCGTCGACGGCCGGAGCGGGGTCGGCCGGCACTGTCACAGACCTCGGCCCGGCGACGGCGACGGCGACGCGTGGGTGGTGGCCGCCCCCGACCAGACGTAGCCAGCCGTCCTCGGTCCACTCGACCTGCTGCACGAAGGTATCCCGCCCCAGCGGGCACCGAAGCCCGTCGGGTCCCATCAACGGCCGGGCGCCCAGGTGCACCACTACAGCTCTCCGGTGGGCGTGCTGACGAGCTGACCGTGCCCGGCCTTCCCGGCACACAAATCCGACGGCTGCTGGTCCAGCGGACTGTTGTTGTTCGATGTCGGGGAGCTGCCAGATGTAATTGGTGCAAGTACAGCTTGACGACCGTCGACGACCTTCGATCCGAGGTCGGGATCGGCTGAGAAGTTGAACGGCTCCCACATCGGCCGCAACCGCGCCAGACCCAGCCGAGAGCCACCTACGATCTTGCGTAGAACGGAGGCAAACGATGTCGATATCAACCCATGATCCCGCCGTATTCGCGGCCCCGCTGCACCTACAGTTCGAGGCGTTCCTCGACGACCACCGGCGGGCGTTGTATAACTGCCTCGACAACCTCACAGATGAGGAGGCGCGCCGCCGGCTGGTCCCGTCCCAGACCACCCTGCTCGGCCTGGTGAAGCACGCCCGGTTCGTCGAGCTGGTGTGGTTCAACCAGGCAATCACCTGCCGAGCGCGGACCGAGATCGGCTGTCCTCAGAGCCCAGACGACTCGTTCGAGCTCACCACCGACGACAACATCGAGTCGGTCCGAGCCGCATACCGCCAAGTGTGTATCGACTCCCGAGCTGCCGCACTAAGCCTTGGACTCGATGACGTAGTGAACGGGAACCGCCGAGGGCCGCTCCCCCTGCGTTGGATCTACCTCCACACCCTTCGCGAGCTGGCACAGCACTGCGGTCACGCCGACATCCTACGAGAGCAGATCTTCGCCACGAGAAGCGCCGATCTCACGTCACCGTGAATGCGAGACCCAGGTCATGGTCCTGCAGTTGCTCCGGAAGCTTGGCCGTGATCACCCTTCCTTCGCGCCGTGCAGTGGGTCCACTTTCTGATGCGTCGCTGGTGGGGTTGCACCGCTCAGAACGAGATCAGGACCTTGACGTTGTCTGCTGGGTTGTCGAGTAGATCTCTCATCGCGTCGATGGTCTGCGCAAACGGATAGGTGGCTGTGTGCATGCCTTCGATGTTGATGTCACCGGCGGCGACATGCTTGATGAGAGGCCTGAAGGCGTCCAGACTGTTGCGTGATCCCAAGACAGTCAGTTCCTTCTTGATGATCAGTGACTGATTGAAGCTGACCTCGCGCTTCCCGTTGCCGATGAGAGCGATGCGGCCACCGTACATGGAGGCGGCCATGGCGTTGAGGAAGCTTTCCGGGACGCCCGTTGCCTCGAGGGCGACATCGAAGCCGTTGTTGTCTGTGAGTTCGCGCGCAGTCGTTTCGATATCCTCCACCTCGGTCAGCAGGATCGTCCCCTCCGCCCCCATCCTTTTCGCGACTTCCAGGCGGGAGGGAAGGATGTCGGCGATCCACACGGAGGCCCCCAGCAACCTGGCGGACAGGAGCGCGAAGATGCCGATCGCGCCCGCACCAAGAACCAGGACCCTGTCACCGGGCGAAACTTTGGCCTGTTTGGCCGCATGAAAGCCGATGCTGAAGGGTTCGATCATGGCCAGCTGCACCGCTGAGAGCGACTCGCCTGGATACAGCCGCTCGATGGGCAAGGTGAGGTACTCGCGGAAGGCCCCATCGCGATGGACACCCATGGTCTCGTTCGACTCGCAGCAGTTGACCAGGCCCCGTCGGCACGGACTGCAGACCCCGCAGTTGAAATAGGGATTCCCTGTCACCAGCGTTCCCTGCTTCAGACCGGGCGCCTCGCCGTTGACCTCGACGACCTCGGCAGAGAACTCGTGCCCTGGGATGCGTGGATACGTCGCGAACGGCTGGTTGCCGGTGAAGGTTTGCAGGTCGGAGCCGCACACGCCGGCGTAGCGGACGCGGAGTAGCGCCTCTCCGGGTGCTGGCTCGGGTATCGGCAGGTCGGCTAGCTCAACTTCGCCTGGGGAACTGATGTGTACAGCTTTCATCGTGCCCTTTCTTTTGTGAGCGGATGATGCTGAGAGAGACTTGAGCCAGACCCGGGGATTGCGCGGCCGGAGCGGGGCGAGCTGTCGCGACTTCGTGAGCCATGGGTGGTGAAGACTCGGCAATCATCTGATGAATGACCCTGGCTGTCAACCGCTCTCGCGCCTTGATGACCCCGGCGGAGTGGGTGAGCACTGCACCTCGTGGGGGCCGTGGGGACGATCCGCTGCGCCACGGTGCGGCAACGTGGGCAGCCCAAACAGGCCTGCCTGGCGGCCGCGTGACCTTCGTCAAGCTCTCATCGTCGACGTGGACGCAGGAGTGACGCTCAGCCGGTGGCCCACCGCGAGTCGGCCTTCAGGTGGGCCGTCAGATACTCCTCGACGTTCAGCAGGTGCACATTCATCCGTAGGCGGGCAGCGTCGGGGTCCCTGGCGGTCAGCGCCGAGAGGATGCTGGCGTGCTCGGCGTGGGTCTGCCGTTCAACGCCCTCCTTCTGCAGTGCCCGCCACAAGCGGGCCCGCACGGTGCGGCTGGCCAGCCCGTTGATCATGGCGCTGAGGGTAGGACTGCCCGACGCTTGCGCGATCACCCGGTGAAAGTCCACGTCCGCTTCCATCACGGCGTCATGTGCGGTCGTTTCTTCGCGGATGATCGACTCCATCCTGGTCAGGACGTCGCCGGCGATGGTCAGTTCAGCGTCGCTGATTCGTAGTGCGGCCCGACCCGCGGCCTCCACCTCTAGCGTTCGGCGTACCAGCATCACGTCGGCGATGTTCCCCGGACGCTGCAGATTTATCAGCACCCCCAAAGGGGCGAGCAGTGTGGCTGGCTCGAGTGAGGTGACGTAGGTGCCGTTGCCCTGCTTGGTCTCCAGCACCCCCATTAGGGCGAGCGCGCGAACCCCCTCCCTCAACGAACTGCGGGACACTCCGAGCTGCACTGAGAGGACGTTCTCCACCGGGAGGCGAGATCCGGGCGTCAACACGCCCGTCGCGATCAGGTCGTTGATGCCGTCGATGACGACCTCCCACTGTGAACGACCGCCGCTCTCCGTTGCCTTCACCTTGGCCCGCCTCGTCGTCACGGATTCATCCTACCCTTGACAGATCAGAACTATTCATCTGATGATTGCGCAGTTGGTTCCTCGACAGGAAGCCATGGCGACACCTCGCCGCCTGTCGCTTGGACGAAGGAGTCCCCATGACGCAGGCAGTGGTTGCTCGCCCCGATCCCTACATTCTCGACCAGTCGCGGATCCAAGATCCGCCGACCAAGTTTTCTCACAAGCTCAAGTTCCTCGGTCCTGGAATGATCGTCTCTGCCGCAGTTATTGGTTCCGGCGAACTGTTGACCGCCACGACGCTGGGCGCGCAGGTCGGGTTCATCTTGTTGTGGCTGGTGCTGGTGTCGACCTTCGTCAAGGTGTGGGTACAGATCGCACTGGCCCGCTGGGCGATCTCGACCGGCCGGCCCGCGGTCACTGGCTACAACGACGTACCTCCCAAGATCGTCAAACACGGCTGGATGGCGTATCTGTCGCTGTTGCTGTTCGCGCAGTTCCTGATCGGCCAGGCCGGTGTGATCAGTGCGTCAGCGTTCGCGTTCTCGACCTTGTTCCCGATCGGCGGCGAACCATATTCGACGCTGTCGATCGGGGTCTGGGTGGCGATCTTGGCTCTGGGGGCGATCGCGATCCATCTCGCCAACCGCTACGTCGTGGTCGAGAATGTCTCCACGGTGCTGGTCGTGCTGGTCACGGTGTTCGCGATCAGCATGGTCTTCTTGGTGCAGAGCACCGAGTTCGCCTGGAATCTCGGTGACATCGGCGGGGGGTTGCAGTTCCAGATCGCCGTCGGATCGTTCGGCGTGGCGTTGGCGATGTTCGGGCTGACCGGTGTCGGCGCCGGCGAGATCACCTCCTACACCTACTGGTGCGTGGAGAAGGGCTACGCGGCCTGGTCCGGTCCGCGCGACGACTCGCCGGAATGGGCCGCCCGGGCCAACGGATGGATCTCGGTGATGAAGATCGACGCCTGGGTGGCCTGGGTGGTCTACACCGTCTCGACCCTCGCCTTCTACATCCTCGGCGCCGCGGTGCTGCATCCCCAGGGCCTGGTCCCGAAGGGGAACGAGGTGATGACCACCCTGAGCAGCATCTTCTCCTCTGCGGTCGGGCAGGCGGGAGGCGTGATCTTCCTGATCGGCGCCGGGCTCGCGCTCTACAAGACCGTCATCGCCAACGTTCCACTGCAAGCCCGGATTGTAGCCAACGCCCTGGCCGTGTTCAACGTGTTCAAGTGGACCGACCAGCGACGCCGTGACCGTTGGATGCGGCTGCTCATGATCATCCTCCCGCTCGGCTGGGCCATCATCGGCGTTGCCGTCTCCGCCCCGCTGGTGCTGGTCTTGTTCGGCGGAATCTTGAACGCCATCTACTTGATCGGCGTCGCGATCTCCACGGTCTATCTGTCCCGCAGCCAGACCGACCCGCGCGTCAAGGGCGGCACCTTCATGACCGTGATGATGTGGATCTCGGCGGTCGCGATCTGTCTGGTCGGCGCGGTGGGTCTCTACACGACCCTGTTCAGCTGACGCGTTCCGCTGAGCGGACCATCACGATGCAGTTCTCGGCCTGAGAGACGTCAGCGTCATCTACCACGGTTCTCGGCATGAAAATCAACGAAAGTGGGAACGAAATTGTCCACCGAATACGCAGCCTCACGGGTGTCCCATGAGGGGGCGACCTTCTGGCTGCAGAAGAATGGCGACCGCAAGGAACTGGTCGTCGAAGGCGCAACCGCCGCGGTCCTCGACGCGTTCGCCGGCACCGCCGACGGCGCCCGCTTCATCGGGCCGGCTGACGCCGACAACGCACGAGCTCTGCGCAACAGCCTTCCGTGGCTGACACCACGCCGGTGGGGTCTGGCGACCTCGGCCGGCACCGGTGACCGCCTGGGCCTGTGCACTCCAGGTCATGTCCGCGCGTTCCAAGCGGTGACAGGAGTGAACCCCGTCTTCGCCCAGCAGTCCACCCGGGAGATGGGCCGAACCCACCGGACCCCCCGCAACGTCCTCGACGACGCGACATGGGGCGCCTTCCAAGGGGGCTGGACGAAAGGAGTCGGCGCCGACGCCGACCACCAGAAGACCGAGGACTCCCTCAGCGCCTGCGCCGAGGCCGGCTTCGTCTTCTTCACCATCGACCCGGGCGACACGATGGACATGGCCGCCCACGACGACGACGCGGCGACGGTCCGTGCGAAGGCCGAAGCCGTCGACCTGTCCTCACTGGACACCACCCCCGATGACCTGGTGGCCCGCTACGCAGGCACGACGGTCGAGCTCGAGTCAGGCCCGCTGACCCTCGACGAGGAAGCCGTCGTCCGCGCGATGGCCAAGGCCGGCCCCGGGCTGGTCCGTGGGCTCGAGCTGATCAACCACGTGAAATCCCTGGACGTGACCCACGAGTTCGAGTTCGCCATCGACGAGACCGACAAACCGACAACGGCTGTCGAGCATGTCGTCGTGGTGAGCGAACTCCAGCGTCTCGGCATCGAACTCACCAGCTTCGCTCCGCGATGGGTCGGGCAGTTCGAGAAGGGTGTCGAGTACATCGGTTCTCGAGACGAGCTGGCCAAGAACTTTCGGACGCACGCGGAGATCTCCAGGGCCCTCGGACCCTACAAGCTGTCGCTGCACTCCGGCTCGGACAAGTTCTCCATCTATCCGCTGTTCGCCGAGGCAACCCGTGGTGTCAGTCACCTCAAGACCGCTGGCACCAGCTGGATCGAGGCGCTGCGGGTGGTGGCCCGTCACGAGTTCGACCTGCTGCGGGAGATCCTCAAACTGTCGCTGGAGAGCTTCGAGGAGAACCGGAACAGCTACCACCTGTCCTGTGACCCCGCGAAGATCCCGGCCAATCCGTCCGACGATCAGCTGGACGAACTCGTCACCACGATCGACTCCCGGCAGGTCCTACACGTGGGCTACGGCGCTGTGCTGGAGAAGTTCGGGACGGAGATCAAGCAGGCCTTGGATGAGCATGAGGAGGAGCTCTACGAGATCATGCACCAGCATTTCCTGAAGCACGTGACGCCGTTCGGTACCCGGGCTTGATCGGTCGCGGCCGGGGTCCCGTCTCGACCAGCTCAACCCGTCGGGACTCGGTCGACGCCGTTGCCTGACCCATCCGCAGTCCGTCATCGTCCCAGGAGGGCATCCGCGCTATGACCCATGATCTCCCTCGGCTGTCTCGATCTCTGCCCGATGCTCCGCTCGCCGCCCCGATCCGGATGGTGCACATCGGCCTGGGCAACTTCCACCGCGCCCATCAGGCCTGGTACACCGCGCATGCATCGGATGCAGACGAGTGCGGCTACGCCAGCTTCACCGGGACCAGTCCCCGGGTGTCCGACGCCCTCCGGCCGCAGGACGGGCTCTACACGCTGATCATCCGCGGCAACGAGGGTGACAGCTTCGAGACCGTCGGGTCCGTGACCGCCGTCCATGCGGCGGACGAGCACGAGAAGTACCTCACCTACCTCGCTCAGCCCGACGTGGCGGTGGTAACCGTCACCGTGACGGAGGCAGGCTACCAGCGCGGGCCGGACGGCCATCTGAACGCCGACGACGAGGTGCTGGCTGCAGACCTGACCGTGCTGCGCCAAGACCCACGGCAACGCGTCCGTTCCCTGCCGGCCCGCTTGCTTGCCGGACTGCTGGCGCGGCGATCCGCCGGAGGCGGCCCGCTCACCATCCTGTCCTGCGACAACCTTCCCGACAACGGAGAGGTCACCAAGACAGTCGTCTACGACTTGGCCGCACTGGTGGACACGTCGCTGATCCGCTGGATGGACGACCAGATCGACTTCGCCTCGTCCATGGTGGACCGCATCACCCCAGCCCCGACCGACGACGACCGCCAGCTCGTCCAGGACCAGTGCGGCTACGTCGACACTTGTCCCGTCCCTGCCGAACCGTTCCACGAATGGGTCGTGTCCGGCCGCTTCCCGGCCGGCCGGCCCCGCTGGGAGGACGCCGGCGCAACCGTGGTGGAAGACGTCGGCCCGTTCGAGCAGCGCAAGCTGTGGCTGCTGAACGCCTCCCATACTCTTCTCGCCTATGCGGGAAGCATCCGCGGCTACGAAACCATCGACCAGGCCATCGGTGACCCCCATTGCCGGTCCTGGGTGACAACACTCTGGGACGAGGCGAGCCGCCACCTGAGCCTGCCGAGCGAGGACGTCGCCGCCTACCGCCGGGCCCTGCTCGTCCGGTTCTCCAATCCCAGAATGCGCGACTACCTCGCCCGGATAGCCGCCGACGGATCACAGAAACTCCCCGTCCGCACCCTGCCAGTCGTCCACGCGGAACGACAGGCAGGCCGACTGCCGCGAGGAGGTGCCACCACTCTCGCAGCGTGGGTGCTGCATCTGCGCGGCCTCGGTGCTCCCGTCAAAGACCCAGGGGCCGCTGCCGCCCGAGCGGCGGCCAACGGCAACGACCTTGCGCACGCAGTTCCGGCGGTGCTCAACACTCTGCAGCCCGGACTCAGTGAGGATGACGCGTTCGTCGCTCTCGTACTGGACCAGACTCACACCATCCAGTCGTGACGACGTGAGCAGGAGACGGGGACTTTCCGCACACAGCCCGACGCCGCCGACACCACTCAAGCCGCCGCCGACAACGCCCACGACCCCTCCCCGGAGGTCTCCCGGTCGCTGATCTACAGCTGGTCGGCCGTCGTCGCTGCCTCGGCAGTCACAACGAAGCGTGTGGTGGGCTCCTGGGACACCCGCCACTGGGACACCCGCTAATGAAGCGTCCACGACGAGGAGACGATCATGACGACGACGCTGAGCCCACACCCCACCGAGGCTTACGGGACCGACCCCGGGGACCCGGCCAAGGCCACGGCGCGTGGCGGTCCCGGGCAGCAGCTGTCGGCAGCCGACGTCACCGAGTTCGTCACCCGAGCCCTCGGCGGCGGCGACCTGGACGACAAAACGGGTCTGCCTGGTCGTGCCCGACGCCACCCGCACCTGCCCATTGCCGCTGCTGCTGCGCGCCGCCCGCGACGCACTCGCCGGCCGGGCGCACAGCGTCACCGTGGTCATCGCCCTCGGCACCCACCAACGCATGGACGAAGCCCACCTGGCACAACACCTCGGCTACCAGGTGGGTGAACTCGACCAGACCTACCCGGGCTGGACGATCCACAACCACGAGTCCTGGCTGCCGGAGACGTTCACCTCCCTCGGCACCATCGGCGCCGAGCGGCTGACCGAGCTGACCGGCGGTCTGATGACCGACACCAGCGTCGAGGTCCGGATCAACCGGCACATCGCCGACGCCGATGTGGCGATCGTCGTGGGCCCGGTGTTCCCGCACGAGGTCGTCGGCTTCTCCGGCGGCAACAAGTACTTCTTCCCGGGCGTCTCGGGGCCGGAGCCGATCGATTTGTCCCACTGGGTCGGGGCGCTGATCACCAGCGCCCGAGATGATCGGCACCCGTGGGGTCACCCCGGTCCGGGCCCTGATCAACGAGGCCGCCACCTTGATCCCCGCCAGCGACTGGCTTTGTGCCTGGTCGTGGCCTCCGGCACCGACACCCTGCGCAGCATCGCCTTCGGTACCCCCGAAGACGCCTGGGCCGCGTCGGCCGCCGTCTCCTCCGGCCGTGTCGCAGCACTGACATCACAGCCTCAGGGGCCGCCCAGCCCCCAAGTCGTCGCAAAGCCGGCCGGCTTTGTCAGGGGCAAGACCGTGAAGTCGTGATCGGCGGACAATTGACTACTGTCGGCGACGGCGGCCACTCAGAGTCGGACGATAGCTTTCAGTGAGTCCGGTTCTCGTGCTGCGAGGGTCAAGGCGTCAACGGTGTGGTCGATGTCGAAATGATGGGTGATCACCGTGGCCACGTCCACGGCGCCGCTGGCTAGAAGCTCCAGCGCGAGGGGATAGGTGTTGGCGTAGCGGAAGGTGCCAGTGATGGTGAGCTCGCGGCCCTGCACGAGGGGGACGTTGATGCTGACGTTGTCGGCTCCCATGCCGACCAGGACGACGCGGCCTGTCCTGGCCATCGCGTTCATGCCGGCGCTGAGCGCCGCCGGTGCGCCGGAGCACTCCAGGAGGACGTCGTACTCCTCCTCGAGCGGTGCGGAGGCGAGCCGGCCGTCGAGCCGCAGCTGACTGGCTGTCGCGACCCGGCTCGTGTTCATGTCGGTGACGGTCACCGACCGGGCGCCGAACGCGCGAGCGACCTGAGCGGTGAGCAGGCCGATCGGCCCCGCACCGGTGACCAGCACCCGATCCCCAGCCTGGACGTTGGCGCGGCGACAGGCCCAGACACCCACCGACACCGGCTCAGCCATCGCCGCATGATCATGATCCAACCCCTCCGGAGCCGGGTGCGCGAACGCCGCCGCCAGCGTCACGTACTCACAGATCGCACCATCCACGGGCGGTGTCGCGAAGAACACCACGTCGGGACACAGGTTGTAATGCCCGGACAGACACGTCGCGCAGTTGCGGCAGGGGACGCCCGGTTCCAGCGCCACGAGCTCACCGATCCGATCCTGAGGGACGCCGTCACCGACCGCAGTGATCTCACCCGAGGCCTCGTGACCGATGACCATCGGAGCCTCCACAACGTAGGGGCCGATGCGGCCGTGCTCGTAGTAGTGCACGTCCGATCCGCAGATCCCGACGGCGACGACCCGGACAAGAACCTCACCCGGGCCTGGTTCGGGGAGGGGCCGGTCCTCGATGGTCAGGTGGCGGGGCGAGTGAAGGACGGCACTGCGGTTGGTCACGATCGCGCTCCTGGGGATAGGGCTCCGGGCGAGCCAGGAGTGAATCTAGACCGATGACGAACCAGGGACTAGACCAGGCGATGTCGACCGCTGATGCTTTCCGTTGCTCTCAGGGGTGACGGCCGCATCCGTCGACACCTGGGCTGAGCGTGACGGGGCAGGCCTAGCCGCGGTGTTGGCGGGGGGTGTGGCCGTGGTGGGAGAGGAACTGTCGGTTGAAGTTGGACAGGTTGGCGTAGCCGACACGATGGGCGATTGTGGCCACCGGCAAGGTGGTGCCGCGTAGCAGCTTGCCGGCCTGGGCGAGGCGGAGCCGGCGGATGGTGTCGGCGAAGGTCACGCCGGTGACGCGGGCGAAGTAGCGGGAGAAAGCGGACTCCGACATGCCGACGTGGCGGGCAGTTCCGGCCAGCCGCAGCCCTGGGTCCTCGAGGTGGGTGAAGATGTAGCCGAAGGCACGGTCGATGCGGTCGGCGGCACCATCTGCGTGATCGCTGTGCGGGATGGACCATTCCGCGGCAAGGTACCGGCGCTGGTCGGTGGGGGCGTCCGCCATGGCTGCCAGCAGTCCGAAGATGTGAGCCAGGCGGGCGGGGCCCTCGGTGGCGCCGATGGCGCGGAGATGGTCGGTCGCCGTCTGCCGGGGGGAGTCGAAAAACTCGATCCCACGTCGAGACGCGTCCAGCAGCGTACGCATCCGTGCGAGCTCAGGCAGCAGCTCGGTGCAGTGGTCGATCCACTGCGGATGGAACTGGAAGACGATGTCCCGGTCGGGTAGGCGTTCCCCGGGGGAGAGGTCACTGATCCAATGGTGGGGGACGTTCGAGCCCACCAAGACGAGCTGCCCGGCGGTGAAGACATCGATGCGGTCCCCGACCACGTACCAACCGGTGCCCGCGGTGATGAGGTGGACCTCGTACTCCGGGTGGTAGTTCCACCGCGAGAACGGGCCCGGTACGCCATGGCGATGCCACCGGGCGGAATGGTCGGGGTCGCTCGGCACCACCTCGCGCGCGGCCTGGATGGTGGCGAGTCGCTGGGCAGTCTGCTCCGACTCCGGCATGGGTGACCTCCTGTGCGCCGTCGACGGCGCGGGCATCAAAGTATCAGTGTGGGGCATCGCGGGCGCTATCCGGCACCCAGCGTCAGCGCTTAGCGTCAGATCACACAGTGAAGCAGCGAGAGCAGACCGCTGCAGACCCCCCAACGATGAGGAGGCTGAAGCCATGGAGTCCTGGCTCCAGACATGCCGGCGCTCACCTGCTGAAGGCGACCACGACCTCGCGAGCACAGGGACGCTGCGATTGTCGTTCGGTGATCTCACACCGAGGGTGAGTCCGGACTGTCTGTTCACCGTGTCGGTGACACTCCTCGACACCGCGATCGATCACGACGAGATGGTCGACACCCTGCGTCACCGACTGACGCCGTTCCATCTCCTCATCGTGCACGACCACCGATGCCGAACCGTTCTTGTCCTCACCGTCGAAGCCGCTGACCTGTGGCTCGCCGTCCTGCAGGCCATGAACGGCGTCACCGCCACCGGCTATCTCCCGGTCGCCGTGACGGCACAACCAGCCGTGGACTGCGGCGCCGACGAGTTTCGTGGCGAACCACCAAACCGACCCGGTGCTGCCGCCGTTACCAAAACGTCGCCTGCCGACCCCTAGCCACTACGAGACAAGCACCGCTCGAATGGGCAGGTAGGGCACCGTCTCGGTGCCGATCGGCAAGAGGCACGACGCGCAGCACGGCGCGCCGGTGCCACACCATTCTGAGAGCCAGGTCTACGTTCATTCACAGCCCCGACCTATTCACCACGTTCTAAATCAGGAGGCGCACCATGGCAGTTGCGGCACATGAAGAAGAGGCCAGTCCACTCCCCGTCGGAGAGCTGGCGTTCAAGGCCGTCGGAGTCAAGAAGCACTATCCGGGGGTCAAGGCGCTCGACGGCGTCGACCTGGAGGGGTACGCCGGCAGCGTGCTCGGGGTGTGTGGCGCCAACGGCGCCGGCAAGTCGACCTTCGCGAAGCTGCTGGCTGGGGTCGACACCCTGACCGACGGCGAGATCACCATCACCGGACATGCGCATCCGGTCCGCAACGCCGCCGAGGCTGAGCAGGCCGGGGTGTTGATGATGCACCAGGAGCCGTTGATCATCGACGACTTCACCGTCGGGGAGAACGTGTGGCTGTACAAGCTGCGCGAGGGCAAAGACATCCGACCGTGGGCGCAGAAGATCGACACCAACAACGCCGAGACCCGCAAGGTCCTCCAAGGAGTCGGACTGGGTCACCTGTCCACCCGACAGCTGGCCCGTGACCTCGGGCCGGGGCAACGCCAGATGCTGTCGCTGTCCCGCGCGGCGGTGACCACGCACAAGATCATGATCTTGGATGAGACGACCGCCTCGACCAGTGAGGAGCACTTCAACGACATCCTCGACCTGGTCGAGCGGGAGAAGAACGCCGGCACCTCGATCATCTTCGTCTCCCACCGGTTGAACGAGGTCTTCGCCATGTGCGACCGGATCGCGGTGCTCCGCGGCGGCAAGCTGATCAAGACTCTCAACGCGGCCGAGTCGAACCCGGACGAGATCACCTCGTTGATGATCGGCCAGGCCCTCAAGGCGCTGGCCCGGCCCGCACCGCTCAAGTCCGAACCGGGGCAGGTGCCGGTGCTGTCGGTCACCGACATCCACGGCGGCGGCGCGCACGGGGTGTCGTTGGACGTCAACCCCGGCGAGATCGTCGGACTCTACGGGCTGGTGGGCTCCGGTCGCTCGTCGGTGGCCCGCACCATCACCGGGCAGCGCCCGGCCGTGTCCGGGTCGATCAAGCTCCACGGGCAGGAGGTGAACCTGCCGACCCCGACCGCGGCGGTGGCGAAGAAGATCGCCTACCTGACCGAGGACCGCCGCCTGGAAGGCTTCGTCAAGGACTTCGACAACGGCCAGAACATGAGCCTGGTCGTGCTGCCCAAGATGGCCAAGGCAGGTGTCGTCGACGCCGGCGCGGAGAAGAAGCGCATCGGTGAGCTGATCGGGGAGTA
>DATDAP010000014.1:0-5090 GCA_036525335.1 Microlunatus sp. | reverse complement strand
GCAGCCGATCAGCGCGATCACCTCACCGGCCTGCACCACCCCGGTCTTGATCGCCTCGATGGCCGTGTGCTCGTCGATGAACACCCGGGCCGGACCGGTGAAGCGGTAGACCCCGTCCGCGTCCAGCGACCGGGGGTCGATCGCGGTCGCCTTGACCACCGACCCCTCGGGGGCCAGGTTGCCGACCGGGAACGCGACCGTGCCCGCCATCCCCACCTCGCGGGCTCGGGCCGGCGGGAAGATCACCTCGTCGGGGTCGAAGCCCCGCTGAGCCAGGATCTGCCGGAACCGCTGCCGCCGGTCGCTGTCCCGCCAGGCGTCCAGCCGCTCGTCGAGCGTCGTTCCCTCCACCGTCCGCGCGTGCGTCCGGAGCAGACCTAGGTCGCGCAGGTGCAGCATCACCTCGGGCACCCCACCGGCCAGGTAGACCCGTACGGTCGGGTGCATCACGGGACCGTTGGGCAGCACCGAGACGATCCGCGGGGTGGACCGGGCCACCGCGAGCCAGTCGGCCGCGGTCGGCCGTCGCAACCCGGAGGCGTGCGCGATCGCCGGCACGTGCAGCAGCAGGTTGGTCGAGCCGCCGAAGGCGGCATGCACCACCATCGCGTTGTGGATGCTGTCCTCGGTCAGCACGTCGGCGGTGGTCTGACCCCGCTGGATCGCGGCCGCCAGCGCAGCGACGGCGCGCAGCCCGCCCTCCAGCCAGACGGGCTCGCCGGAGGGAGCCAGGGCGGTGTGCCCCACAGCCAGCCCGAGCGCCTCGCCCACCACCTGAGCGGTCGCGGCCGTCCCCAGGAACTGGCAGCCACCGCCCGAGGAGGCGCACGCTGCGCAGCCGAGCGACGCCGCGTCCTCCAGCGAGATCAGCCCGTGGGCATAGCGCGCCCCGAGGGTCTGGATGGTGCCGGCGTCCTCGCCGTGAGCCGGTGGCAGCGTCACCCCGCCCGGGATCAGCACCGACGGGACCTCGGGCGACCCGGCCAGCGCCATCATCATCGCCGGCAGACCCTTGTCGCAGGTGGCGATGCCGACCACCCCGACGCGGTGCGGCAGCGAGCGGATCAGCCGCCGCATCACGATGGCGGCGTCGTTGCGGTACGGCAGCGAGTCGAACATCGCCGTGGTGCCCTGGGACCGGCCGTCGCACGGGTCGGAGACGAAGCCGGCGAACGGCAGGAACCCCCGCCCGGTCAGCTCCTCGGCGACGGTGGCTGCGATGGTGCCGAGCTCGTAGTGGCCGGTGTGGTAGCCGAGCGCCGCCGGGCTGCCGTCGGTGCGTCGCAGACCGCCCTGGGTGGAGAGCAGCAGCACCCCTGGATCGCCGGAGCGCGCCGGGTCGGCGCCCATGCCGACGTTCTGGGTCATCCCGAAGACGGTGCCGCTCGGCGCGTGCCGCAGCAGGTCATCGGTCAGTGGCAGCGCGCCGCTCGGCCCGTCCGCCTGCGACCGGACCTCGTACAGGTCGTCGCGTGCGGGTGCGAAGACTGCGTGCCCGTCGCTCACGCGCTGACGGAGCTCACGCGTCCGTGTCCGTGGCCGCGAGCTGACCGCAGGCGCCGTCGATCTCGCGACCTCGGGTGTCCCGCACCGTCACCGGCACGCCCTTGTCCCGCAGTCGGCGGACGAACTCGTCCTCGTCGCGGCGCCGGGAGGCGGTCCAGCGCGAGCCCGGAGTCGGGTTCAGCGGGATCAGGTTCACGTGCACCCAGCCCCAGTTGCCACGTCGTTTGAGCACCTTGGCCAGCAGGTCGGCCCGGAAGGCCTGGTCGTTGACGTCGCGGATCAGGATGTACTCGATGGAGACCCGCCGCTTGGTCTGGCGCGCGTACTCCCAGGCGGCGTTCACCACCTCGTCGATGTTCCACCGGGTGTTGATCGGCACCAGCTCGTCACGCAGCTCGTCGTCCGGCGCGTGCAGCGACAGCGCGAGAGTCACCGGGATGCCCTCGGTGGCCAGCTGCTGCATCCGTGGCACCAGACCCACGGTGGACAGGGTGATCCCGCGTGCGCTCATGCCCAGGCCGTCGGGCGTCGGGGCCACCAGCTGGCGGACGGCCCCGATCACGGCCTTGTAGTTGGCCATCGGCTCGCCCATGCCCATGAACACGACGTTGCTCACCCGGTCGCCCTCGACCTCGCCGCGCCGGAGCCGCCGGGCCCCGTCGACGACCTGCTCGACGATCTCGGCCTGGCTGAGGTTGCGTTGCAGCCCGCCCTGTCCGGTCGCGCAGAACGGGCAGGCCATCCCGCAGCCGGCCTGACTGGACACGCACATGGTGACCCGGTCGGGATAGCGCATCAGCACGCTCTCCACCAGGGCGTTGTCGAACAGCCGCCAGAGCGTCTTGACCGTGTCGCCCTGATCGGCGGTCTGGGTGCGGACCTCGCGCAGCAGCTCCGGCATGAAGGCCGCCGCCAGCGACGCCCGTACGGTCTCGGGCAGGTCGGTCCACTCGTTCGGATCCGTCCGCAGGCCCTCGAAGTAGTGGCTGGACAGCTGCCGGGCCCGGAAGGCGCGATGCCCGGCCGCCTCGACGTACTCGCGCCGCTGCGCGGGGGTGAGGTCGGCCCAGTGCCGCGGCGGCTGCCCTCTCCGCGGTGACTCCAGGATGAGCGGGAGCGGCTCGTTCATCCGCCGGGGACCAGTAGGTACATGATCAGCCAGGCTACCGGGGCCGCCACCAGCAGCGAGTCGAGCCGGTCCATCACCCCGCCGTGGCCGGGCAGCACCGAGCTCATGTCCTTGATCCCCATGTCGCGTTTGATCAGCGACTCGATCAGGTCACCCATCACCCCGATGCCGACCAGGCAGACACCGAGGATGAGTCCCACCCAGAACGGCTGCTTCAGGGCGAGCACAGCCATCAGCACGCCGGCCACGAGCCCGAAGAGCATGGACCCGGCGAAGCCCTCCCAGGACTTCTTCGGACTGATCCGCGGGGCCATCGGGTGCTTACCGAACAGCACGCCCAGCACGTACCCGCCGGTGTCGCTCATCACCACCACGAGCATGTACGTGACCAGCCGGGCGACGCCGTTCTCCCCCGCCAGCATGAGGGCGGCGAAGGAGCCGAGCATCGGCACGTACGCGATGATCATCAGGCTGGCCGCCACATCACCGACGTACCCGTTGGCGCCCCCAGGGATCCGCCAGATGAGCGCGGCCAGCACCGTCAACGCCAGCGCGGCGAGCAGCACGCTCGTGGTCGAGAAGACCACCGGGCGCTGGATGCCGGCCAGGTAGGAGCCGATCGAGATGGCCAGCGTGCCGACGATGATCGGCTGGATGGCCGCCTTCATGCCGTGCCGCTGAAGGGCGTGGTAGAGCTCCAGCGAGCCCATCGAGAGGGCGACCGCGACCAGCAGCACGAACGCGGGCTTGAAGAAGATGAGGCTGAGGACGACGTACGTGCCGAGCACGACGCCCAGACCGATGGCCGCGGGAAGGTTGCGCCCGGCCCGACCGTGGTCGGGGCCGGCTGGAGAGGCCGACCCGGACGACGCACCGTCCGTGGCCGGACCTGGGGTCTCGCTGCTTGCCATCAGTCCTCGCTGCGCTCGGCGACCTCGGGTCTCGACCTGACGGCCTAGACCTCGAGGAGCTCGGAGTCCTTGTTCTTCAAGATGTCGTCGATCTGGTCGACGTAGGTCTTGGTCACCTGGTCGAGCTGCTTCTCGGCGCGGGCGACCTCGTCCTCACCGACCTCCTTGTCCTTGACCAGCTTGTCGAGCAGGTCCTTGGCCCCACGCCGGTGGTTGCGCACGGAGATCCGCGCGTCCTCGGCCTTGTGCCGGGCCAGCTTGATGTACTCCTTGCGCCGCTCCTCCGTCAGCTGCGGCAGCGAGACCCGGATCACGTTGCCGTCGTTGGAGGGGTTCACGCCGAGATCGGAGTCGCGGATCGACTTCTCGATCGCGGTCATCGACGACTTGTCGTACGGGGAGATGAGGACCATCCGGGCGTCCGGCACCTGGAAGCTGGCGAGCTGCTGCAAGGGGGTCTGCGCACCGTAGTAGTCGGCGGTCAGCTTGGCGAACATCGCCGGGTGAGCTCGACCGGTCCGGATCGCCGCGAAGTCCTCCTTGGCGTGCTCGACGGCCGAGTCCATCTTGAGCTCGGCTTCCATCAAGATGTCGGGGATCACGGGATCGGCTCCTCAGCGCAGTGGGTCAGCATCGTGCAGGGATCGGGTTCTAGCAGGGTAGTGCGGCCGAACGCCGCGTGGATCACCCGCGGGGGTGGTTCAGGCGTGGACGGTCGTCCCGATCCTCTCACCCGCGACGACGGAGACGATGGAGCCGTCGGTGTCCAGGCTGAAGAAGATCATCGGCAGGGCGTAGTCCCGGGCCATGCTGATCGCGGTGGCGTCGGCGACCTTGAGATCGCGAGCCAGGTACTCGTCGTAGCTGAGGTGGTCGAACTTGATCGCCTCGGGGTGGGTCTTCGGGTCGGCGTCGTAGACACCGTCGACCCCCTGCTTTCCCATCAGCAGCACGTCGGCGCTGATCTCCAGCGCGCGCTGGGCCGCGACGGTGTCGGTGGAGAAGTACGGCATCCCGGAACCGGCGCCGAAGATCACGACGCGACCCTTCTCCAGGTGCCGCTCGGCCCGACGCGGGATGTACGGCTCGGCGACCTGGCCCATCGTGATGGCGGTCTGGACCCGGGTCTGCACCCCGGTCTTCTCCAGGAAGTCCTGCAGCGCGAGGCAGTTCATCACCGTGCCGAGCATGCCCATGTAGTCGGCCCGGTCACGGTCCATCCCCCGCTGCTGGAGCTCGGCGCCGCGGAAGAAGTTGCCGCCACCGACGACGATGGCGACCTGGGTGCCACCGGCGACCACGGAGGCGATCTGCTGCGCCAGACCACCGACCACGTCGGGGTCCACCCCGACGCGGCCGCCGCCGAACACCTCTCCGGAGAGCTTGAGCAGGACGCGTTTGTACGGACTGGTCACAAGATCTCCTGGAGAGAGGTGTCGGAGGCGGCTCGAGGTCACTCAGGCAGCGGCTTCGAAGCGGACGAACCGGGTGACCTTGACCCCGGCCTTGTCCAGGAGGGTAGCCACCGGCGTCTTGTTGTCGGT
>DATDAP010000013.1:0-3973 GCA_036525335.1 Microlunatus sp. | reverse complement strand
GTCGATGATCATGGTCGACGCCACCTGTCGGGCCATGGCGCGGGGCGGTCTCTACGACCAGCTGGCCGGCGGCTTCGCCCGCTACAGCGTGGACGCCGGCTGGGTGGTGCCGCACTTCGAGAAGATGCTGTACGACAACGCGCTGCTGCTCGGCGTCTACACCCACTGGTGGCGGGTGACGGGGGACCCGCTCGGCGAGCGGGTGGTCGCCGAGACCGTCGACTGGTTGACAACTGAGCTCCGGACCCCGGAGGGCGGCTTCGCGGCCAGTCTGGACGCGGACAGTCTCGATGATCACGGTCACTCGGTCGAGGGTGCGTTCTACGCCTGGGATCCGAAGCAGCTGGTCGAGGTGCTCGGCGCCGAGGACGGAGCCTGGGCCAGTGAGGTGTTCGTGGTCACCCGGACCGGCACGTTCGAGCACGGACGGTCCACCCTCCAGCTGGTCGGTGACCCTGAGCCGGAGCGGCTGGCGCGAGTTCGCGCGGCCTTGCGGGCGGCCCGCGCGGAGCGCCACCGACCCGGCCGGGACGACAAGGTGGTGGCGGCCTGGAACGGCTGGTTGATCCACTCCCTGGTGCAGGCGGCAGGTGTCTTCGGTCGCACCGACTGGCTGGCCTTGCCCCGGGACGCTGCCACGCTGATCTGGGAGCGGCACTGGGTCGAGGGTCGGCTGCGGCGCACGTCTCGGGACGGGGTGGTCGGTGACGCGCCCGGGGTGCTGGAGGACTACGCGGCGATGATCATGGCCGCGGTCGCTCTGGCGGGAGCCGAGGCGGACGGGGCCTGGCTGGAGCGGGCCGATCTGCTCGCCGCGGTGATCACCACCGAGTTCGCCGACGGCGACGGCTTCTTCGACACGGCCGCGGACGCGGAGAGCCTCTACCTGCGACCACAGGATCCCAGCGACAACGCAACCCCCTCGGGCTTGAGCGCGACCGTGCACGCGCTGTCCCTGCTGGGAGAGGCGACCGGGCGTACGGAGCTGGTCGAGCGCGCCGATCGGGCGGCGGCGACCGCCGGAGGACTGGTGGACCGGGCGCCCCGCTTCGCCGGCTGGTTGCTGGCCGCGGCGACGAGCCGACTGGTCCGGCCGCCGGTGGAGGTGGCGATCGTCGGCGATCCTGCAGACGCCGGGACCGCGGAGCTGGCCCGGATCGCGTACCGACGAGCGCCCGCCGGCTCGGTGATCATGGTCGGGCTCCCGGACACACCGGGGCTCGCTCTGCTGGCCGACCGACCCCTGCGGGACGGCCGACCGACGGCGTACGTGTGTCGCGGGTTCGTCTGTCGGCTGCCGGTCACCGAGCCGGAGGACCTGGTCGCCCAGCTCTGATGAGTCGGCCGGGTCAGACTGCTGCCGACGAGACTCAGGCGGTGTACATGGCCAGCGAGATCGCCACGTACTGGGCCGCGAAGGCCAGGATCGTGCAGGCGTGAAAGATCTCGTGATAGCCGAACCAACGCGGTGACGGGTCCGGGGACTTGCGGGCGTAGACCACGGCGCCGCCGCTGTAGAGCAGTCCGCCGACCATGATCAAGGTGAACACCGCGACCCCGCCGTTGACCAGGATCTGCGGCAGCCAGAACAGGGCCGCCCATCCCATCGCGAGGTAGAGCGCGGTGTAGAGCCAGCGGGGCGCGCTCAGCCAGAACAGCCGGAACAGCAGCCCGGCGAACGCGGCCGACCAGATGATCGTGAGCAGGGTTGTCGCCGACCGGGGGCTCAGCGTCAAGACAGCGATGGGCGTATAGCTCGCGGCGATGAACAGGTAGATGTTCGCGTGATCCATCCGACGGAGGATGGCGTCGCCCTTGGGACCCCAGTCGAAACGGTGGTAGACCGCGCTGGTGCCGAACAGCAGCAGGGACGCGGTCAGATAGATCGCCGCGGCGATCCGCGAGCTCTGGTCAGGCGCCAGGGCCACCAGCACGATGCCGCCGGCCGTCGCCAGCGGTGCCATCCCGGCGTGCAGCCAGCCGCGAAGCTTCGGCTTGACCTGCCGGACGACCTCACCGAGCGTGTCGGTGGGGCTGTGACTGTCCGGGTGCTCCCCGGCCGAGGAACGGTGATCCGATGGGGCCACGGTGCTCATCCCAACTCCTTCCAGATGAATGGGCAACTCCTGACGGCGACCTCGCCTCCGGCGAGCGAAACTTTACTCAGCGTAAGTTACGGTGCCGTAGGTTCTAGCGTACGGGTCGGTGACGGAGAAATGAACAGGCACTGGCTGTGAGTGTGGACACGGCAGATGGGCCCAGGACGCGCCCCCGGCGTTACAGTGCCCCCATGCCCCGCCTCCCTCGTGGTCGCCTCGAGCGGCTGAAAGAGGTGGTCGACCGGTTGCACCCGTCCGGGCTGCTCTACGCGACCTACGAGCACCGTCTGATCGCCGAGCTGGACGCGAACCGGCGGCCTCAGCACGTCGCCGTCCTGGCCGACGGGAACCGGCGCTGGGCTCGCGCGAACGCTCCCGGACAGCCGTTGGTGGCCGGCTATCAGGCGGGCGCGGACAAGCTGAAGGAGTTCGTCGAGTGGTGCGACGAGCTGGCGATTCCCGTGGTCACCCTGTGGGTGCTGTCCACGGACAACTTCCAGCGGAGCGGGGAAGAGGAGATCGGTCCGCTGCTGGACGTGATCGAGTCGATGGTCAGCGAGCTGGCGGCGGCCCAGCGCTGGCGGATCCATCCTGTCGGTGCCCTCGATCTGCTGCCACCGGACACCGCGGCGTCGATGAAGGCGGCCGATGTGCAGACGGCCGACATCCAGGGCATGGTGGTCAACATCGCCGTGTCGTACGGCGGACGCCATGAGCTCCGAGACGCGGTCCGCTCGCTGCTGGCCGAGCACGCCCGCAACGGCACCTCGATCGAGGAGGTGGCCCAGACCCTCGACATCGACCACATCGCCCAGCACCTCTACACCCGCGGCCAGCCCGACCCCGACCTGATCATCCGGACGTCGGGGGAGCAGCGGCTCTCTGGCTTCCTCATGTGGCAGTCGGCGCACAGCGAGTTCTACTTCTGTGAGGCGCTCTGGCCGGACTTCCGCAAGGTCGACTTCATCCGGGCACTGCGCGCGTACGCGGACCGGGAGCGCCGGTTCGGAGGTTGACCCGACTTGTGACGAGCGGGTTGATTCTTGACGTCAGAAGTCGATCAGGTGACATCCGGCGTGTGCGTAGGGAATGTGGACCTGAGACGACGTACGTTTCCAGTGTGGGACGCAGGTGTAGCGGCCCGCACGGGAGGCGCTCCATGATCCTTCGCCAGACGAGGGGGATCCTTCGCTCGGCGGGGGAGATCCGTCACCTGACGCAGACCTGCAGACCGGTTCCGGTCTGCGCATCCCGGCCGACCACCTAGGTGTGAGGCCGGGCGCGTAGGGCGCTGCGGCCTCCAGAAGGGGACATCGCATGTCTTCTGCAACAGCCCGCCGCACCTACGTCATCGACACCTCGGTCCTGCTCAGCGATCCCCATGCGCTGCGCCGGTTCGCGGAGCACGACATCGTGCTCCCGATCGTGGTGATCACCGAGCTGGAGGGCAAGCGCCATCATGCTGAGCTCGGCTACTTCGCCCGGGTCGCACTGCGACATCTGGACGATCTGCGGATCACGCACGGACGGCTGGACGCCCCCGTACCGGTCAACGACGTCGGTGGCACCCTGCACGTCGAGCTGAACCACACCGATCCAGCGCTGCTCCCGCCGGGTTTCCGGCTGGGCGACAACGACTCCCGCATCCTGGCCGTCGCCCTGAACTTCCGCGCCGAGGGCAAGGACGTCACGCTGGTCTCCAAGGACCTGCCGATGCGGGTCAAGGCATCCGCGGTGGGGCTGAACGCGGAGGAGTACCGCGCCGAGCTCGCGGCCGAGTCCGGCTGGACCGGGATGGCCGAGCTGGAGGTGGGCTCGGACCAGATCGACTCCCTCTACGAGCACGGCTTCCTGGACCTCGAAGCGGCGCGGGA
>DATDAP010000012.1:0-4202 GCA_036525335.1 Microlunatus sp. | reverse complement strand
CCTACAACTGGTACGGGCCGCTGCTGGTCATGTCCGGCGTCGTGTTCGCGTACGCCGCCATCGAGATGGTCGGTGTGGCCGCCGGCGAGATGGAGGACTCCGAGCGCGAGGTCCCCAAGGCCGTCAACGCGGTGATCTTCCGGATCGGCGTCTTCTACTGCGGCTCGATCCTGCTGCTGGTCTGCATGCTGCCGACGCAGGAGTACACCGCCGGCACCAGCCCGTTCGTCACCGTCTTCGACCGGATGGGCCTGACCTGGATGGCCAGCCTGATCCAGGCGATCCTGATCGTGGCCGCCATGTCCAGCCTGAACTCCGGTCTCTATTCCACCGGCCGGGTGCTCCGCAGCCTCGGCATGTCGAAGCAGGCACCGGCCTTCACCCTGAAGATGAGCAACCAGGGCGTGCCGTGGGCCGGCATCGTGATGACCTCCGTCGTGTTCGTCTTCGGTGCGGTGTTGAACTTCCTCGCCCCGGACGCCTTCGAGATCGCCCTGGAGGCGGCGGCCATCGGTGTCGTCTTCACCTGGGCCACCATCTTCTTGTCCCAGCTGCGACTCCGGGCCCTGGTCAACCGAGGGGTGATCGCGCCGAGCACGTTCCAGGCCCCGGGTTACCCGTGGACCAGCTACCTCGGTCTCGGGTTCCTCGCCTTCGTGCTGGTCGGCATGATGATCTCGGGCTGGCAGTCCTCGCCGTACTTCTGGCACAAGACGAGCTTCATCGTGGTCGTCTTCGGCATCCCGATCATCGTCGTGCTGCTGATCGCTGGCTGGTTCATCGTGCGGCCCAAGGTGATGGCCCACACCAATGGCCGGATCAAGGCGGTCTGGTCGGACGACGGGCCCACCTACCCCGGCGTCACGCCGGACGACCTGGACGTCGACGAGCACGACCCCGAACATCTGAACCCGCTCTATCCGGAGGAGAAGGAATGACCGGCCTCATCCGACGGGTGCTGGCTACCGCCGTCGCCCTGACCAGCCTCGCCACCGTCACCGCCTGCGGTGCGGGTGAGGTCAACACAGACCCCTCGGTCGTCCCCGGGGCTTCCCCGGGTGGCACGTTGCGGATCGGCATCTCCTTCGACCAGCCCGGTCTCGGCCTGAAGGACGGCGACGCCTACACCGGGTTCGACGTCGACACGGCGACGTACGTGGCCAAATCGCTGGGCGTGCCGGCTGAGAACATCACCTGGATCGAAGCGGATCCGGGCAACCGCGAGAGCCTGCTCAGCAGCGGCGCGGTCGACCTGGTGCTCTCGACCTACTCGATCACCGACGAACGCAAGCAGAAGGTGGACTTCGCCGGTCCCTACTTCGAGGCGCATCAGGACCTGCTGGTCCGACGGAACGAGGAGGAGATCACCGGCCCGGAGACCCTCGACAACCGGGTGCTCTGCTCGGTGTCCGGCACCACCTCGGCCGCCCTGGTCAAGGAGAAGTTCAAGGGCACCATCGATCTGCGGGAGTACTCGAAGTTCTCCGACTGCGTCGCTGCCCTGGACCGCAGCGAGGTGGACGCCGTCACCACCGACGACGTGATCCTGGCCGGCTTCGCGGCAGAACCAAAATACCGGGGCAAGCTCAAGGTCGTCGGCAAGGGCTTCTCCGACGAGCTGTACGGCGTGGGCATCAAGAAGGGGGATGCGGCCATGGTCGAGAAGGTCAACACCGCACTGAAGGCGTACATCGACGACGGCTCCTGGAAGGCGTCGCTGGAACAGACCGTGCGTCCCTCCGGCTACAAGATCCCCAAGCCGCCCACCCCGGGGAGCTGATCGGAGAGGAGCAACCGGTGGATCCCACCTCGCGCGCGCTCCAGGACTTCCTGGCGCAGCACGAGCCGTTCGCCTCGCTCGAGCCGGCGGCCGTCGCGACCCTCGCGGCGGCCGCTCGGCTCGAGCGGTTCGGGGCCGGCGAGCTGATCATCGACGCGTTCGTCGACCCGAACAGCGAGATGTTCGTCGTCGTCGACGGGCAGGTCGACGTCTGGAACGACCGGGATCGGCTGCTCCAGGTGCCCGACGAACGGCTCGGGCCCGGCGAGGTGTTCGGCTTCTCCTCCATGCTGACCGAGCGATCGGTGGGCCCGCGGGTCGTGGCGACCGGGCGCACCGAGGTGGCCGCCGTCCCCGCCTCCGTGGTCTCGCCCGCCTTCACCTCGGCCGAGGGTGCCCGCTTCCTGGCTGAGCACATGTCGGCGGCCATCCGGCGAGGGGCTCAGCGGCCGACGTACAGCCTGGTGGACGACCTGATCGCCTCCGAGCCGTTGGTGGTGGCCCCGACCGAGTCGGCGTACGAGGTCGCCCGGCTGCTGACCCGACGACAGCTGACCGACCGCCATCTGCCGTGCGCGGTGGTCGAGCTCGGCGACGGCCGGTACGGCATCGTCAGCGACGCCCTGCTGCGCCGTCACCTGATCGTCGACGGGCGGCCCGGCACGACCCCGGTCGGCCAGATCCTCGAGGTGCCTGCGCCCACCGTGCGCCTGGGGGACTCCGCCACCGAGGCGCTGATCATGCTGTTGGAGCAGGACGCCGAGTTCCTGGTCGTGGTGGATGCGGCACGCCGACTGCGCGGGGTTGTCGCCCCGCGCGACTTCGCGGTCTCGCCGACCACCGCCGGCGTGTCGCTGCACGAGCAGCTGCGCCGCGCCGACGACACCGAGGAGCTCGTCGGTCGGGCTAGCCGGGTGGTCGCCACGCTCGACGACCTGCTGACCGGTGGCCTCACCTCGCACCGGGTGATCGCGGTGTACTCGACCCTGCTGGACACCCTGGTCAGGCGAGCGATCACCCTGGTCTTCGCCTCTCATCCGGAGCTGTCGGTCGACGCCTTCACCTGGTTGTCCCTGGGCAGCAACGGACGCCGTGAGGCGGTGCCCAGCTCCGACGTCGACACGGCGGTCGCGTTCGCCGACGGACTGTCGCCGGAGGAGATCGAGGCCTACCGCGGAGCCTTCGGTGAGGTCCACGCCGTGTTGGCGCGGGCCGGCCTGAGTGGCGATCACCACGGAGCCACCGCGTCGCGTCCGCCGTTCTCCCGCACCAACGACCAGTGGCGCGCCGCGGGACGCGAGTGGATGTCTGCCCCCGAGAAGAACCAGGGGGCCGTGATGGCCTCGCTGCTGGTGGACGGGCGGGCGATCTACGGGGACCCCGGACTTCCCGCGGTCGCCCGGGTCTTCTCCGACCTCCGCCGCCACCACGGGACCATGCGTCTTCTGCTCCAGGAGTCGCTCTCCCATCGCGCGCGGATGCATTCGGTGCTCGACGTCCTGGTCCGCCGGGACGGGATCTTCGACATCAAGGCGGACGCGATCCTGCCGGTGGTGAACCTGGCCAGGTGGGCCGCGCTCAGCGTCGGTTCCGCCGCCCTGCCGACCACGGAACGGCTCCGGGTGGCCTCGGGGTCGGCCATGCTCCCGGCCCGGCGGGCGAAGAACCTGATCGAGGCGTTCGACGTCCTGCAGCGGCTCCGGCTGCGCTACCAGCTCGTGCAGATCCAGGCCGGCGAGCGACCCACCGACCAGCTGACGCTGGATCGCCTGTCCCCGATCGACCGGAGCATGGTGAACCAGGCGGTTCGCGAGGTGGCCACGGCACAGCGCCGGATGGACAACATCTCCCAATACGTGCCGATCGATGGGTGGACCGCACCCGAGGAGCCATGAGTACGGTCAGCCCGGCGGGCTCCGCCCACCTTCCCCCGGGCGGTCACCGGGTCGCAGTGATCGGGGACGTCGGCGGGCATCTCGCGGAGCTGCGGCGCGAGCTGATCAGACTCGGAGCAGACGAAGAGACCGGGGAGCTGCCCGCCGACCTGACGATCGTCCAGGTCGGCGATCTCGTGCACCGGGGACCGGACTCGGCCGGTGTGGTCAGGCTCGTGGACCGTCACCTGCGTGGGCGACCCGGTCAGTGGATCCAGCTGGTCGGCAACCACGAGGCGCAGTACCTGACGGCACCGGCCTTCGCCTGGCCCGAGCGTCTGGACGACACGTCGGCGGACACCGTACGGGGGTGGTGGTCCGACGGACTGTTGCAGGTGGCGGTCGTGGTCGCGGACGCCGACGATCGCGACGTGCTGATCACCCATGCGGGTCTGACCGCCGGCTACTGGCGGCAGGTGCTGGGCGCACCGATCGACGCCGTCCGGGCCGCCGAGGCCCTGAACGCCCTGATCGGCGACCACGACGAG
>DATDAP010000011.1:0-2503 GCA_036525335.1 Microlunatus sp. | reverse complement strand
CGCTGCTGTTCTGGGGAAGCTGTGTCGGTGCTGACGTCCGTGGCGGGGGTGTCGCCGGCATTCCGGTTGCTCTCGAACCAGGCCAGATCCTCGGGGTCGGGCTCTGACTCCGACGGTGCGTCCGCGGGCCGGTCCTTGCCCTGCTCGTCGTCGGTCCGCGGACGGTCCCGCCAGTCGTCTTCGTCTGGTCCGGGCTGGTGGTAGTTCGGTGACGTCGCCGACGTCACGGTCGACCATCAGCCGCTGATCGGCGACGCGGTTGTCGGCGGGGGACCGGGGCTGATTCTGGTCGTCGAAAAGTTTCCCGGCATCAGCACGCCGGATGTGACCGCGGACGTCGAGGAGGCACTGGAGACGCTCCGGCCCGGGCTGACTGGTATCACGACCGACACCACGCTGTTCCGCCCGTCCGACTACGTGCAAGAGGCGCTGGACAACGCCGGACTGGCGTCCTGGTGGGCGGCATCCTGTCGATGGTCGGCCTGCTGGCGGTGTGGTTGCGCTGGCGGGCTGTGGTGGTAGCCGTGGTCACTGTGCCGGTGGCCCTGGCCACGGCCGGCGTGCTCATGCAGCTGCTGGGTCAGGGACTGAACGCTTTGGTGTTCGCGGGAACTGCGGCCGCGGCGGCCATCGTGGTCGATGAAGCCGTGGTCTCCACCGATCGGGTGATGCGCCGGTTGGTAGCGACGGCCCCAGACCGCACGGGACCTGACGGATTGCCACCGAACGGCACAGACTCAGGTAGCCGGCGAGGCGTGTCTGCGGTCATCGTGCAGGCGTCGGCGGAGGCCCGCCGCTCGCTGGTCTACGCGACGCTGGTCGCGTTGCTGGCGGTCGTGCCGTTGGCTGTCATGGAAGGCCGCCCCGGGGCGTTCTTCTCGCCCCTGGTCGCCGCGTACGCCGTGACCGTGGCCGCGGCCATGCTGGTCGCGCTCACGGTGGCGCCCGCTCTCACTCACCTGCTTTTCGCCAGATGGGAGCGCAGCTCGGCGCCGGCGCCCACCTGGGGGGAGCGTCTGGGTGACCGCTATGAGGCCGGTCTCCAGCGGTTCGCGGGTCGGCTGCAACCTGCCGTGCTGGTCGCGGCAGGCTTGGCTCTGGTCGGCATCGCGGCCGTGGCTCTGGTGCCGCTGCTGGGCACCGCCGTGCTGCCCACCTTCGCCGACAGGAACGTGCTGGTGCGGCTGGAGGGCCAGCCCGGCACCTCCAACCAGTGGATGACTGCAAAGACCACGGAGGTGGGCAACCTGCTCTCGGCTGTGCCCGGCGTGGCCACGGTCGGCGGCCAGGTGGGCCGGGCGGTCACCGGGGACCGGGTAGTGAACGTCAGCTCGAGTGACATCTGGGTCACCGTCGCGTCAGACGCCGACTACGACCAGACCCTCGCCGCGATCGACGTGGCGGTGGAAGAGGTCGCCGACGTGACCGTCGAGGTGTCGACGTACACCACCCAGAAGATGCGCGACGTCGGGGCGATGACCGGCACCGGAGATGTGCCGACCAGCGGTCTGGACGTCCTCACCGGCCTGAACACGCCGCTGGCGGTGCGGCTGTTCGGTCCGGACCCAGTGGTGCTCACCGTCCAGGCAGAGCGGATCAAAGCGCTCATGTCGGGCGTGGACGGGCTCGTTGCGCCGCAGATTCGCGAACAGCCGTTGCAGCCCACCATCGAGATCGAGGTGGATCTGGAGAAAGCCCAACAGCTCGGCGTCAGCCCCGGGCTGGTGCGCCGCGCCGAGGCCACCCTGTTGCAGGGCATCCAGGTCGGCAGTGTCTTTGAACAGCAGAAGGTCTTCGACGTCGTGGTCCAGGGCGCGCCGCAAACCCGGCGGAGCATGGAGGATGTCAGGAATCTGCTGATCGACCGCCCGGGCGGCGGCCACTTCAGGCTCGGCGACGTGGCTGATGTTCGTACGGTCCAGACCGCGGCGGTCATTCACCGGGATGCGGTCTCCCGCCGTCTGGACATCGTCGCCGGCCTGGACGACCGGAGCGTAGGCGAGGTCGCGGCTGACCTCGAACAGCGGCTGGCCGGCCAGGACCTCCCCCTCGCATACCACGCCGAAGTCCTGCAGAACAGCACCGCCGAGGAGATCAACCTCAATGCGGCGATCGGGTTCGCCATCGCAGCGGCAGTGGCGGCGATCCTGCTCTTTCAGGCGGCGTTCCAGAGTTGGCGACTGGCCGCGATCACGTTCCTGGCGCTTCCGCTCAGCCTCGTCGGCGGGCTGGTTGCCGCCCTGATCACCGAGCAGCAGCTGTCGCTGGGATCACTGCTCGGCCTGTTGGCCGTGTTCGGCCTGGCCGCCCTAGGACACGTGAGTAAATTAACGCGTCTACTACTGGTTTTCGTGGGATCATGGGTGTATGGCGATCGGAGCGGAGACGATTGAAGGGTTGCGGGCGAAGTTCGATGCATTGCTGCCGTATCTGGATGAGCGTGCGCAGCGGTTGACCTTGGCGGCTGAGGCGCGATCGTTGGGCTACGGCGGAATCGCGGCGG
>DATDAP010000010.1:0-10848 GCA_036525335.1 Microlunatus sp. | reverse complement strand
ACGTTGCCTCGATGCCGCCCGAAACTCCGCCGTCCGAAGTCAGCGGTAGTTGCTGAACTGCACCGCGAAGTCGTAGTCCTGCTCCTTGATCAGGGCCTGCACCGCTTGGAGATCGTCGCGGCTCTTGGAGCTGACCCGGAGCTCGTCGCCCTGGATCTGCGACTTGACGCCCTTGGGCCCCTCGTCGCGGATCAGCTTGGACACCTTCTTGGCGTTCTCCTGGCTGATGCCCTCGGACGTGGTGGCGGTGATCTTGTAGAGCTTGCCCGACGAGCGCGGCTCGCCGGCGTCCAGCGCCTTCAGGCTGATGCCGCGGCGTACCAACTTGGACTGGAACACGTCGAGCACGGCCTTGACCCGCTCCTCGGAGTTGGCTTCCAGCTCGATCGCCTCCCCGGACCAGGCGATGGAGGCGTCGGTGTTCTTGAAGTCGAAGCGCTGCCGGACCTCCTTGACGGCTTGGTTCAGCGCGTTGTCGACCTCCTGCCGGTCCACCTTGCTGACGATGTCGAACGAGCTCTCCGAGGCCATCGGTTCTCCTCCTGGGGGGTCGGTTGCTGGACTCCGGGCCACGGTAGCGCCGACCCCGTGAAGTGGATTGGGCGGTCCCGCCGGGAGTTGCTATTGTTTGCGATCGTTGCCGACGCCCGGAGGGTCGAGGTGACATGGCAGGTTGCCCGAGTGGCCAAAGGGAGCAGACTGTAAATCTGCCGGCATCGCCTACGTTGGTTCGAACCCAACACCTGCCACCAGCAAGATCATCAGGCTGTGACTAGGCCCTTTGCTTGTGATCTTGGTCGAGTTCGGCTCGATTTCGCGTGTTGCGAGGGGAGCAGGGTTTCACTCTTCTGGCACCTGTAGTGGCTGTCGGCTCAAATAGGCCTCTGACAAGGCGTGATGCTCAATCCAGCCCGGACGTCGGAGTCCGACTCGCTACGGATGCAGGCGGACGGCTACGGCTGGTTGTTCCCTATTCCGTCCCTCGAGGTGCCCATCCTGGGTCTTCTCGGCGTGTCGCGGGGGTGTGGCGGGGTAGACCGGCCGGCGGCCGGGTGTTCTGTCCGTGCGCCGCAGCGGACTGAGCCTCGAAGTCCTCCCGGCGCAATTGTGGACTCGACGCGTGCACCGGTGTGCGCTGTCGCCGACCGGCGTCGATCAGTGCGCCGTCCAGAGCGCCGGCCCGCCACGCAGCGGGATGCCGCCCGTCGCCCGCTGCTCGTTGTCCCGCAGACGCGGCTCGTAGTGGGCGAAGAACACCTTCGTCACAAGGTCCCGTCGGCTGCGCACCCCGGTCTTGTCGAACACCTTCTTCAGGTGCTCCTGGACGGTGTGCCCAGTGATCACCAGCCGATCAGCGATGTCGGCTGTTGAGTAGCCCTGCAGGACCAGGCGGGTCAGCTGCTGCTCCCGCTTGGTCAGCCCGTACGCCGCCATCAGCAGCGGGGCGATCCGGGCCGGATGAGCGGGTTCCACGATGACGGCGACGCGCTGCAGGTCGCCAGCAGCAAGCGGTACACCGTGTAGCACGACCCAGCGGCCTGACCTGGTCAGGACTCTGGATACAGCCACCTCGGCTGCGTTGTCGGACTCGGTGGCCGCCCGCGCAGCTCGGCCAGCGACGGCCAGGATCGACGGCGGCAGGTGGGACGCTTCCCAGTTGCCGTCCGGCAGGTCGCGCAACCAGTCCTGCAACCCCGGCGACATCGACTCCGGCTGCCATCGGTCGTCGAACACGATCATCCCGGGTGCCTCGGGTCCCTCGGGGTCTGCCGCCTCGCCTAACAGCAGCGCTCGCCGCACGGCATCGGCCAGCAACGGGCTGACCGCCCGCATGAAGGCCAGATCGTCGGCGTCGAACAGCGGTCGGTCCGGCTCCCGGTACAGGCCGATGGCCCCCCATGCGTCGCCAGCCCGAGAGCGGAGCGCGGTGATCATCTCCTGATCCCCGCCGTACGCCATATTGGCGTGCCACCGGTGACTGATGCTCGGGTTGCCGCCGGTGGCCTCGTACAAGGTCGAAACACCGGCCGGTGAGCGCGCCACGTCGGCGAGGTGGTTGACATCGTCGTCGGCGTATTCGAGCGCGGCCCACTCCGGCGGAAACTGCGCCATTCCTTCCTGAAAGTGGCTGGTGACCAACCGTGACGCCGGGTCGAGCGTGTAGCAGCAAGGCGTCATGAAGTGCGGAACCACGTCGGCCAGCACAGGCGTGCAGGCACGCCAGAACGCCACCATGTCCAGGCCTTGCCGCGACAACCAGCTGATCTTGTCCTCCGCACGTTCGGCACGCGCGTGGCGGTCCATGTCCGCCAGCGTACGGAGGTAGCGGGCGTCTGGATACTCCACCTTTCTGGTATGGCGCCTCGACCAGCGTCCACCCTACGGTCGGGCGCAACGACTGGAGGAGGAACGCGATGATCGTGACGACATCCGGACCGCAGGTCCGGAGAGCGAGCGATACGGACGCCACAGGTGAGCTGGGCGCCTTGGACCGCTATCTCATCGAGAGCGGGGATTCGGGCGGCACGCTGGCCGTCGTCGAGCACACACTGGCATCGGGGGTACTGGCTGCGCCGCTGCACCGCCACAGCCGGGAGGACGAGTACAGCGTCGTGCTGGAGGGTCGGCTCGGGGTGTTCGAGGACGGCGTCGAGGTGTACGCCACCGCTGGCGACGTGGTGTTCAAGCGCCGCGGGCGGTGGCACACCTTCTGGAACGCCGGCAAGGACCCGCTCCGGGTGCTCGAAGTGATCAGCCCGGGCGGCATCGAGGCATTGTTCCGGAAGCTGGCCGAGCCGGGTGGGGAGTACGACCCAGCGAGCTTGCCAGCACTGGCTGCCGAGTACGGCGGCCAGGTCGATTTCGACGCCACGATGCCGATCTTGGAACGGCACGGCCTGCGCTTCGCAGACCGAGCCGCGGATTGAGGGGCTGCGCCTGGTACGAGGTGCCGGCTGAGACCGAGCGTGACCCTTCGTGTGCCGAAGATCTGCGCATTCGTCGCCGGCGTCGTGGAGCTGCCTTGCTGCTTGCGACGACGACGACGTCGGCGCCGCGCTACCTTGACGGGCGCGGGCGTGCGCGATGTTGCCGCGAAGCCGGCTGGAGGACGCGGTCCGCGCCCTCGACGAGACGGCGAGTGGGTGTCTGGCCTGTACGCGGCCCGGCGGGCCGATGAAGATACTGGTGTGCTGCAGAGGATCCAGGTCAATGGTGCAGAGCTCGAGCTCTCCGTGCGCGGGTTCGGGGAACCGATCCTGTTCGTGCAGACTGCCTTGACGGCTGACGAGCTGTTGCCGATCGCCACGCAGCCGGCGCTCGCCGACGGGTTCCGCACGATCGTCTATCACCGACGGGGTTATGGCGGCAGTACCGCAGCCGCCGATGTCGGGTCGATCACGCGCGACGCCGCTGACGCCGCGCGGTGCTTGACGGCCTCGGGATTGAGGATGCCCACGTCGTGGGCTTGTCGTACAGCGGCGCGATCGCCTTGCAGCTTGCCTCGACTGCTCCCCACCGCGTGCGCACGTTGACCTTGATCGAGCCACCTCCGGTGCACGTGCCCAGCGCAGCGGCGTTTCGCGTGGCCAACACCAGCTTGCTCGAGATCCGCCGTGCCGCGGGAGCGGGAGCTGCACTGGACCAGTTCATGAGGATGGTGGTGGGACCGGACTGGCGCGTCGACATGGAGCGTGCCTTGCCTGGCTCGGTGGCCCAGATGGACAGCGACGCGGCCACGTTCTTCGACGCAGACCTTCCGGCCTTGCTGGAGTGGCAGTTCACGTCGGCCGACGCTGCGCGCATCGATGCGCCGGTGCTCTACGTCGGCGGAACCGAGAGCGGTCCCTGGTTCGCCGAGGTGAGGAAGCTGATGCTGAGGTGGCTGCCGTGGGCCGAGCAGGCGATGATCGCGGGAGCCGATCACTCGCTCGCGATCAGCCATGCCGCCGGAATCGCCCAAGCGCTGGCCGGCTTCCTGCAGCACCGGTCAACGCTGGAGCGGAACTGATCTTCGAGTTTCGGGAGATCTAGGAAAGCCTCGCTGGCGCGAGGAAAGGGCAAGATGGTGAGTATCGGCGGCCCTTTACCGAGTCTGTCGTCGACTAGCCAGCGGCACATTGCCGGCGACAGATTCGCCGAGACCCTACACTCCCTTGATTCTCGCACGACAACAACCTGGACAACGACACGCCACCGACAAGAAGGCGACATGGCGGGCGGGACATCGAATACAGGACCGACCGGGCCCATAGATGTTGAGGTCCGCTACGTCGAGGCGAGCGGTCAGCTGGTCACAACGACGCGCGGCAAGGTCGACGGGTCCGAGGTCGTGCGCGGCCGGGGCCGGAGATTCCCTACGTATCCAGGCCAGCAGAACTATCGGGGGTGGTTGTGGACAGCGACGACCGGCTCGCTGATCGGCTACGTGAGTCCCAGTTCGGCGGCGATCTCCGGGCCGCGACCCACTCCGCCACGACCGCGGCATCCACCCGACGCCAAAGCAGGGGATTGAGTCTCGTAGTGCATTACCCGAGCCTCATGGGTTTCGTAACCGCGATTGCCGCCTACGGTCTCTGCGTGCCGCCTTCGCGAATGCCCTTGAGGGCTACGTAGTAGTTGTTGAACGGGTCGGTCTCGATCTCCTTGGTCTCGATCTCGGAGAACCCGGCCTCGCCCAGCATGTCGAGGGCAGTCTGCTTGCCCCAGACCGTTCCCAGCCCGGTGCCGTCGAGAGCCAGCGAGACCGTCATGCAGTGCATGGTTGACAGCGTGTAGAGCAGCGCTGCCCATGGCAGGTCCATGTTTTCGTGCGGGTGGCTCGAGGCCTTCACATCCACCATGAGGAACACGCCGTCGTCGCGAAGTGCCGACGCGATTCCCGCCAATACGCGTGCGGGATGGGCCTGGTCATGGATCGCGTCGAAAGCAGTCACCAGGTCATAAGCCTCGGTCACGTCGAGCTCGGTGACATCTCGGATTTCGAAGGTCGCATTCGTGAGGCCAGCGCTCCCTGCCTCGCTTCGAGCGGCCGCGATGGCCTCGTCGGCGAAGTCGTACCCCGTGAACCGGCTCTGAGGAAACGCGCGAGCCATCAGATTCACGGCGTGTCCCTGTCCGCACCCCACATCGGCGACCTGGATTCCCTCGCGCAGGCGCTGGGTCAGGCCGGGCACCAGGGGAAGAATGCCTTCGACCAATACCGCATCGTGCACGGTCGCACTGTCCTCGGCCATCACGCGGTGAAATCGTGGGTACGCGCGGTAGGGCACGCCGCCGCCTTTGTCGAAGCACTCGATGACTTGCTGCTCGACGCTCGCGAGCAGCGGTACGAACTGCATCATGTGGGCAAGGTTGTCCGGGCCCGCGGCGCGAGTGAGGCAGGCAGCATGCTCGGCCGGCAGCCAGTACGTCCCCGCCGCCGGATCGTGCTCGACAATTCGACCTGTGGTCATCGCCCCCAACCATTCGCGAACGTAGCGCTCCTGGGCGCCCGCCGCTGAGGCGATGTCCGCGCTGGTGCTCGGGCGGAGCGTTGCCATGGCATCGAACAGCCCGACCTGGTGTCCGATGCTCGTCATCAGTGCTATCGCGGCGTCATTGAGAACGCCGACCATCCGGTCGGAGAACTGCTCCGCGAGAGCTGGATCGAACCCGGGAGCCACTCCAGCGGGTGCGCTCGCTGGTGCTGCTACGGAACTCGTGCTGCTGTTGGTCTCGGAGCTGCTCCTCGTCTCGATACTCGACATGGTGGTCCTCCCGCGGCTGGGTCCCGAGTCTCGCTCGTTAGGCATGACGCTAGGTGGTCGACGAGGAGATGTGCATCGGGCAGATTGTGCACTTTGGGTGCCGACATGCACCAGATGATGCAGAGCAGCGGACGGATCGGCGCGGCCAGCGGTAGCGTGGGTCAATGCCAGATCTGGACGATCTGCTGGCTGAAGCACGCGCGTCCTACTCGCGGCGCGACTGGACCGTTGCCTATCGCAGCCTCGCAGCGGTCCGGGAGCAACAGTCACTGACCGCGGACGACCTGCATGCCATGGCCGATGCCGCCTGGTGGCTCGGCCTGGTCAAGGAGACCATGACGATCTCCGAGGAGTGCCATCAGCACTTCCTTGCGGAGGGTAGGCCGTTGCGAGCCGCGATGAATGCCCTCGGCATCGGCTTCGACTGGTTTCTCCGAGGTGAAGTGGCGATCGGGTCAGGATGGCTGAGCCGAGCGCGGCGGCTGATCGAGCAGCACCCCGACAGCGCGGAAAGTGGCTTCCTGGTCTGGATCGACACGGCCGCCGCACTGGAGGCGGGCAAGCTCGACTCCGCCCTCGTGGGCGCGCTTCAAGTCCAGGAGATCGGCCGCCGGTTCGGCTCGCCGACTCTGGTTTGTCTGGGCTTGGCATCGGAGGGCATCGTCACCATTCGACGTGGTCGGGTGGCCGCGGGGTTCGCGCTCCTCGATGAGGCGATGTTGCCGGTGCTCGCCGGTCAGCTCGAGCCCGAATGGGCGGGCAACATCTACTGCGAGCTGATGGGTGTGTGCCATGACCTGGCCGATATAGACCGGGCGCGTCAGTGGACCGCGGCGACCGAGCGCTGGTGCGAAGGTTTTCCCAGCGCCGTCATGTTCGTCGGCATCTGCCGGATGCACCGTATCCAGCTCCTGCGCATCGGTGGCGACTGGGCGCGGGCTCAGGCAGAGGCATCGATCGCCTGCGAAGAACTTGCCGACCTCAACGTCGCTGTCGTCGGAGAGGCTCATTGTCAGCTGGCCGAACTGCGCAGGCTGCGAGGTGATCTTGTCGGTGCCGAGCAGGCCTACCGGCGCGCCCGGGAGCTCGGGCGCGATCCCCAGCCCGGCGCTGCGCTACTCCTGCTCGCGCAGGGCAGGCCTGGCGACGCGGCCGCAGCGGTGCGGACAGCCCTCGCCGATCGCGCGCACGACCCGTTCCGGCGGGCACGGCTGCTGGCCGCCTACGTCGAGATCGCCCTGGCCGGTGATGACCTCGGGTCCGCAGTGGATGCCAGCCAACAGCTCCGCAATATTGCCGACACCTTTGCGAGCGCCGGGTTCCTCGCCTGGGCCGATCATGTCCGGGGGGCCGTTCTGCTGGCGCAGGGCAAGCCGGGAGCAGCCCTTCAGGTCCTGCGGGCCGCCTTGCGTGCCTACTCCGAGATGGGGGCACCCTACGATGCCGCCACCGTAAGGATCCTGATCGGTGAGGCCCACCAGCTGCTCGGGGATGCCGATGCTGCCACCCTGGAATACGATGCGGCCACCGCGACCTATGTGAAGCTCGGGGCACAGTTGCCGGTTGGACGCCTGGTCGAGCCGCCCCGTGCGGTGGACCTGCCGGGTGGACTTACCGACCGGGAGGCCGAAGTGCTCGCCCAGATCGCCGGCGGGGCCTCCAACAAGCAGGCCGCCGCAGCGCTGTTCATCAGCGAGAAGACCGTGGCCCGCCATCTCGCCAACATCTTTGCCAAGCTAGGACTCGGCTCACGCACAGCGGCCGCTTCCTGGGCCTATGAGCATCAGCTCCGGCGCCCGCGTCAGGGTGCATGACCTACCCGGGTGCCGTCGTTCCCTCCCGACTGTGCAGCCACACCCAAGGAGATAGCTGCTGACTGCTGCGGCCGTACGGACGCGAACCCTGACACGGTCCTGAATCACCCCAGCCGCCGGCGAGGACCCGTCCGCCGGCACCTGCCTGACACCAGCCCGCGGCCATGTGAGCCATCTGAACGGAATACCAGGCCTGACGTAGAGCTCGTCCACGTATGCACCCAGGACCGACCCCGATGGGCGCGGTCGACAGCCGATTCTCGGTCGCTCGAGGCGTCAGATTGTGAACATGTAGGCCGACGCCGCGAGATAACGACAAGATAGCGAGAACGGACAAACCTTGGCCAAAGTTGTCGTCACCCTGTCAGAGTCACTATTACCGATTTCGGCCTGTTCAGCGAGGATGCCGCAGGCACGTTCGAGCTGCATACCCACCCGCCGCACGGCTGGGTGATTGACGTCAGCCAGCTGATGGAAGAGTTACAACGCTTCGCGGCCTCATTCATCCTGCGGCGCGTTTACCGCGAGATGTTCTCGTGGTCGCAGGACAGCCGCATGAAGCTCGCCGTGGTGCTCGACGAAGCCCACCGCATGTCTCGAGATGCAAACCCTCCCGAAGATAATGAAAGAGGGTCGCAAGTGCGGCGTCGGCGTGATCGTCGCGAGCAGAGCGCCGACGACTTTCATAAGGATGTACTCGGCAACGCCGGTACCAAGATCGTATTCCGCACCAACTTCCCGGCGTCGAAGGAGGTGGCTAAGCTCTTACGTGGTCGCAATGGCGGATCTCAGTCAGGCGATCGAGAAGCTTGACGTAGGGACTGCATATGTGTCGACACCGGACGACGTACAAGCGCGCAAGGTCTACATGACGCCCGAGTAAAGCACCCCTTTCGAACGTCGCCTCCGAGGCGGTACACGCCGTACGGAGAGAATTGCAGAGGCGGGCTTGGGCGCACAAACTGGGTTTCTTGTCGACCTCCAGGGCGTTTGAGGCAGGCTATCGTCGGCGTTGTTGATCATGGTTGGATGGGGGACGATGGCGTTGCGAGTGCGCCTCATGCCGCCAGTTCCAGGGTAGAAGTCGTCGAGTTGGTCGCCGTCGACGTAGTCAAGGAGGTCCAGGATCCATCGGTTGACCGCGGAACGGTTGGCTTCTATGAGCCGACCTGTCGGGAGGGGTGAGTGACCAAGGCGTCGCGACGACTACCGTCGTATTGTTGAGCCACTTCGAGCGCTGCGAGGACGCGTGGGTCGACGCGGTGCCGTACGGGGTGGCTCCTTGTTGAATCCTGTGAATTCGCGATGTATGAACGCGCCGACATTGGCGCGGTGTTTCGCGACTCGACTGGCGCACGCGGCGAGGCCTTTCGACTGGGCTTGGTGCATCTCGGGGGCGGGTTGGCCGTTTGTGATCCGGTGACGCTCGCCGGCTTCGACTTGGGGATGACCCTACCGTCGTGGCACTACCCGACCTATGTGATCGTCGCGGAGCAGGAGGCTGAGCTCCTACTGGTTCGCCTCGGTGGGTCCTACCCCGTCGACTGGTATGAGGTATTTGACGACCGCTACGGAGGCACGATTCCGATCGACTCCGGTGAGTATGCCCTCGCGGGCACCACTCTGGTGGGCGAAGCCCGGAATGGCTCGGCGATCCGCTCTCAACTCGCCACCGCATCCAGAGCCCTGGGCCCGGTGGATGTAGACCCGTCGCTGGGGTGGTGCCGTCCTCAACACCGCGATCGGTGGTGATTCATCCGCGTGGTGTTCTCTCGGTCTTGACGCCGAGTCCGCGGTCGTCGCCGTCGTGATCACAATCGTGACGGACTACATCTACGGCACCCGACCCACGTCGGAGGACGCGGAGTTGTTGGGCATGCTCACCGGGCGCGCCGACGCTTTACGTGGTGACGAGGAGCCGGTGCCAGTGTGGCTGGACCTCAGGAACGCCCTCACCAGCTCCGACGGTCGAGTGACGTTCGAGATCCGGGCACAACTACACGTGCTGCACGACGCGCTGGAGCGCACCGGCGGATGAATCGACCTGCTGACGGCGCCGCGTCTGTCGCTCTCGAGAATGCGTGCGGGCGAGCCGACCCATCACATCGGAGGACTCATGTTGACCGCAATGGCGCATCGCGTTTGCCGAGTCCGAAGTGGTGCCGATTTCCTGGTGTTGCGCTTCGGATGTCCGAATGGTTGTGCTGGGCGTCGGGTGTGGACGGCTGGTCGATCCCTATACGGTCCCTGGAGGGCTAGGTCAGGACCGTTTGGCCTAGTTGCAGCGGGTTGGCGCGGCGGTCTGTAAATCTGCCGGCATCGCCTACGTTGGTTCGAACCCAACACCTGCCACCATCAAGATCATCAGGCTGTGACTAGGCCTTTTGCTTGATGAGCTCGATCGAATGTGCCTCACTTCTCCCTGAATCTGTGGGGAGCAGAGGTTCACTCTGCCGGCACTTGACGTGCTGGAGATTGCGAATGGGCATCTGACCAGGTGTGATGGTCGATCCAGTCCTGGCGCCTGAGTCCGATTGGATCCGGATGTGGCTGGACGTCTACGGGTCGTCGTGCCCTATTGGGTCCCTCGAGGGAACGGATTCCTGCCCTGCGGCGCGTCGTGGTCTGGATGGGTGGGCCACCCTTGGGGCGTGAAGCGCCTCAGCTTCCCCGCGCAGAAGGGGCTCGGCGCAGGATCTCGTTGTCCTCCTCGAGCCTGCGACCTTGGCCTTCAGCTCCTCAATCTCAGCCAGCCACTCGCTGTTGCGGCCGCCGTCGGCCCCTGTTGACTCGGCCTGCTCCAATCGGTCGGGCGGACCGGTGTGCTGGGACAGTGCCGCCACCCAGTCGTTCTGGTCTACCCTTCGCATGAGCTCCACAACTGACGCAACTGATCCAGGCGGCCAGAGGCCCGACTCAGCGCTGACCATGTTTCCCCCGTCGAGTCGGAACGCCAACAATTGACGTCTACCCTGCCGCCTGATCGCGTGTCCAGCGGACGGGGTCACACCTCAGGTCCTCTGGGTTCAGCACGTCGTTGGTGGCTCGTTGGTGTGCTGATGGGTCAGGTCAGGGCGGCGAGCAGCTGTTCCTTTGTTTTGTCTGACATTCCCGTCAGTCCTCGGGCGTGGGCCTCGGCTCGGAGCTGGACCACGGTCCAGGTCTCGTCTGGGGTGGTGAGCCCGTAGGCGGTACTGGGTTCGGCGGTGGAGTCTTCGGAGGCCGGGGCCTTCTTCGGTCCCGTGGCCGGTGCGGGTTTCAGGGCAGCCGTGGCGCGGTCGAGCTTG
>DATDAP010000009.1:0-4063 GCA_036525335.1 Microlunatus sp. | reverse complement strand
ACCCGCTGCTGCCGTTCGGTCTTCGGCACACCGGCCATCTTCAGGGCGAAGCCCATGTTGTCGCCGACGGTCATGTGCGGATACAACGCATAGTTCTGGAACACCATCGCAATGTCGCGGTCCTTGGGCGGCAGGTCGGTGACGTCACGGTCACCGATGAAGATGCTGCCGGCGTTGATCTCCTCCAGGCCTGCCAGCATCCGCAACGAGGTCGACTTCCCACACCCCGACGGTCCGACCAACACCATGAACTCGCCATCACCGATGTCGAGGTTGAGCTTGTCCACGGAGGGATGATCCGCTCCGGGGTAGACGCGAGTTGCGTCCTTGAAACTGACTGTGGCCACGCCACACTTCCTTTCCACGGGCAGGTACGTGCCCGACGATCCGTAGTGGAAATAACGTCTACAGGGTCCCATGGGAGACCGCGAGTGACAAACTTCGCGACGCGAGACAGGTGTCGTCGGCGGCGTTCGGAGGCGGCCGGGGTGCCCGGCCGCTCGTCCGGTAGACGAGGATTCAGCGCAGCTGGGTCAACAGCTGGGTGTTGTCCAGCTCGAAGCGGTCGACCACGGCGGTGACCTCGAGCCCGGTCAGCGTGGTGCCGGCACCGAAGTTGGTCAGGAACGCCGTGTCCGCGGCATCGCGGCCGGTCGCGACGCGCAGCAGGCTCTGCCGCGGCGCCAGCTCGGTGGCGTCGACCACCCACCACTGACCATCGACCAGAGCCTCGGCCACCGCGTGGAACTCCATCGGGCTGAGCCCCGGCGCGTACACCGCGGCCAGCCGGGCCGGCACGTTCAAGGAACGCAGCAGGGCCACCGACAGGTGAGCGAAATCACGGCAGACACCCTGGCGGCCGAGCAGGGTGCGGACGGCTCCGTCGGTCGGCAGGCTGGAACCGGAGACGTACGTGAGCTGCCGGTTGACCCAGTCGATGACGGCGTTCAGCAGGTTGAGACCGCTCAGCCCGGCGAACTCGCTGGCGGCGGTCGGGGCGAGGGTGTCGGACTCGCAGTAGCGGCTGGGCCGCAGGTACACGATCTCGTCGGTGTCTACCACGTCCGGCTGGTCCGCGACCCCGTCGACGACGGCCCGGTAACGCATCGACGCGCTGGATCCCTGGGCGAAGACCGAATGCAGCCGGGTGCCGTGGGCGTCGATGATCTCGGTCGGCTCGACCGCGGTGCCGTCCACGGTGATCTCCAGGCTCTCCGACGTGATCGGTGTTCCCTGGGCGACGGCGACGCTGTAGATGAGTCGCACGGGTCCGGAGAGGGAGAGATCGATCGAGGCGGAGACGGTGCGCTGCATGGTGACCATGCTTCCACGGAGCTGTGTCCGCGGGATCACGCGCGATCACGGTGGACACCGCTGCGGTTTGCGCTCAGCACTCCACGATGTTGACGGCCAGGCCGCCGCGCGAGGTCTCCTTGTACTTGATCTTCATGTCGGCTCCGGTCTCCATCATCGTCTTGATCACCTTGTCCAGACTGACGGTGTGCCGACCGTCGCCGTGCAGCGCCAGTCGCGCGGCGGTGATCGCCTTGACCGAGGCGATCGCATTGCGTTCGATGCAAGGGATCTGGACGAGACCACCGACCGGATCGCAGGTCAGCCCGAGGTGGTGCTCCATGCCGATCTCGGCGGCGTTCTCGACCTGGGCGGGGTCGCCGCCGATCACCTCCGCCAAGGCACCCGCGGCCATCGAGCAGGCGCTGCCGACCTCACCCTGGCAGCCGACTTCGGCCCCCGAGATGGAGGCGGTCTGCTGGTAGATCGAGCCGATGGCCCCGGCCACCAGGAGGAAACGGACGATGGCGTCGTCGTCGACGCCGGCCACGAACCGTACGGCGTAGTGAAGCACGGCCGGGATGATGCCGGCCGCCCCGTTGGTCGGGGCGGTCACCACCCGACCACCGGACGCGTTCTCCTCGTTCACCGCCAGCGCCCACACGGTCACCCAGTCGACGGCCTGCATGGGGTCGCTCAGCTCACGCACCTGGAGTGGGTCCATCTCCACGCTGGTACTCAGCCTGGTGTAGAGCGCGCTGGCCCGGCGTCTGACCTTGAGTCCGCCCGGCAGCACCCCCACCGTCCCGCACCCGTTGCGGACGCACTCCGCCATCACCGACCAGATCCGCAGCAGTCCCGCCCGTACCTCGGCCTCCGGTCGTCGTGCGCACTCGTTGGCGAGCATCACGTCGCTGATCCGGAGCCCGGTGGCTTCGCAGTGGGCGAGCAGCTCGTCGCCGGTGCGGAAGTCGTAGGGCACCGGGGTCGGATCGGGGACGACGACCGGGTGGCCGTCGGCATCGGCGGCCACGATGAACCCGCCGCCGATCGAGTAGTAGGTGGACTCTCGCAGCAGCTCGTCATCGCCGTCGTACGCGGCGAACGTCATCCCGTTGGGGTGATAGGGCAACCGCAGCCGGCGGTGCAGGATCACGTCGTTGTCGAGGTGAATGCCGATCTGGTGGGTGCCGTTCAACCGGATTCGGGCGCTCTCGGCGATCTCGGCGATCCGGAAGGGTCCGAGGCGGGTGTCGATGGTCTCCGGGTCCTCGCCCTCCAGGCCCCACAGCACGGCCTTGTCGCTGCCGTGCCCGTGTCCGGTGGCGCCGAGCGACCCGTACAGCTGGGCCTTGATCCGCGCCGTCGGGTCGAGGAGGCCGTCCGTGGCCAGCGCCTCGACGAACCGGCGGGCGGCGCGCATCGGTCCGACCGTGTGCGAACTGGAGGGTCCGATGCCGATGCTGAACAGATCGAACACGCTGACGGCCATGGAGGACTGTCTACTCCGGCCGGAGGAGAAGCGCGAGGGTTCGGGTGCGAGCCGGATCGACGACCAGAAAGTGAAACTGCCCTGCCGGCTCATACCCGGCAGGGCATCGGTGACGCTGATCTCAGTCTCGACGAGTACGTCTGGGATCCAGGGTGCCGACACGCCGTTACGACGCGGCGACACTCAGGTGACGTCTGGGTAGCAGGCTCTGCTCAGTACCGCCGGGTGACGATCTCCTTGCCGAGGGGCATCAGGGCCACCGGGATCAGCTTGAAGTTCGCCACCGCCATCGGGATGCCGATGATCGTGATGCAGAGGGCGATCCCGGTGGCGATGTGGGTCAGGGCGATCCACCAGCCGGCGACGAGGATCCAGATCACGTTGCCCAGCAGCGAGAACACCCCCGAGGTCGGCTTCTCGACGACCTCGCGACCGAACGGCCAAGCGGCGTAGTTGGCCAGCCGGAACGACGCGATGCCCCACGGGATGGTCACGATCAGCAGGCAGCAGATCAACCCAGCGAGCGCGTACGCGAGCCAGAGCCACAGACCGCTGAAGATGAACCAGATGATGTTGAGCAACGTGCGCATGGGATCAATTCTCGCTGCCGAACGGTGCGGGCCAAACCGGTGATGTCCCTGGTTGCCGCCCGACCCGCTCCGATCAGTCCAGCCGCTGCAAGAAGGCGGTGACCTCGCTGACGAAGATCTCGGGTGCCTCGATCGGCAGCCAGTGACCGCACTGACCGACCAGGACCAGCTCGGCCCTCGGCATCGCCTCGACAGCGGCCGACGACCCGACCGGGTCGACCAGGGGATCGTCCTCACCGTGCAGGAACAACGTCGGCGCGGCGATCCGGAACACGTCCGGCAGCAGGTTGTTGCGCATCCCGCGCGGGCCGAGCGTGGCCTGGTTGTAGCGGCCGTAGCCCACGCCGGAGCCCGGCCGGCGGGCCTCCCGAGCGAACTCCGCCCGGATCTCAGTGTCGATGGTCGACGGGTCGTGCACCATCCTCGACAGATAGCTGTCGCTGAACCGCCCGGCGAAGCGTCCGAGACGGTAGAGCACCGGATCGGGAAGCTGAGCCGCCAACCAGGCACCGAACTGGGTCGGCGCGTTCTTCAGCCGCTCGGTGAGTCCGCCGGGCGCGACCAGGACGAGTCCGGCGACGGCCTCGGGATGGCGCAGGGCGACGTGCATCGCGATGTCCCCGCCCATCGAGATGCCGGCCACGACGAGCCGACGGAGACCGTACGACCGGGCGACGGTGATCACCAG
>DATDAP010000008.1:0-11100 GCA_036525335.1 Microlunatus sp. | reverse complement strand
AGGCCGACCCCGCCCTGGCCGAGAAGAAACGGGCCCAGGCCAAGTCAGCTCGATATGTGCAGCTGTGCCGGTCCGAAGACGGCATCAACACCATGATCGTCCGCGCCGACCAAGGCGATCTGATCATGGTCTACGCCCTCGCCGACATCCTCCAACTCGAAGGCAGCACCGAACCCGCCGACGAACGACGAGCCACCGCCTTCGGACTCCTCGCCCAACCGGCGATGATCCTGGCCATGCTGCTCCGCCACAAAGACGACGGCACCCAGCCGAGCAGCACCGCCGGCAGTTCCGCACCCGACACGATGGCGAGCGCCACGGGGCGCGACACCAAGCCAGCGAGCACTGCGGAGACAGCCATCTCGGATCCGGGGACTCCGGACCCTCACCCCGCCGATGAGGGCGTGGTGGACGCGGCGACCGTCGGGGATCTTGATCGCGATGACGAACGTGGATCAAGGCCAGACTGCGCCGATGCCGGGGACCAGACAGACAACGAGCCACCACCACCGGACCCACGCGCGGATCCGCCAGCCTGGACCGCCGACGACTACGACGAACCACCCGACCCGGCACCCATCGACCACCCCAATATCCCCGACTACTGGCAACAACGCCTCCGACCCAGACCGGCGCCGGAACCACCCGCCCCCGGCTGGCACCAAGAACCCGACGACCCCGACCCGCCCGACCGATCAGGACTCCGCCTCGACCTACCCGGACTCACCGACCTGCTCACCCAGCAGGGACTCCGCTCTGCCCGCCCCCGGGTCGTGCTCAACATCCACCTGACCGACCACACCCTGGCCACCGGCACCGGGGTCGTCCGCACCGACCACCCCGACCTCGGACCCATCCTCGCCGCCCAGCTCCGCGAGTTCCTGACCAACCCCTCCTGCGCGATCACGGTCCGCCCGGTCCTCGACCTCGACCGGATCCCCGCCGTCGACGCCTACGAGATCCCCGCCGTCGTGCGCGACGCCGTCCCACTCCGCCACATCGCGTCCGTGTTCCCCTACTCCAGCGCCACCCATCCCTCGATGGACCTCGACCACACGAGCCCCTACCGCTGGGACGGCACCCCCGGCCAGACCGGACCCAGCAACCTCGGACCCCTCACCCGCGGCGAGCACAACGCGAAAACCCACGGCCTGTGGACAGTCACCTCACCACACCCCGGCGTCTTCCTCTGGCGCTCACCCCACGGCCACTGGTTCCTGTCCACCAACCACGGCACCCAACACCTCGGACCCCTCCCAGACACCGGGTGCCCCGCCATCGAGCTCGCCGCCAGTCACAGCAGCTGATCACGCGGCAGCGCCGCGGGTTCGGCGCCGGTTCGCCAGGTAGGGCTGGACGAACAGCGCTGCACCGGTGATCAACAGCAAGCCCAGGGGCAGCAGAGGCGACAGGTACACCCATTCCGCCGGTTCGTCCTGGGTGGCCAGCACGACGGTCACGACGATGACGGACACCGTGAACGCCACCGCCACCCAGCGGTGCAGCTGTCGGACCCACTTCTTCGCGATCATGAAGCCTCCTCGGTCGATGGCTCCAGGCTACGAAGATCCTCCCCGCGGGTGCTTCTCGAATCCTGACCCGATGACTCAGCCGAGGAGCCGTGCCGCCAACTTCCCTACCAGCGCCTCGATGTCGCCGGTCGGAGCGTCGGACCAGGGCTGGCCCCACGGCAGGTCGGCAGGGGTTCCGACGTGGCGGACGAAGACGTGTTCGTGGAAGTGCGCGACGCCGGTGCCCGCGACCATGGCGAAGACGTAGTCGATCGGCAGCTCAGCCGCCAGCGCCGCCGCGACCCTGGTCCGTATCCGGCCGACGGCGGCCGCTTCGGCCTCGGTGAGCTGGTGGACGTACGCGACGTGGCGGGTGGTCTCGATGAACACGTACCCCACCGATCCGGTGGCACGATGCGTGACCACCACCAGGTCGTCGCTGAAGATCACCGGACAGACGAATGGCCCCACACCCCGTTGCTTGGCGCAGAGCGGGCAGTCATCCTCAGCCGTCATCGACGATCACCACGCGTCGGTGGTGCGGATCTCCAGCATCACGCAGCCGGATTCGGTCCGGTAGGGACCGTGTGGCATCCCGGGCCGACGGGAAGCGTAGAACCCCGGACCGAACGTACGCCCCAACGTGAGGTCGGTGAGGTCGCCAGCGATCAGGTAGACCTCTTCGTGGTACTGGTGCCGGATCACGCCGCCCGCGGTCGTGTCGTGCCCGGCTGGCCAGCGCGCCTGCCGAGTCAGCGTGACCCCGTCCTCACCCCGGCTGAGCACCCGCTGCTCGATCGCTCCGTCGAGCTCCCATGCCAGCTGCTCGACAGGGAAGAACTCCAGTTCCTCACGCATGCTGCCCAACTCCTTCGCTCATCCGGTCCGCCGACCGGCGAGGCAGCAGTCTCCCACTACCGTCCGACGGCGTAGCCCTGATCGCCGCGGGCGTTCGAGCCCGCCTTCAGCCAACCGCCCTCGCGCGCCACGGCGCTGACCCGGCCCAGCGACCAGTCCCCCGTCACCTCGAGCCGGTGCCCACGGTCCGCCAGCTCGTCCCGGACAACTCGCGGGTGCCGACCCTCCAGCCGCAGGTTCGCGGGTCGGAAGCCGTGCGGGTGGAACGAGTCGATCAGCGCCGCGGTGTCGAACGACGGCCGGTCGATGGCCTGCTGCAGGTTGTCGCCGGTGTGCAGCAGGTTGAGCAGCACGTGCAGACTCCACTGGTCCTGGCTGTCGCCGCCGGGTGTGCCGAAGGCCAACCAGGGCTCACCGTCCCGCAGCGCGAGCGAGGGCGACAATGTGGTCCTGGGTCGCACACCCGGCCTCAGTGTGTTGGGCAGCCCGTCAGCCAGGGCGAACATCTGGGCCCGGCTGCCGAGGCAGAAGCCGAGCTCGGGGATCGTCGGGGAGGACTGCAGCCAGCCGCCGCTCGGCGTGGCGGAGATCATCATCCCGTTCGCGTCCACGACATCGAGGTGGCAGGTGTCACCCCGCGGTGGTCCCAGGGTCGGCTCCCCACCGCCGGCTTCGACGTCGGCGACGGTCTCCCGCAGGTACGGCGGCAGGGTCGGCCGGCGACCGTCAGGGGATCCGGGGCGGAGTTCGGACGAGGCCTCCGCGGTGATCAGCCGAGCGCGCTCCGTCGCGTACGCCGTTGACACCAGGGTGGACAACGGCACGTCGGCCACCGCCGGGTCGCCGTACCAGGCGTCGCGATCCGCGAAGGCCAGCTTGGCCGCTTCGGTGATCAGATGGATCCAGGTGGGACTCCCCGGCTCGTGATCCCCCAGACCGGCGGCCTCGAGCAACGCGAGCTGCTGCAGCATCACCGGGCCTTGCCCCCACGGTCCGGTCTTGGCGATGGACACGTCACCGAAGCTGCCGATCACGGGATCCTCGACCCCGGCCGCCCAGCCCGCCAGGTCCTGGCCGGTGAGCAGTCCACCCTGCTGCGCGCAGTAGCTGTCGATCTCCTCGGCCACGAACCCCTCGTACCAGGCGCGGCGGGCCGCCTCGATCTGGTTCTCGCGGTGCCCACCGGCGACTTCGGCCGAGTCGATGATCCGCGCGTACGTCCGTGCCAGGGTGGGATTGCGGACGCGCTCGCCGGCCGCCCGATCCCGCCCGGAGACCAGCCAGGCGGCCGCCGAGGTCGGCCACTCCCGGCGGAACCGATCCGCCGACGCGTTGATGGTCGACGCGGCGGTCGGCAGCAGCGGGTGTCCCTTCTCGGCCAGAGCGATGGCCGGCTCCAGCACGTCGGCGAGTGACCAGGTGCCCCAGCCGGCCAGCAGGGTCAGCCAGCCGCCGAAGGCGCCGGGAACGACGGCGGGCAGCAGACCGGTGCCGGGAATCGCCTCCACGCCCCGGGAACGCATCGCCTGCACCGTGGCGGCGGCCGGAGCCACGCCCTGACCGCAGATCACCCGCACCGCGGCGGCCGCCGGGTCCCACAGCAGGATCGGCAGGTCGCCGCCGGGTCCGTTCAGGTGCGGTTCGACGACCTGCAGGGCGAATCCCGCGGCCACCGCGGCATCGGCAGCATTGCCCCCGCGTTCCAGCACGCCCATCCCGACGGCGGAGGCGATCCAGTGGGTGCTGGCGACCATGCCGAGGTCTCCTACCAGCTCAGGGCGTGTGGGCACCCAGCCAGTCGATCACAACGGTGGTGATCTCGTCGCGGTTGGTCTCGTTGAAGATCTCGTGGCGCGCCTTCGGGAACAGCCGTACGGTCACGTCGGCGATGCCGGCAGCTCGGTAGCGCTCACCGACCACCTCGACCAGCGTGCCGCCGCCGGCGAGCGGATCTGCGTCTCCGGAGACGACGAGGATGGGCAGGTCCCGGCGGATCCCGCCGAGGACCGTGCTGTCGGCCAGCCGGCCGGCCGAACCGAACATCTGCGGCATCACGTCCGGTGACGCCTCGAAGCCGCACCAGGGGTCGGCGACGTACAGGTCGACCTCGGCCTCGTCACGACTGAGCCACTCGTAGCCGGTCCGGTGATCGAAGCCGGCGTTGAAGGCACTCAGGTCGCCGCTGGCCTCACCGCCGGCGGCCGCCATCCCCTGGGCCAGCAGATCGAGCGCGGTGGTGCCGGACAGCACCACTCCCCTCCACAGCTCGGAGTGGTCCACGATCACCTGCTGCAGGGCGAACGACCCCATCGAGTGGCCGATCAGGAACAGGGGCAGGTCGGGGTGCTGGTCGGCGACCCAGCGAGCGATCGTGGCGACGTCGGCGACCAGGCCGGCCCAGCCCGCGACCCCGAACGACCCGAGCGATCCAGCGGCCTCACCCGTCGCGCCGTGCCCGGGATGATCATGGGCGTAGACGAGGTAACCGGCGCCGTTGAGGGCCGTGGCCAGGCGGTCGTACCGACCGGCGTGCTCGGCCAGGCCGTGCGAGAGCTGGACCACTGCCCTGGGCGCGCTCACCGCCTCCCAGGCGTACGTGGTGAGGGTCAGGCCCTCCGTCTGGGACGGCAGCGTCGACGTCGTGTAGGTCATGACGCCAGACGATAGAGCCGTAGGTGGTCGAATGTCGCGCTGGCGGGGCCTTGTCGCCGCCCTGCGCCACCAACCCATGCGCGGCGTCGCCCCTGGCGCGAACGTCCAGGTCGCGCCCCTGGCCGCCGGACGGGGTCGGCTCCACCATCCCCGGCTGCACCCTGTGGCTGAGCGAGGTTCGGGTCAGCGCCGACGCGGTCTCGGTGATCCCGCCGACGACGTCGTACCGCACCGCCCGCTCGGTTGAGCGCGACTCAGGACAGCTTGGACAAGATCAGCTCGCGCACCCGGGCCGCGTCGGCCTGACCGCGCATCTCCTTCATCACCGCGCCGATCAGCGCACCGGCGGCCTGCACCTTGCCCCCCCGGATCTTGTCCGCGATCCCTGAATTGGCCGCGATGGCGGCGTCGACCGCCGCGCCGAGGGCACCGTCGTCCGAGACCACGGCCAGACCGCGCGCCTGCACCACCTCGGCCGGCGAGCCCTCACCGGCGAGGACGCCCTCGATCACCTGCCGGGCCAGCTTGTCGTTGACCGTGCCGTCCTCCACCAGACCCTGCACCTGGGCGACCTGTTCCGGCGTGATCCCGGCGTCCGCCAGCTCCACCCCGGCGTCATTGGCGTGCCGGGTGATCTCGGTCAGCCACCACTTGCGGGCGCTCTGAGGCGACGCGCCGGCCCTGACCGTCTGCTCGATCAGGTCGACCGCGCCGGCGTTGACCACGTCGCGCATCTCCAGCTCGGTGAAGCCCCAGTCCGCGCTGACCCGCTTCAGCCGGTCGGCCGGCGGCTCGGGCAGGGTGGCCCGCAGCTGTTCCACCCACTCCCGGCTCGGCGCCACCGGCACCAGATCCGGCTCGGGGAAGTAGCGGTAGTCCTCCGCGGACTCCTTGAGCCGCCCGGACGTGGTCACCCCGGTGTCCTCGTGCCAGTGCCGCGTCTCCAGGACGATGGTGCCGCCGTCATCCAGCACCGCCGCCTGTCGGGTGATCTCGTAGCGGATGGCCCGTTCCACGCTGCGCAGCGAGTTGACGTTCTTGGTCTCGGTCCGCGTTCCGAACTCGACGTCAGGGGCCGGCCGCAGCGACACGTTCGCGTCGCAGCGCAGCGAGCCCTGCTCCATCCGCACGTCCGACACTCCGAGCGAGCGCAGCAGCTCCCGCAGCATGCCCACGTACGCGCGCGCCACCTGCGGCGCCTTGTCGCCGGCACCCTCGATCGGCTTGGTGACGATCTCGATCAGCGGCACCCCGGACCGGTTGTAGTCCAGCAGCGAGTGGTCGGCGCCGTGGATCCGGCCCGTGGCCCCACCGACGTGGAGGGACTTGCCGGTGTCCTCCTCCATATGCGCGCGCTCGATCTCGACCCGGTACGTCTCCACCGAGCCGTCGTCGCCGGGCACCTCCACCTCGCACCAGCCGTCGTACGCGATCGGCTCGTCGTACTGGGAGATCTGGTAGTTCTTCGGCATGTCGGGATAGAAGTAGTTCTTTCGCGCGAACCGACACCAGTCGGCGATCGAGCAGTTGAGGGCCAGGCCGATCCTGATGGCGGACTCGATGGCCTTGGCGTTGACCACCGGCAACGACCCCGGCAGCCCCAGGCAGACCGGACAGGTCTGGGTGTTCGGCTCGGCGCCGAACACCGTCGAGCAGCCGCAGAACATCTTCGAGGCGGTGTTGAGCTCGACGTGCACCTCCAGGCCCAGCACCGGGTCGTACCGGTCCACGGCGTCGGCGTAGTCGACCACATGTTCGCTCACGCGCCAACCTCCAGGCTCGGAATCCGATCAAGAAGGGGACCGCCCCAGTGAGCGGTCAGGGACCGCTCCAGCGCGGCTCCCACCCGGTAGAGCCGGTCGTCCGCCAGCGGCGGCGCCATCACCTGCAGACCCACCGGCAGCCCGTCCTCGGGCGCCAGACCCACCGGGAAGGACGCCGAGGCGTTGCCGGCCAGGTTGGACGGGATGGTGCACAGGTCGTTCATGTACATCGCCAGCGGGTCGTCGACCTTCTCCCCGATCGGGAAGGCGGTCACCGGCGTGGACGGTGAGACCAGCACGTCCACGGACTCGAAAGCAGCGGCGAAGTCGCGACTGATCAGCGTCCGCACCTTCTGGGCCGAGCCGTAGTACGCGTCGTAGTAGCCGCTGGACAGGGCGTAGGTGCCGATGATGATGCGGCGCTTCACCTCCGCACCGAAACCGGCCTCCCGGGTCAGGCCCATCACCTGCTCGGCGCTGTGGTTCCCGTCGTCACCGACCCGCAGCCCGAAGCGCATCGCGTCGAACTTGGCCAGGTTGGAGGATACCTCGCTCGGCATGATCAGGTAGTAGGCGCCCAACGCGTAGACGAAGTGCGGGCAGGACACCTCGACGATCTCGGCGCCGAGGGACGCCAGCAGCTCGACGGCCTCACCGAAGCGCTGCTCGACGCCGGGCGCGTAGCCCTCGCCGCTCAGCTCCTTCACCACACCGATCTTGAGCCCGGCCACGTCACCGGAACGCGCTGCTTCCACTACCGGCGGCACCGGAGCGTCGATCGAGGTGGAGTCCAGCGGGTCATGGCCGGCGATCACCTCGTGCAGCAGGGCGGCGTCCAGCACCGTACGCGCGCAAGGGCCCGGCTGATCCAGCGAAGACGCCATGGCCACCACCCCGTACCGGGACGTGCCGCCATAGGTCGGCTTCACCCCGACCGTGCCGGTGACCGAGGCGGGCTGACGGATGGAGCCGCCGGTGTCGGTGCCGATGGCGAGTGGGGCCTCGAAGGCGGCCAGCGCCGCCGCGCTTCCGCCCCCCGAGCCTCCGGGGATCCGGGCCGTGTCCCACGGGTTGCGGGTGGGTCCGTACGCGGAGTTCTCGGTCGAGGAGCCCATCGCGAACTCGTCCAGGTTGGTCTTGCCGAGGATGACGAGATCGGCGTCCAGCAGCCGTCGGGTGACGGTGGCGTCGTACGGCGGGATCCAGCCCTCGAGGATCTTCGAACCACAGGTGGTGGGCGCTCCCCGGAAGGTCAGGATGTCCTTGAGGGCGAGGGGTACGCCGGCCAGCGGGCCGAGCTTCTCCCCGCCGGCGATGCGGTGGTCAATGACCGCAGCCTGAGCCAGAGCCCGCGCCCCGTCGACGTGCAGGAACGCGTGGATCTCACCGTCGACGGCGGCGATCCGGTCCAGGTGCGCCGCCGTGACGGCGACCGAGGTGGTCTCGCCGGCGGCGATGGCGGCCGCGAGGTCGGCGGCGGTGCGGCGGGTCACGTCACTCATCAGGCCTCCCCGAGGATGCGCGGGACCCGGAACCGGTCCTGCTCGGCCGCCGGAGCACCGGCCAGCACGTCAGCCACCGGCAGCGACGGACGGACCACGTCCGCGCGGAACACGTTGGTCAGCGGCAGCGCGTGCGAGGTCGGCGGGATGTCGTCGGCGGCGACACCGGACACGCTCGCGACCGACTCCAGGATCACGTCGAGCTGGGGAGCCAGGTGGGCCAGCTCCTCGTCGGTCATCTCGATCCGCGCCAGCCGGGCCAGGGCGGCCACGTCGTCAGGACTCAAGGCCACAGGAAAGTTCTCTCTTCAGGTCGTCGTTCGGGACTCGCGGACGAGTCGGTCAGCCATCCTAGGCCAGCGACCTCAGGACGAACCCGGTCTTCAGCTTGGGAGTGAAGAACGTCGACTTCGGGGGCATCAGCAGTCCCTCTCGTGCGGTCCGCTCGATCTCGGAGACGCTGACCGGCCGCATCAGCACCGCGGCCTCGGCGCGACCGTCGTCCACCGCGGCCAGTGTCTCGGCCAGCCCGTGCTGGTAGGTCACCGGAACCTCTCCGAGGGTGTGTTCCAGCCAGGCCCCGTCCAACGACCGGACGTCGTGGAAAGCGCCGGGGATCGGGTCGAGGCGGTAGGTCCGGTCGCGGGTGTGGAGAACCAGGAACCCCTCGCTCTGCATCGCGGCCAACGTGTCCGGGGTCGGACGACCCATGTCGGTCAGGTGGAAGGTGTGACTGAAGTCGGCGTACATCCGGTCGTACAGCCGGTGGATCGCGGCGACGCTGAGCTGATCGGCGACCAGCTCGCTGACGAAGGCGAGGGTCTGCTCGGCCGGCGTGTCGGTGCGTCCGGTCGCGGCCCGGACCTCGTCCCGGTAGGTGCGGCTGATGCCGTAGCGGTGGTGTCCATCGGCGATCAGGACGTCGTCGGCGGCGATCGCCGCACTGATCGCCGCGATCCGGTCGGGATCGGTGACCCGCTCGACCCGGTGCGTGACGCCGTCCTCCACGACCTCACCGAGCGGCTGACCCTGCTCGGCCAAGAGCCTGGCCAGCCCCGAAGCCAGCGACAGCCCCCAGACCGGGGACAGGTTGGCCCTGGTTGCGCGGGTCAGGTCGAGCCGATCGGTCGACGCCTTCGGCGTCGTGCGTTCGTGCGGCAGCACGCCGCCGGCGCCCTCATCCACCACCTCGAGACCACCCAGCACGCCGACGATCTCGCGGGCCGTTCCGGTCTCGTCGGTGAAGTTCAGGCGGTAGAGGGTGAAGCTGGGCTGCTCGTCGGCGACCAGCACAGCGTCCTCGCGCCAGGACGCCAGGACGGCAGCCGCCTCCTCGTACCGGTCGTCTCCGCCACGGGGGACGTCGACGTGGGTGATGTTGTGCTCGTCGAGAGCGAGGTAGTGATCGAGATCGGCATCGGAGAGGACGTCGTACGGCGGAGCGACGAGGGTCGCGAGGTGGTCGACGTCGGCATACCGAAGACCGCTGAAGGGCAGGAAGCGAGGCACGGGAGCCACCCTGTCACGGCCCGGCGGTCGGGCCGAAACACCGGGGTAACGCAAGATAGGAGAGGATGGGGCCGTGTACCTGATGCGTGTCGCCCTGCCCGATCGCCCCGGCTCGCTGGGCGCGGTGGCGAGCGCCATGGGCAGCGTCGGGGGTGACATCAATGCGGTCGAGATCGTCGAGAAGGGTGACGGTGTGGTCGTCGACGACTTCATCGTCGATCTGCCGCCCGGTCGGCTGCCCGAGACCATCATCACCGCCTGTCATCGGCTGGAGGGTGTGCGGGTCGAGTGGATCTCGCGCTACCCGGAGGGTGGGGGTCTGCAGTCCGATCTCGAGGCCCTGGAGCGGATGACCGCTGATCCGGCGAGCGCCGCGGAGACGCTGGTGTCGCTGAGCCCGGTGGTGTTCCGGTCGCACTGGTCGGTGCTCCTCGGGGTCACCGGCGACGAGGTCACCAGCCTGGCGGCCACCACCCTGGCTCCCGACTTCAACACCTCGAACGCGGGACCGCTCGCGCCGTTCGACACCACCCACCGGATCGAGCTGGACTCGGGCTGGCTGCCCGGTTGGGCGGATTCCACCGTCGTCGTGGTGCCGTTGACCCGCGATCGGGTGATCGCCATCGGCCGTCACGGCGGTCCGGCCTTCCTCGACTCCGAGATCGCTCGCCTGCACCACTTGGCCGCACTGATCAAGTAGCTCGCTTGGATAGCCTGCCCCGATGACCTGGGGGGTGCTCTTCGCGTGGCTCACCTCCGTGGCGTTCGGGGTCGTGTCGGCGATCGTCCCGGTGATCAACGCCGAGGTGTACGTGCTCGTCTCCCAGGTGTCCGCGGTCGCCGGCGTGGTGCCGATCGCCGTCGGCGTCGGGGTCGGCCAGACCATCGGCAAGTGCCTGCTGTTCGTCGGTGTCCGCCGCGGACGGCAGTTCCGGTTCGTCCGGGAGCACCGCGCGAAGGTCCGCACCGAGCCACGGGGCCGGGTGCGGCAGGCGTGGCACGAAGCACTGCAGTTCCTGTTGCGACTCGTCGGCACCAAACGCTGGGGGCTGCCGATCACCTTGCTGGCCGCGGTGGTCGGAATCCCACCCCTGTACGCCGTCGCGCTCCTCGCCGGCGCGACCACGATGAAACTGCGCTACTTCGCACCGGTCGTGCTGGTCGGGCGGATCACCAGGTTCCTGCTGGTCGCGTACGGGGTCGGCGTGCTGCCGTTCTGGTGAGCTCTCAGCCTTGGTCGCCGATGCCGAAGCCGACGTTTCCGGTCATCAGGTAGTAGACGTACCAGCCGAGCAGGAAGCAGGC
>DATDAP010000007.1:0-19144 GCA_036525335.1 Microlunatus sp. | reverse complement strand
GTGCCGCTCCAACGCGTAGTCGCGGGCAAGATCACGACAGGCCCGGATGCAACCGAGGGCCAGCGCGGCGATCGCGATCCGACCGTCGTCCAACGTGGACAGGAACTGAGCGTAGCCCCGGCCCCGGACGCCGAGCAGATGGTCTTCGGGCACCCGGACGTCTTCCAAGATCACCGGATGGGTGTCGGAAGCGTGCCAGCCCAGCTTCTGGTACGCGGGCCCGATGGTGAGACCGGGCGTTCCGGCCGGGACCATGATCGTCGAGAGCTCCGGCCGGCCGTCGTCCCGCCGCCCGGTGACGGCGGTGACGATGATCACCGACGTGATCGCCGTACCCGAGTTGGTGATGAACTGCTTGCTGCCGTTGATCACCCAGGTGCCGTCCACCAGCTCGGCGCGGGTCCGCGTGGCCGAGGCGTCCGAGCCGGCCTCGGCCTCGGTCAACCCGAACGCCGCCAGCGCCCGACCGGCCAGCAGATCGGGCAGCCAGCGTTGCTTCTGCTCCGGCGTACCGAAGCGGGCGATCGGGTTGGCGCCGAGACCCAGGCCTGCCTCCAGCGTGATACCGAGCGACTGGTCGACGCGGCCGATCTCCTCGATCGCCACGCACAGGCTGGTGAAGTCACCGGAACCGCCGTACTCCTCCGGTCCGCCGAGGCCGAACAAACCGAGCTCGCCCATCTGCTTGACGGCCGACAGAGGGAGACCACCCTGGGCGTTCCAGTCGGCGACGTACGGCGCCAGTCTCTTGTCGGCGAACTCGGCCACCACCCGCCGGAAGTCCTGATGCTCCTCACCGAGCCGGTAGCCGCCCGCCACGTCAGCCCAGTTCGAGGGACGTGGTGGCGTCGCTCTGTCCGGTGACGTCCCACAGGTGGTGGATGACGTCGTGCAGGAAGTACTGGCACAGGGTCACCACGGTGAACTCCGATCCGTTCGACCGGAACCCGCGCCGGGTCAGCTGGTCGGGTCGCAGGGACCGGACCCGGGCGACGAAAGCCAGCGCCGCGGCCTCGAGCTCGTCGGCGACCACTTCGGGGTCCTGCTCGGCGTACCCCCGCTCCAGCGCGGTCACGTCCTGATCCCAGTTGGCGAAGGTCGGCTCGTCGTCGGTGAGCATCAGCGCGAGCCGCTCGTCGAACAGACGGTAGGCGTCACGGACGTGCGCGCCGTACTCCAGCGGAGACCACACCGCGGGTTCTCGCCGCGTCGCCACGGCCGGGCTGGAGCGCAGGATCGCCACCCACTCCTCGGCGGCCACGAAGGCCCGCTCGGGCACCTCGCCGATCGAGACCTCGCCCGCGGCGAGCCCGCACTGGTCGCAGCGACGACTCAGGGTCCAGGTCCAGTCCTTGCTGTCCGGCTCCGGTTCCACGTTCGCCAGGTTAGCGCGAGACCCCTCTCAGCGACCACCGAAACTGGTCGCCCTCACCCCTTGCGCCACGCCGCGGGACTGGAGTAGACATCTCCTACGCACCTCTTCGGAGATGCGGATCGGACGCCAGGACGAGGTTCGCACCCGAGGGGAAACCCGACGGCGGCACAGCCTGACGCTGTGGCGGAACCGCACGTCCCGACCGATCGGCACGAGCCGTCAGGACTCGAGCCACCACGTGGGGCCTCGGGAGACTCATACTCCCCCGAGGCCCCACACCCTTTTCTGCCCGGCCCTCGCTGACACAATGGCGAGGTGCCCGTCGACCTGAACGCCGACCTCGGAGAGTCGTTCGGACACTGGCGTCTGGGCGACGACGACGCGATGCTGTCGATGATCACCAGCGCCAACGTGGCCTGCGGTTTCCATGCCGGCGATCCGGCCGGCCTGCGCCGGACCTGCCGGTCCGCTGTCGAGCGCGGTGTCGTGATCGGGGCCCAGGTCGGCTATCCGGATCTGGTCGGCTTCGGCCGCCGGTTCCTGGACATCGCCCCCGATGATCTTGCTGCGGCGGTGGTCTACCAGATCGGCGCCCTCGACGCGCTGGCCCGCTCGGTGGGTGGCGCGGTGGCGTACGTGAAGCCCCACGGCGCTCTGTACAACGCCGTCGTCGACCACGAGGAGCAGGCGGCTGCTGTCGTCGATGCCGTCGTGTCGCTGGACGATCGGCTGCCCCTGCTCGGTCTCCCCGGATCCGTCGTCCTGGACATCGCGGCGAGCCGTGGACTGCGAACGGTCACCGAGTACTTCGTCGACCGCAACTACACCGCCGACGGCCGGCTGGTCGACCGCCGCCGACCGGACGCCTTGATCACCGACGTCGACCTCGCGGCCGAACGCGCCGTGGAGGCCGCCCACACCGGCGTCGCCGACTCGCTGTGCCTGCACGGCGACGCTCCCGACGCCGTCGCCATGGGGGCGACGGTCCGCGCCGCGCTGCTCGACGCCGGGATCGCGCTGGTGCCGTTCGTCGGAGCCCGCGGATGACGCGCCGCCTGCTGCCGTACGGGGAACGCGGGTTGCTGCTCGAGTGCGAGGACCTCACCGAGACCGTCGGCGTACTGCGAGCTCTGCAGCAGCTCGACCGCGATGACCTCACCGAGATCGTTCCTGGCGCACGGACGATCTTCCTGCGGTCGGCGCAGCCGCTGAGCCGGAAGCGTCAGCACGAGCTGCTCGACCTCGAGCCGATCAGCCCGGACCGGCGAGACACCGCCGCGGTGGAGATCGGCGTCCACTACGACGGTGCGGACCTGACCGAGGTGGCCGAGATCCTCGACCTGACCACCGACGAGGTGATCGCGGCTCACACCGGACAATCCTGGACGGTCGGCTTCTGCGGCTTCGCCCCCGGCTTCGGTTACCTGCACGGCCAGAACCACACCCTGCGAGTGCCCCGACGGACCCACCCGCGGACCTCGGTCCCCGCCGGAGCCGTCGGCTTGGCCGACGTTTGGTCGGGCATCTACCCCAGCCGGGGACCCGGGGGCTGGCAGCTGATCGGGCACACCACCCGGGCCCTCTGGGACCTGGATCGGACCCCGCCGGCCCTGCTGCAGCCCGGCATGACGGTCCGGTTCGTCGACGAGAGCCGCTGACGTGCTGGTCGTCGACCGTACGGGACCTCAGGCGCTGCTGCAGGATCTGGGCCGCGGCGGCCATGCCCTCCTCGGTGTCTCCCCGTCGGGGGCGGCCGACCGGACGGCACTCCGGCTGGCCAACCGGCTGGTCGGCAACCCCGAGGGTGCGGCCGCCATCGAGTGCCTGCTCGGCGGCCTCGAGATGACCTCACGGTCGCTGCACTGGATCGCGGTGACCGGGGCCCCGACCCAGGTCGTCGTCAATGGCAGGAAGGTGGGCTCGCACTCCTCGCTCCCCCTCCGACCCGGGGACTCGCTGGCGATCACGGCTCCGACGCAGGGTCTGCGCTCCTACCTGGCCGTCCGGGGTGGTTTTCGGGCCCACCAGACGCTGGGTAGTCGCTCCACCGATGTGCTGTCCGGACTCGGGCCGGAGCCGCTTCAGCCGGGCCAGGAGCTCGGGGTCGGCCGGCCGCTCGGGCCACTCCCGAGCACCGACTGGGCACCCCCGGTAATTCCGCGGACGACCCTGCGGGTGCTGCCGGGGCCGCGCCGCGACTGGTTCGGCGACGACGCCTGGCACACGCTGCTGACCACTGATTGGGAGGTCTCCACTGACTCCAACCGAGTCGCCGTGCGACTCGACGGCGGACAGCTCGAACGATCCCGGACCGAGGAGCTGCCCTCGGAGGCCATGGTGCGCGGGGCCATCCAGGTGCCCTCGTCGGGGCATCCGCTGATCTTCGGACCCGACCACCCGGTCACCGGTGGCTACCCGGTGATCGCCGTGCTGACCGACCGCGACGCCGACCACGCGGCTCAGCTCCGGCCCGGCGGGACGGTCCGGTTCGCCCCGTCGCGGGAGGCCACCTCGGGGCGACTCGGGCCCGGCTGACCGAGCACTATGCTCCCCCCGTGCCCATCAGCCCTGCGCCCGACACTCAGGGGCCCATCACCAAGGTGCTCGTCGCCAACCGGGGAGAGATCGCGGTCCGAGTGATCAGGGCAGCGGCGGATGCCGGCATCGACAGCGTCGCCGTCTACGCCGACCCGGATGCAGACGGGCTGTTCGTCCAGCTGGCCGACGAGGCGTACGCGCTGGGCGGGGCAACCCCCGGTGACAGCTACCTCGACATCGCCAAGATCCTGGCCGTCGCCGAGCGATCCGGCGCGGACGCGGTCCATCCCGGTTACGGGTTCCTGGCCGAGAACGCGGCCTTCGCGCAGGCTGTGATCGACGCCGGTCTGATCTGGATCGGACCGCCGCCCGCGGCCATCGAGGCGCTCGGTGACAAGGTGAAGGCGCGTCACATCGCCGAGAAGGTGGGAGCTCCGCTCGTCCCGGGCACCCCTGGACCGGTGGCCGACGCCGACGAGGTCATCGCGTTCGCCACCGAACACGGGCTGCCCATCGCGATCAAGGCGGCGTACGGGGGCGGTGGTCGCGGGCTCAAGGTCGCCCGCGAGCTGGAGGAGATCCCCGACCTCTTCGCCTCCGCCATTCGCGAGGCGGTCAGCGCCTTCGGCCGCGGCGAGTGCTTCGTCGAGCGCTACCTGGACCGGCCCCGGCACGTGGAGACCCAGTGCCTGGCCGACGCACACGGCCACGTGGTGGTGATCTCCACCCGCGACTGCTCGCTGCAACGCCGGCATCAGAAGCTCGTCGAGGAGGCGCCGGCACCATTCCTGTCACCGCCGCAGATCGATCGCCTGTACGCCGCCTCCAAGGCGATCCTGACCGAGGCCGGGTACGTCGGGGCGGGGACGTGTGAGTTCCTGATCGGGCAGGACGGCACCATCTCCTTCTTGGAGGTCAACACTCGACTGCAGGTGGAGCACCCGGTGTCGGAGGAGGTCTCCGGTCTCGACCTGGTCCGGGAGATGTTCCGGATCGCCGAGGGTGAATCCCTCGGTTACGACGATCCGCCGGGACGCGGTCACTCGATCGAGTTCCGGATCAACGCCGAGGACGCCGGCCGGACCTTCCTGCCCGCCCCGGGCACCCTGACGACCTGGCGACCACCGGCCGGCCCGGGGGTGCGGGTCGACGAGGGCTATCGCGCCGGCATGACCGTACCGGGAGCCTTCGACTCCCTGATCGCCAAGATCATCGTCACCGGGGCCGACCGGGACGCCGCGATCTCACGAGCCCGGCGGGCCCTGGGCGAGCTCGTCGTCGAGGGCATGCCGACCGTGGTGCCGTTCCACCGAGCCGTCCTCGACGATCCCGCCTTCACCGCACCCGACGGCCATTTCGGGGTGCACACCCGCTGGATCGAGACCGAGTTCGCGGCCCAGATCCCCCCGCACGACGGCCCGGCCGCCGACTCGGCAGCACCCGAGGAGAGGACCCGGGTGGTGGTCGAGGTCGATGGCAAGCGGCTCGAAGTGGTGCTGCCGGCCGGTCTGGCCCGAACGGGTCGGACCGGGGTCGACCGGTCGTCCACCAGCAGGCCCACCCGGCGCCAGGGCGGCGGGGCCGGTCGCACCGGGCCGTCCGGGGACGCCTTGACGGCGCCCATGCAGGGCACGATCGTGAAGGTCGCCGTCGCCGAGGGCGATGCGGTCGAGGCCGGGGACGTGGTCGTCGTGCTGGAGGCGATGAAGATGGAACAGCCGTTGCACGCGCATCGTGCGGGCATCATCACCGACCTGAGTGCCGAGGCGGCCGCCACCGTCACCAGCGGCTCGGTAGTGTGCAAGATCGTCGACGCCTGACGACCGAGGCCCCAAAAACTGAGTAAGAAAGGCCCGGCGTGGTCCGATGTCCAGATCCGACGGGAGAGACTGGAGCCCATGACTGAAGTGCTGGTCCTCCTCATCGTCGCCGCCGTGGTCGGCGGCACGCTGCTGTACCGTCGCAAAGCGGTCCAGCAGCGGGAGAACGAGCAGCAGGCCGAGATCGAGAACCAGCTGTCCACCTCGAAGCGGGCCGCCGACGAGGACGTGACCAAGTTCGGCGAGGAGCTCCAGCGCCTGGACACCGACGTGGCCGGTCATCCCCTCGACGAGCCCATGCAGCAGGACTACCAGCGCGCCCTGGACGCCTACGAGAACGCCAAGATGTCGCTGGACCAGGTGCGGGTGCCCGATGAGATCAAGCACGTCACCGAGATCCTGGAGGACGGGCGATACGCGATCGCGTGCGTCAAGGCCCGGGTGAACAACCAGCCGCTGCCGGCCAAGCGCCCGCCGTGCTTCTTCAACCCCGCCCACGGACCCTCGTCGCAGGACGTCGACTGGGCCCCGCCGGGCGGCGCACCCCGGGCCGTGCCGGCCTGTCCGGCCGACGCCGAGCGGGTGCTGGCCGGGGCCGACCCCTACATCCGTACGGTCCAGGTCGGCGCCCAGCGGGTGCCCTACTGGCAGGGCGGACAGGCGTACGCCCCGTGGGCCCAGGGGTACTACAGCCGCTGGAACGGCAGCGACCTGCTGACCGGCGCCCTGATCGGCGGCTTCCTGTTCGGTGGCGGCGGCAACATGTTCGCCGGTGTCGGCGAGGGTATCGGCGACATCGGTGAAGGGATCGGCGAGGGCATCGGCGGCTTGGGCGAGGGCCTGGGCGACATGTTCGGAGACATCTTCGGCGGGGATTGAGCCCCTCAGTCACGCGCGGTCCTCAGTCGCGTAGGGCATCGACCAGCGGCACCAGCGTCTCCGCGCAGCCACCATTGATCTTGACCGTGGCCAGGGGGTCCCCGCGAGTGACGCCGCGGTTCACGATGACCACGTCACGGCCCCGCTTCGCCAGATGGCGGACGAAGCGGAGCCCCGACATGACCGTCAGCGATGACCCGAGCACGACGAGCACCTCGCCCGCGTCGACGAGGTCGTAGGCGAGCTGCACCCGGTCCTTGGGCACCGACTCACCGAAGAAGACGACATCGGGTTTGAGTCGCCCACCGCAGGTCGAGCAGTCGGCCAGGACGAAGTGCTGCCACTCCTGCACCACCGCGTCGCCATCGGGGCGCAGCTCGGCGTGCTCGGCCGGCGGCTGCCCGTCCAGTCCCGGATTCAGGTCGGTCAACCGTCGCTGGACGTCGGCCCGCCGCGTCCGGTCCCCGCAGTCCAGGCAGACCACCCAGGCGATCTCGCCGTGCAGGTTGACCACCGTCCGGGAGCCGGCTCGGCTGTGCAGACCGTCGACGTTCTGGGTCACGACGCCCATCAGTCCGGCGGACTCCAGGTCCACCAGGGCCCGGTGACCGTCGTTGGGGTGCGCGTGGCCCATCCGTGTCCAACCCAGGTAGGAGCGCGCCCAGTAGCGCTGCCGGGCGGACGTGGAGCGGACGAAGTCGGCGTACAGCATCGGCGTGGCCCGTACCGACGTCGGTCCCCGGTAGTCGGGGATGCCGCTGTCCGTGGATGCTCCTGCGCCGGTGAGGGCGGTCCACGTGCGGTCACGCAACAGCTCGGCCAGACCGGTGATCGCCTCGGGACCTTCGGCCCACGAGACCGGCGCGAGGTCGATCGCGCTCGCCTGCCACACCATGGGTCTCCCGTCGAGGTCCGGTCGCCGACAACGTGTGAGTTCAGGGGTGCGTCCTGCACCCTGAGCTCACACCCTGATTCTGCTCAGGAGGACAAGGGCGACGGGCCGATCACCCTGATGTCCACACCTCGGGATCGGTCCGCAGCTCGGGATGGGTGGTCCGCAATTTCCATCCATGGACGGAATTTGTCGGCCGCGCGGTCCGCGAGAACGCGTACATGTCGTCCGTGGATGGAAGTTGCCCGCCAACCGGCCCGCAACCTTCCGCACATGTGGTCCATGGATGGATGTTGCCCGCCAACCGGCCCGCAACCTTCCGCAAGGTCATCCGTGGATGGAAATTGCCCGCTACCTCGCCCGCCTGGCTGTCTGCGAGGGTTCGTGACCGCTAGTTCGCCAAGAACCCGAGCAGGTGCTCGTTGACCTCATCGGCATGGGTCCAGAGCAGACCGTGCGGGGCGCCCTCGATCTCGGCGTAGGTGGCGTCCGGCAGCAGCCCGGCGAACTTCCGGCCCGTCTTGTCGATCGGCAGGATGTTGTCGGCGGTGCCGTGCACGATCAGCACCGGCACGGTGATCGCGTCGATGTCGGCACGGAAGTCGGTCGGCCAGGTCAGCGGGGCGGCCGCGGCGGCGTACGCGCCGCTGCTGGCGGCGACGTTCCAGCTGTTGCGGAGCGCCTCCTCGCTGATCCGGCTGCCCAGGTTCTCGTCCAGGTTGTAGAAGTCGGAGAAGAACCCGGTGAAGTAGGCGTAGCGGTCCTTCGTGACGTCGTCGGAGATGCCCTGGAAGAACTCGGGCGGGCCCGCGCCGTCGGGGTGCTCGTCGGTGATCAGCAGGTACGGCTCCAAGGAGGCGAGGAAGGCGGCCTTGGCGATCCGGTCACTGCCGTAGCGGGACAGGTAGCGGGCCACCTCGCCGGTGCCCATCGAGAAGCCGACCAGCACCACGTCGGTCAGGTCGAGGACGTCGAGGACGGTGGCCAGGTCCGCCGCGAACGTGTCGTAGTCGTAGCCCACCGATGGCTGCGAGGAGCTGCCGAACCCGCGGCGGTCGTAGGTGATCACCCGGTAGCCGGCCTCCAGCAGCGCGTGCGTCTGCTTCTCCCAGGACGCCCCGTTCAGCGGGAAGCCGTGGATCAGGACGACCGGCTGGCCGCTGCCCTGGTCGTTGTAGGCGAGGTCGATGTCGGCGCTGTTCTCCTGGCCGACGGTGATGAATCCCATCTCACTCCTTGGGTACGAGGTCGTTGCCGTGCAGGTGGAGCTGACGGGCCGCCTCGGCCAGAGAGCCCGAGACGGACGGATAGACCGTGAACGAGCCGGCCACCTGATCCACCGTGAGCCGCTGTGAGACGGCGATCGCCAAGGGGTAGATCAGCTCGCTGGCGCGCGGGGCGACGACGACGCCGCCGACCACGATCCCGGTCACTGGCAGGCAGAACACCTTGACGAACCCCTCGCGCAGACCCTGCATCTTGGCTCGGGCGTTGCCCTGCAGCGCCAGCTTGACGGTGGCGACCTTCGGTATGGCCACGTCGGCCAGCGCCTGGCTCATGCCCACGGTGGCGATCTCCGGGGCGGTGAAGACGTTGCTGGAGACGATCTTGAGATCCAGCGGAGCGACCGCGTCCCCGAGGGCGTGCCACATGGCGATCCGCCCCTGCATGGCGGCCACCGACGCCAGCATCAGCACCCCGGTGCAGTCACCCGCCGCGTAGACGCCCCGGGCCGAGGTCCGTGACACCTTGTCGGCGGTGATGAAACCACCGCGGTCGAGGGTGACCCCGGCCTCGACCAGTCCCATCTCCGCGGTGTTAGGGATCGAACCGACCGCCAGCAGGCAGTGCGAGCCGATGATCTCGCGGCCGTCGTTGAGCCGGACGATCACCCGGTCGCCGTCCCGGGTCACCGACTCTGCCCGGCACTTCGACAGCACAGTCAGACCTCGACGCTCGAAGACGTCCTCGAGCACCTGGGCCGCGTCGGCGTCCTCTCCCGGCAGCACCCGGTCGCGTGAGGAGACGAGGACGACCTCGGCGCCCAAGGCGTCGTACGCACTGGCGAACTCGGCGCCGGTGACGCCGGAGCCGACCACGATCAGCTTCTCGGGCAGCTCGTCGAGCGCGTAGACCTGGGTCCAGGTCAGGATCCGCTCGCCATCGGGCACGGCGTCGGGCAGCACCCGCGGGTGGGCCCCGGTGGCGATCAAGATCACGTCCGCGTCCAGCGCGACCTCGCCGTCGGCGGTCTCGGCGATCACCCGCTCCTTGCCGTCGAGGCGACCACGGCCCCGCAGGATGGTGACGCCCTGGTCGGTCAACCGTCGGGTGATGTCGCCGGACTGCCGCTCCGCCAGCTCGAGCACGCGCTGGTTCACCGCCGCCAGGTCCACGTGCACCACGGTCTCGGCATCCAGCGCGTCCTTGCCGCCGAACCGGATGCCGAGCTCGGTCGACTCCGCCACCCCGGTCATCACCTCCGCGGTGGCGATCAGGGTCTTGGAGGGCACGCAGTCGGTGAGCACGGCCGAGCCACCCAGACCATCGGTGTCGACCAGCGTCACCTCTCCCCCGAGTTGGCTGGCGACGAGCGCCGCTTCATATCCGCCGGGGCCGCCGCCGATGATGACTACACGGGTCACGCGCGCATTGTTCCACGAGGACACTCACGCTCCGCGCTCAGCGTCGTGGGGTTCGGTAACCTCCTCGACGTGCAGTACGCCGCGTACGGGAGCAATCTCGATCCCACCCAGATGACGTCGCGCTGTCCGCACTCGCCGTTGCGCAGCACGGGCTGGTTGACCGGCTGGCGGCTGACGTTCGGGGGCGACGGCTGGGACGGGTCGCTGCCCACCCTGGTCGAGGATCCCGAGTCCCAGGTCTACGTCGCGCTCTACGACGTCACCGACGCGGACGAGACGACCCTGGACAGCTGGGAGAGCGCCGACTCCGGTCTCTATCGCAAGGTCCGGGTCCGGGTGGCGACGCTGGAGGGCGAGCTCACCGCCTGGGTCTACGTGCTCAACGACTTCGAGGGCGGCCTCCCCAGTGCCCGGACCCTCGGGATCCTGGCCGACGCCGCCGAGGTGGCGGGTGCCCCGGCCGACTACGTGACCGAGCTGCGCTCGCGCTCCTGCGCCAGCGGATGGTGACGGCACAGCGGCCGGTGACACGCCGGCGCGAGCCGTAGGCGACCCAGGCTGGCTAGAGTGCGGGGATGCCGTCCGACCCGGATCCGAAGGCGACCGCCACCGACGCCGCGCAGGTGCTGCTGGAACGACTGACACTGAGCCGACTGGATCTGGCGATGGTGCTCGGCTCCGGCTGGTCCGCCGCCGCCGACGGCCTGGGCGAGACGGTCGGCGAGCTGGCCCTGGCGGAGCTGCCGGGGTTCACTGCACCGTCGGTGGCGGGTCACGGAGGTGCCCTGCGCGTCGTACGGACTCCGACCGGCAAGATCGCCGGGATCTTCACCGGCCGGACCCACTTCTACGAGGGTCGTGGGGTCGACGCCGTGGTGCACGGGGTCAGGACGTCCGCGGCGGCCGGTGCCGAGCTGATCGTGCTGACCAACGGATGCGGAGGGCTCAACCGGGCCTGGACCCCCGGGACCCCGGTGTTGATCCGGGACCACATCAACCTGACCGGTGCGAGTCCCCTGCGCGGGGCGACGTTCATCGACCTGACCGAGGCCTACTCACAGCGCCTCCGCGATCTCGCCCGGGAGGTGGACCCGGACCTGCCTGAGGGGGTCTACGTCCAGTTCCGCGGGCCCGCGTACGAGACGCCCGCCGAGGTCCGGATGGCGGGCATCCTCGGTGGTGATCTGGTGGGGATGTCCACCACCCTGGAGACGGTCGCCGCCCGCGAGGCCGGCTTGGAGGTGCTGGGCATCTCCCTGGTGACGAACCTGGCTGCGGGCATCTCCCCCACCTCGCTCAGTCACGGCGAGGTGATCGAGGCCGGTCAGCTGGCTGCGCCGAAGCTCCGGGCCCTGCTCGCCGGCCTGGTGGCGCGCCTGTGAGTGAGCTTCCCCGCGAGCTGGCCGACGCGGTCGCCGGCTGGTCCACCCAGGACCCCGATCCGGACACCCGCGGCGAGCTGGCCAGTCTGCTGGACCAGATCGCGGCGGGATCCAGCGAGTCGCTCGACGAGCTCACCGACGCCTTCCACGGCCGTCTGCAGTTCGGCACCGCGGGGTTGCGCGGAGCGATCGGGGCCGGCCCGAACCGGATGAACCGGGTGGTCGTCGGTCAGGCCGCGGCCGCTCTGGCCGCGTACCTGCTGGACCAGGGGCTGGCCGGTGGCTCGGTGATCATCGGCCACGACGCCCGGCACAAGTCCGACGTGTTCGCCCGCGACTCCGCCGAGATCTTCGCGGCTGCCGGATTCCGGGCCCTGCTGGTGCCGGTGCCGACCCCCACTCCGGTGATCGCGTTCGGCATCGGGCACTTCGGCTGCGTGGCCGGCGTTGTCGTCACGGCCTCGCACAATCCGCCGCAGGACAACGGCTACAAGGTGTACCTGGGCGACGGCTCCCAGATCGTGCCACCGGCCGACGGTGAGATCGCCGACCGGATCGAGGAGATCACCCATCGCGACCTGTCCGACGTACCGCGCAGTGACGACTACGTCGAGCTCGGGGACGAGCTGGTGGAGGCCTACCTCACCCGGGTCACCTCCCTGGTCCCCGCCGGCGCCCCGCGCGATCTCCGCTGGGTCTACACGCCGATGCACGGCGTCGGTGGACGGGTGGTCGCCGAGGCCGTGGCCCGCGCCGGCTTCACCGGTGCCGAGGTGGTGACCGAGCAGTCCGAGCCCGATCCAGACTTCCCCACCGTCGGCTTCCCCAACCCGGAAGAGCCGGGGGCCATCGATCTGGCCCTGGCCCTGGCCCTGCGGACCGGCGCCGACCTGGTCGTGGCGAACGACCCCGACGCCGACCGCTGCGCCATCGCCGCGCCGATCGACGGCACCTGGCGGATGCTGCGCGGGGACGAGCTCGGGGCACTGCTCGGCGACGACGCCCTGCGCCGCGGGGTCAACGGCACCTACGCCTGCTCGATCGTCTCCAGCTCATTGCTGGCAGCGATGGCCGCCGCCCACGGCCAGCCGTTCACGGCCACGCTGACCGGGTTCAAGTGGATCGGTCGGGTCCCCGGGCTCGCCTTCGGCTACGAGGAGGCGATCGGCTACTGCGTGGATCCGCAGGCCGTACCCGACAAGGACGGCATCTCGGCCCTGATCCGGGTCCTGACCGTGGCGGCCGGGCTGAAGGCCGACGGACGCACGGTGGCCGACCGCCTGGACCAGATCGCCACCACCTACGGGGTGTACGAGACCGACCAGCTGTCGGTACGGGTCGACGACGTGACGCTGATCGACGCCGCCATGGTCCGACTCCGGACGCAGCCGCCGACCACGCTGCTGGGCCGGCCCGTCCAGGTGATCGACCTCGCCGCCGGCACCGACGAGCTGCCATCCACCGATGGTGTGCTGCTGGCGGGCGAGCGGGTCACGGTGGTGGTCCGACCGTCCGGCACCGAACCCAAGCTGAAGTGCTACCTCGAAGCGCGAGTCCCGCTGGCGGAAGCCGTGGACCTGGCGACCGACCGGCGGCGAGCCCGCGGCGTGCTGGCCGACCTGCGCGGCGAGATGTCGTCCTCGCTCGGGTTGTGACCCCATGACGAGCACGGGAAGAACTGTCAGCCCTCACCAGTAGCGTCGCCCCCAAGACTTGACAGAGGAGACCCGTGGCCATCCCGCTTCCACCCGAGTCCGATCGGTTCGAGCCGACCTCCATCGCCGACTGGCACAACTGGCTCGCCGAGCACCACGCCGACATCCCCGGCATCTGGTTGGTGACGCCACGCAAGCGCCCCCCGGGCAGCGACCTGACATACGAAGAATCCGTGCGCGAGGCCCTCTGCTGGGGCTGGATCGACGGGCAGGTGAAGACCTTGGACGATGCCCGCAATCTCCAGCGTTGGGCCCGGCGCAACCCACGCAGCGGCTGGTCACGGACCAACCAGGTCCGGGTCGCCGAGCTCGAGCCGACCGGGCGGATCCAGCCGGCGGGCCGGGCCGTCATCGAGGCGGCCAAGCTGTCGGGGACGTGGAACCTGTTCGACGACGCGGAGAACCTGATCGAGGCGCCCGCGCTGACCGTGGCTCTGGATGCGCTGCCGGCCGCCCGGGCCGCCTGGAACTCCTTCCCGCCCAGTGCGCGCAAGAACGCACTCGCGATGATCGCCCTGGCCAAGCTGCCGGAGACCAAGGCCAAACGGATCGCGGCGATCGTCGGCAAGGCGGCTCGCGGCGAGAGACCTTGACCCATCTCCGCGCGTTCACCGCGAATATTCGCGCTACCCAGCAGTTGAACGCTACGATCTTCGGCATCGAAGTTCTTGAGGTGGGCACCGTCGCCCGCCCCCGACGAGGAGGTGCCCGATGGCCGAACGCGTACAGATCAGTCCCGACGAGGTCCACGAGTCATTGGCGGCCCATGTGCTGACCGACGGCATGAAGCTGGTGCTGGACCTGCAGGCCAGCCGCGGATCACGGATCGTCGACGCCCGCTCCGGGCTGCGCTACCTGGACATGTACACCTTCTTCGCCTCGGCCCCGCTCGGGCTGAACCCGGCCGGCATCGTCGACGATCCCGCGTTCATGGCCGAGCTGGCCCAGGTCGCGGTGAACAAGCCGGCGAACCCGGACATGTACACGACCGAGTACGCGGAGTTCGTCGAGACGTTCACCCGGGTCGTCGGCGACCCGGCGCTTCCGCACCTGTTCTTCGTCGAGGGCGGGGCGCTGGCGGTGGAGAACGCGCTCAAGATCGCCTTCGACTGGAAGAGCCGACAGAACGAAGCCGCCGGCCGCTCGCCCGAGCTCGGGACCAAGATCATGCACCTGACCCGGGCGTTCCACGGTCGCAGCGGCTACACCATGTCCCTGACCAACACCGAGCCGATCAAGACGGCCCGGTTCCCGAAGTTCGACTGGCCGCGGATCGACGTACCGGCGATCACCTTCCCGATCGACGAGCACCTGGCCGAGATCGAGGCGGCCGAGGATCGTGCTTACGCACAAGCGAAAGCGGCGTTCGAGGCCCACCCCCACGACATCGCGGCGTTCATCGCCGAGCCGATCCAGGGCGAAGGTGGCGACAACCACATCCGGCCCGAGTTCTTCCGCCGGATGGCTCAGCTCGTCCATGATCACGATGCGCTGATGATCTTCGACGAGGTGCAGACCGGGATGGGTACCACCGGCACCGCGTGGGCGTACCAGCAGATGGGGGTGCGGCCCGACATCGTCGCCTTCTCCAAGAAGGCCCAGCTCGGTGGCGTGATGGCCGGCGGCCGGGTCGACGAGGTGGCCGACAACGTGTTCGCCGTCTCGGGCCGCATCAACTCCACCTGGGGCGGCGGTCTGGTGGACATGGTCCGGTCCCGTCGGATCATCGAGATCATCGAGACCCAGGGTCTGATCGAGGCGGCAGCGGTCAAGGGCGCGCACTTCCTGACCGGCCTGGAGTCCATCGTCGCCGCCCATCCCGACCACGTCGCCAATGCTCGCGGCCGCGGGCTGTTCCTGGCCATCGATCTGACCGACCGCACCGTCCGTGACCGCGTGGTCGCCGACCTGCATGATCGCGAGCACGTCATCGTGCTGCCCTGCGGCGAGCGGTCGATCCGCTTCCGTCCGGCGCTGTCGGTGAGCAACGATGAGATCGATGAGGCCGTGTCCGCCGCGGCGCGCGCGGTGAGTCGCATCTTGAGTCAGCAGAGTCTGGATCAGCAGAGCCTGGATCAGCCGAGCCAGCACCACCTGGAGGAGAGCAGCAAGTGAGCACCATCCGTACGGTCACCTCCGTCGTCGGCGGTCAGCCGGTCACCGGCTCGACGACGATCAGCAGCACCAACCCGACGCGCCCCAGCGAGGTCGTGGCCGAGGTCAGCCTGGCCGACACGTCGGTCTTCGTCGGCGCCGCCGAGTCGGCCAAGAAGGCGCAGGCCAGCTGGGCCGCCGTCCCCGCCCCGGTACGGGGCCGCGCCATCGCCCACATCGGTCGACTGATCGAGGCCAACGCAGAGTCGCTCGCCCGGATCGTCACCGCGGAGATCGGCAAACCGTACGCGGAGGCTCTCGGCGAGGTCCGCGAGATCGTCGACACCTGCGACTTCTTCCTGGGCGAGGGTCGGCGCCTGTACGGGCAGACCGTGCCCAGCGAGATGCCGGACAAGCAGCTGTTCACCTTCCGCAGGCCGGTCGGCACGCTGGCGATCATCACGGCCGGCAACTTCCCGGTGGCCGTGCCGTCCTGGTACATCGTGCCCGCCCTGTTGGCCGGGAACACCGTGGTCTGGAAGCCGGCCGAGTACGCCGCGGCCAGTGCCGCTGCCTTCCACGATCTGTTCGTCCGCGGCGGCGGCCTGCCGGACGGGGTGCTGAACATCGTGCACGCCGATGGCGCGGCGACCTTCGCCGGGCTGGACGCCGCCCTCGAGGCCGGCTTCATCGACAAGGTCGGCTTCACCGGCTCCTCGGCGGTCGGTCGCGAGATCGGCGCCCTGACCGGGCGGCATCTGCAGACCGCGTGCCTGGAGCTGGGCGGCAAGAACCCACTCGTGGTGACCCCGAGCGCCGATCTCGACCTCGCCGTGGAGGGAGCGCTGTTCTCCGGCTTCGGCACCGGCGGCCAGCGCTGCACCAGCCTGGGCACGGTGATCGTGCATGCCAACGTGCACGACGAGTTCCTGAGCCGGTTCAACGCGGCCGTCTCGGCGGCCCGGGTCGGCGATCCGACCCAGGACGTGCTGATGGGCCCGATGCTGGACGCGAAGTTCGCCGACAGGTACGAGGAGTACCTGGACTGGATCCAGCCCCACCACCGTCCGCAGGCCGCGGTCGGCCGGATCAGCACGGACAATCCGCGGCACGGTTTCGTCGGCGAGGTGGGTGACGGGTTGTTCTACCACCCCGTGGTGGTCGACGGCGTCCGTCGGGGTGACCAGCTGTTCGAGGAGGAGACCTTCGGACCGATCGTCGGCGTGACCACGTACCGGTCGCTGGCCGAGGCGATCGAGCTGGCCAACGCCCCCGGGTACGGACTGTCGTCGGCGATCTACACCACCGACCCGCAGGAGGCGTTCGCCTTCCGGGACGGCATCGGTGCCGGCATGGTGTCGATCAACAACTCGACCTCCGGCGCCGAGGCGCACCTGCCGTTCGGCGGCAACGGGAAGTCCGGCAACGGGTCGCGGCAGTCCGGCATCTGGGTGCTCGACCAGGTCACCCGCTGGCAGTCGGTCAACTGGGACTTCTCGGGTCGGCTGCAGAAGGCGCAGATGGACGTGGTCGAGCTCGTACCGGAGCTGGGCTTCCGGCTCGACGGCTGATCTCCTGCCCCTGATGACCCTCCCCGACAAGCACTGATGGCTACCACCCCCGACGAGGCGCTCGACGCGCAGCTGCGCGCCGGGCTCTCCGAGTTGTCAGACCCGGCGGTCGCCCGGGCGACCACGGCGTCTGACAACTCGGAGTCGGCGTGGTGGTGGGGACTCTACGAGGCCCAGCTGCGGAGCCGCGAGCTCGATCTGGCGGCCCGCCGACTCCAGCGACAGGGGCGCGGTTTCTACACCATCTCCTCGGCCGGTCACGAGGCAAACGCCTTGGTGGCGCTGGCCCTGCGTCCGACCGACCCGGCCCTGCTGCACTACCGATCGGGCGGCTTCTTCTGCGCCCGGGCGTCCCAGGTCCCCGGCTCGACGCCGGTCCGCGACGTCCTCCAGGGTCTGCTCGGGGCCGCGGACGAGCCGATCGCCGGTGGCCGGCACAAGGTGTTCGGGCACGGTGAGCTGGCGATCATCCCCCAGACGTCGACCATCGCCTCACACCTCCCCCGGGCGGTCGGGCTGGCCCTGTCCCTGTCCCGGGCGCACCGGCTGGGGATCGCGTCGGAGTGGCCACCCGACAGCGTGGTGGTGTGCTCGTTCGGCGATGCCTCGGCGAACCACTCCACCGCGACGGGAGCGATCAACAGCGCGCTCAACGCGTCTTTCCGTGGGCTGCCGGTCCCCCTGCTGTTCCTCTGTGAGGACAACGGTCTGGGCATCTCCGTGCCGACTCCGGCCGGCTGGATCGAGCACGCGTACGGCTCCCGCCCCGGCCTGCCCTACCTGGCGGTGGACGGGGCCGACCCGGAGTCGGCTCATGGCTCGATCGAGCGAGCCGTCGCGGTGGCGCGCGAGCGGCGGACGCCCGTCTTCCTGCACCTGCGCACAGTGCGCTATCTCGGCCACGCCGGCAGCGACGTCGAGATCTCCTATCGCACGCCCTCGGCGGTGGAGGCCGAGCTGGCGGCCGATCCGATCCTGGGTACCGCCCGTGCCCTGCGGCGGCACGGGGCGACCGTGACCGACCTGCTCGCCCGGGTGGACGCCGTGCGGGACGAGGTCGAGACCACGGTTGCCGACCTGGCCGGTGCACAGCTGCTGCGGTCGGCCCCCGAGGTGATGGCGCCCCTCTCCCCACGGCGGCCCGCGGCAGTCGCGCGCGAGGTGGCGCGGCTGACTCCGGCCGGGGAAGATCGGCCCCGTCGCACTCTGGCCGAGTCGATCAACGCGACGCTGGCCGAGCTGCTCGAGGCGGACCGCCGGGTGGCGATCTTCGGCGAGGACGTCGCTGGAAAGGGCGGCGTGTACGGCGTCACCCGCGGGCTCGCCCGCCGCTTCGGTGGAGCGCGGGTGTTCGACACCCTCCTGGATGAGCAGTCGATCCTCGGACTGGCGCTCGGTGCCGGGCTGGCCGGTCTGCTACCGATTCCGGAGATCCAGTACCTGGCCTATCTGCACAACGCCGAGGACCAGCTGCGCGGCGAGGCGGCCTCACTGTCGTTCTTCTCCCTGGGCCGCTACCGGAATCCACTCGTGGTGCGGATCGCGGGACTGGCCTACCAGAAGGGATTCGGTGGCCATTTCCACAACGACAACGCGGTCGGCGTGCTGCGCGACATCCCCGGACTGGTGGTGGCCTGCCCGAGCCGCGGGGACGACGCCGCCGCCCTGCTGCGCACCTGCGTCGCCGCAGCCGCCACCGACGGCACCGTCTCGGTGTTGCTGGAGCCGATCGCCCTCTACCACTCCCGAGATCTGCACGCCCCCGGCGACGAGGGCTGGCTGACCGTCGACCACGGTGACCACGCGCCCATCGGCCGCGCCCGTACTCACGGTCCGCGGGCCGCTGACCTGACCATGATCAGCTTCGGCAACGGGGTCCCGATGAGCCTGCGGGTGGCCGAGCGACTCCGGCACCAAGGCATCACGGCCCGGGTCTGCGACCTGCGCTGGCTCGCGCCGCTGCCGATCGAGGACGTCCTGGCCGAGGCCCAGCTGGCCGGCCGGGTGCTGGTGGTCGACGAGACCCGGCATGATGGCGGGATCGGTGAGGGCATCGTCACCGGGCTGGTCGAGCACGGTTTTGCCGGACCGGTCCGCCGAGTGTCGAGCCTGAATTCTTTCGTACCGTTGGGAACCGCCGCCCGGCACGTGCTGCTGGGCGAGGACGACATCGAGAAGGCCGCCCAGCAGGTGGCCGGAATGGATCGCAGATGAACGGCATCGCCCCCCTGGA
>DATDAP010000006.1:0-6680 GCA_036525335.1 Microlunatus sp. | reverse complement strand
CAGCTCCCGGCAATGGCGACGCTAGTTCCGGCACCAATCGGGCGACGTCGTCTCGAACGTATTGCGGACAGGCCTTCAGGCAGTCCCGCAGCAGGGCGCCGCCCTCGACGAGATGCAGCTGCCGCAAGCCGTCCACCACTGGTAACAAGGGCAGCTGCTCGGTTAACGGCAGACACGACGCCGACACCGCCAGCCAACCAATAGCGTCGAACTCGGCGGCACATTCCGCGGCCAGCCGGGTCTTGCCGATACCGGCATCGCCGACCACCAAAGTCGTCGATCCGCTGCGAACGCCCTCACCCAGCAGACCCAGCTCGCCCGCACGGCCGGTGAACGCACTGATCCAACGCACCCCACCAGACCAGCAACACCCGGCGCGCGCGTCAAGCCCCAAGCTCCGCCGCATGGAGGCAGATGGGTCGACGCTCGCGACCAGTCGATGCCCGAGACGATGCCGGCTTCATGATCACAGTCGTCCCACGAAGACTGCCGGGTCATGCGCGCCTGCGTCGATCGCAAGAGTGAAGACCACGTCGTCACCGCTGCCGACCGGGAGGGCGAACGAGAGCTGGTACGGATCGGAGGACCAACCGATCGCGATCATCTGCACGCTGCCATTGTCGTCGGGTCCCGGCGGGGTCAGGTACCGCACCGCCGGAAGCCGGTAGCGACCGTACCGCAAGTCACCACTGATCCAGGCTTCAAAGGCATGCTCCGAGTTGTTCCGGACGGTGACGGTCAGCTCGACCACCGGAACCCCGAGGCGGCGCCCGGTCCACACCTGGGTGACCTCGACCTCGATGCCGTCGGTGTAGGGATACACCTCGTTGAAACCGGGCGGTCGCCGTCCCACGTCAGACGAACTCGCTGCTGACACAAGCGACTCGCAAGCGTGCAGCGGCCCAGTGAGGAGCAGCAACACCACTACGATCAGCAGCCGAAGCAACGGCTGCAGCGCGATCACCGTCATGATCGTCCGCCTTCCGGCGAAGACCACATCGAGGTATCATTCTCCGCACACACGTCGAGTACACTGAATGACGAGCCAGCTAGGTTCAACCGGTCTCCGACAGTGATGTTTGTTGCATCGGTTTCTGCGGTGAACATTTGGGACTCCTCCATATTTCGGTAATGTCAAATGTCCTCTTTGAGCCTTTCCAAGATGCGGATCAGAGGTTCCCTCTGCTGTGATCTTTTGCTGCGTCCCGTTTGGGGCTGTCGTGTCGATCTGGAACCAACTGTCTCCTAGGCGGTTTGCGTTGGCGTTGCGCGACGGTTGCGTCCTGCTAGCGCCGGAATCGGGCGACGCGGTACCGTTGCTAATGTGCGGGTGGACATCTGTCTGCTCGGCCCTCTCGAGGTGTGGCATGCGGGTTCGGTAATCTCTCTGGGCGCACCGAAGGAGCGGGTGCTCCTGGTGCTGCTCGCGTTGAACACGGGACGCGTGGTGGCCATCGACGAGTTGGTCGACGTGGTGTGGGGCGAGGATCCGCCGGAGTCGGCTGCGGCGTCGGTACGTGTCTTGGTTTCCCGACTGCGCAAGACGTTCGCTGAGGCTGGGTGTGCGGAGGTGATCCGAACCCAGTCGCCGGGGTACGTGCTAGTTGCCGATCTGGCGGTCGTTGATGCGGATCGCTTTGAAGAGTTGGCGGGCCAGGGGCGGGCGCAGCTGGCTGCGGGCGCAGCTATGGATGCGTCGGCGACGCTGGAACAGGCGTTGGCGCTCTGGCATGGCGAGCGGCTCGCCGAATCGGGGACTGAACGGCTGATGGGAGAGGCGGCTCGGCTGGCGGAGCGCAGACTAGCCACCCTTGAGGCCCGGATCGACGCTCAGCTCGCGGACGGCCGACATGCCGAGTTGGTGGCGGAACTCGAGAACCTGTGTCGCCGTCACCCTCTGCGCGAGCGGCTTTGGGGTCAGCGGATGCTGGCGCTATATCGGTGTGGAAGACAGGCGGACGCACTCGCCGCCTATCAGGAGCTGCGCACCATCTTGGCCGAAGAGCTCGGACTCGATCCCAGTGCTGAATTGCGTCACCTGGAGCGCGCGATCCTAGGTCAGGAGCGCTCGCTCGATACGGCCACATCCGCCGCGATGGATGAACGCTCGGAGTACTCGGATAAGGCTGATGCGCTGGTTCCACGTCAGCTGCCGATGCCGCCACGCTCCTTCATTGGCAGAGCCATCGAGCGTGCGCGCCTTGAGGCCCTCCTGCCAGGCGATGACTCGCAGCCCGCTGCGGGCGTTCTCTGCGTCCTGTCAGGTATGGCAGGAGTGGGGAAGACCGCCCTGGCCCTCCTATGGGCCCGGGAAAACTCTGCCAGATTTCCGGATGGGCAGTTGTTCGTGGATCTTCGCGGGTTCGACCCAGAGGGCACTGCAATGTCGCCGGCCGAAGGGCTCCGCGTCATTCTCGAGGCTTTTGGACTTCCTGGCGAGCGCATACCACTGAACCTTGACCCGTTGTCCGGCCTGTACCGAAGTGTGCTTGCCGAGAAGCGAGTGCTCCTGGTCCTTGATAATGCTCGTAACGCTGCACAAGTCCGACCTTTGCTACCGGGCTCCCCGGGCTGCGCAGTGATCGTCACGAGTCGCGACCAACTCTCCGGGCTGGTCGCCACCGAAGGCGCCGAGCATATCTCCCTTTCGGTGTTGACGCCCCCCGAAGCCCGGGCGATGCTCATTCGCCGTCTCGGCCTACCGAGGACCGACGCCGAACCGGAGGCGGTCGAGTACATCACCGAGGCATGCGGCCGTCTCCCGCTCGCCCTCGCTGTCGCAGCAGCCCGTTCCGCCACTTCGCCGCGGATACCGCTGGCCGCCGTGGCCGACGAGCTCCGAGACGAATCCGCCCGTCTAGACGTCCTGGCGGGCATGGATCCAACAACCAACGTGCGATCAGTCCTGTCTTGGTCGTATGACGCTCTCAGCGCTCCGGCCGCGGAGCTCTTTCGGCGACTCGGTCAACACCACCGCGAGTCAGACATCTCGATGACAGCCGCGGCAAGTCTGACCGGTTGGCCCATTGACCAGGTGCGCCCACCGCTGAACGAGTTGATAGACTCAAACCTAGTCATCGCGCAGATGCCAGCGCGATATCGCTTACACGACGTGGTGCACTCGTATGCACGCGAGCAAGCTCGGTGCGTGGATTCCGATGAGGACCGACACGCGGCCTTCCGCAGGTTCCTCGATCATTATGACCAGACCGTTTCTTCTGCGACACAGCTGCTGAGACCATCCAGCGACCGGGTGACGGCATCGGCGTCGGCGGTAGGAGTCATAACCCAGCCAGTGGCCGACCGGAGAGAAGCACTAGCGTGGCTCAGTGCGGAACGCGCGGGGCTACTCGCAATGATCGAGCGCGCCGCAGCGGCCGGATTTGATCTGCACGCCTACCAACTGGCTCGCAACTTAGCAGACTTTCTGACACGACAAGGGCTCCGGCATGACTTGGCGGCAGTGTCACGCACTGCGCTCGCTGCCGCCCGGCGCTTACACGACCCGTCTCGAGAAGCGCACGCGCAGCGATACCTCGCCACTGCCTACACTTACCTCGATGATGTGGATTCGGCCGAAAACCATCTTCGGTCCGCGCTCGAGTTGTTCCGCCAAGAAGACGACCAAATTGGTCAAGCCCGCTGCTACATCGATTTCAGCTGGCTGCGCGACCGGCAGCGAGACCATCGAGGAGCGCTAGATAACGCAACACGAGCGCTGGAACTCTACTCGGCCTGCGGACACCAATCCGGGCGCGCCTGCGCACTCAACGATATCGGATGGGCTTCCGCGCAGCTCGGCCGCCACCAAGCAGCCATCACCTTCTGTGAGCAAGCACTCGCCACTCACCAGGTACTGGAAGATCGGGATGGAGAAGCCCACACCTGGGACCACTTAGGCTTCGCATACCAGGGGCTCGCGAACTATGAACAGGCAATCATCTGCTACCAGAATGCCGTTGAGCTCTACCGGGATCTCGGCGACATCCACGACGAGGCCGCCGCACTCGACACCCTTGGTGACAGCCACCAAGCCTGCGGTAACTTAGACCTCGCCCGCATTGCGTGGAGGCGCGCCTTGATCCTCTTGGAGAAACTCAACGACACCACGACACAGCGACTTCGTCAGAAACTTCACGCAGGTGTAACGCTCGATGAAACGGGAACCGACGCCTAGCCCGTCATCGACAGGTCGACACGCATCATGAATGTCGCCAGCCTCTGAGCTGAGGTGTAGCTGGAACTGTGGGACCTGGCGCTTGAACGAGTACAGAAACTACTCACGGCGCCAGGGATCACACAGGGATCACACAGGTATCGGAGGGACGGGATGGGGACCTCGGTCCCCTCGGTGATGTTCAGCGCCCCAGCCCGGGTCGGCGTCCCGTTCTCGGAGGTGCCGCTCCCAGCAACCCGACCAGAATACTAAAGCAGTTCCAAAACCCGCCGCGTCGCATAGGTCGAGAACGTGCCTCGACCAGGGAGGGGTCCGTGCCCCCATTGTCGGTCCGCTCGCGACCGATCGAACGCTCGTGTCGCGTCGTGTTGAGAACTACGCCACCCCTGCACGGCACGCCGACATCTGACCGCTGGCGGGTCCCCTTACGGCGCCCGGTAACAGCGCAGTCGGCGATCGGCTCAGAGACCCGCCCGGCCGCAGAACTGCGTAGTGACGATCGCGACACAGTGCAGCGGTGGCTCACCGGCTACGGGTAAGAAGGGCCGAACACCTGAAGTGATACTCCTCGAGGCCGTTGAACGCATCACCCACGCCACATGACCCACCACAACTGCCCGTAGGCGGACCGCTCAGCGGGGCGGGCCAAGGACTTCGTGCCGTACAACGCTAGGCATCTTTCATCTCGACGCGGAGTGCGAACCTGCCGGCGGGGCGATTCAGGGTGAGAATCGTTGGCTCATCGCCGCGGGTCGTGATCGATGTGACCTCGATCTCGATGTCTGTTGCATCGGCAGGCGTGTCTGCAAGCCGGCGGATGATTCGGCTCATATCCCGGGCCTAGGAGGGCGGCTGGCCGATATTGATCAGCCAGCCGACGCCGAACCGGTCGACGCACTGGCCGAACTCGTCGCCCCACATCTGCTTCTCCAAGGGCACCGTCACGGTGCCGTCCTCGGTCAAGGCGTCCCAATAGCGGTGTAGCTGCGCGGCATCGTCGCCGCTCAGGCTGATCGTGATGGTGTTGCCGGGGCTGAACTCGGCACCGGGCGGGTTGTCGGCCCCCATCAGGGTGTATCCGGCCTCGGTCTCCAGCTGGCCGTGCATGATTTGGTCCGCGATGGCGGGGTCGGGCGCGCCGAACTCGCTGAACGTGCTGAGTGTGAGATCGCCGCCGAAGATGCGCTGATAAGCCTCCATGGCCTGGCGTGCATCGCCGTTGAACGTCAGGTAGGGATTGAGGCGGGAGGCCATGGCACGCTCCTTTGCGGTGATGCAAGGACAGGCTAGCGAAGGTTCGGCGCCACGCGACATCCCGCAGGGCCCGCTGAGCGGGATCAGCCGGAGGCTGGATGTCTGCGCCCTCAACGGGTGTGGCCCGCACCTGTGCCGGCAGCGGTCCGTGCTACGACGCGGAATCTGGCCAAGTCGGCCATGGTGGCGAGGCTTCGATCGTCGGTAGCCGACGTTCATCGGGTTAGACAGAACTCGTTGCCTTCCGGGTCGGCGAGAAGCATGTGATCGTCGAACGTGGCGATCACCCTGCCGCCGAGCTCGATGATCAATGACGTCCCAACAGTGAGGTCGTCGATTTGTAGGTCGATGTGCAATCGATTCTTCACTGTCTTGGGCTCGGGGACGACTTGGAAGAACAGGCGCAAAGTTCCAGGCGCGGCCTCGACGAGCACCGTCGGGTCGTCCTCGGTCGAGGTGACGCCTTGCTGGGCGAGACGATCAAGCTCGGCCTCGTCATAGGGGGCGATGGCGTAGCCGTCGAGAATTGACGCCCAGAAGCGAGCGAGCGAAGCCGCGTGTCGGCAATCCACGACCACATCCTTGATTCTCATCACGCCTGATGCTTGCTGGCGGGCGACCCGGACCGCAAGCCGTTTCGCATCCAACCCCGAACCTGACCCTAGGGTCGTCGTGGCGTCCGAGGCTGGCCGACGCGGATCCGCGGTTCCGCAAAGGGTCCCTCAATCGAAGCGGCATCCTGCCGAGTCGTCAGGGCCGGCGAGCAGTCGCTCGATCGTCAAGAGCCGACCGCCGTGCGAACGAGCTGGCACGCCGATCCCGAGCGGCGGTTCTCGGCAATCACGCTTGGCTGCTCGCGCCGCGAGTTGCACTCCCAAGGCGACAAGCACTGCGCCGGCAGCGGCGTCCATCGCCCGGCGAACGAAGGGCCGGTCGAGGACAGTTCGGCCTCGCTGAACAACGACCCTCCTGCGTGCGGCCTGAAAGAGAGCTCCCGCGGACGCTGATGTCTCACACTTCGCGCTCAACGACCGTCTTGCGGGCAAGCGCTCGAGGCAAGTGCAGCTGTCCTCTAGACGCCGCTCAACCACACCTCCTGCGAAGGCGGTTTGGCAGGTCTCGCTCGCTGGGTAGACTGGTCTACCTAACAGGAGGCAGCATGGTTCAGCAGGGTGCGATCGCGGCACGGGAGCGACTGCTCGAGGCGGCCGCACGGCTGTTCTACGCCGATGGGATGGCCGCGACCGGC
>DATDAP010000005.1:0-4247 GCA_036525335.1 Microlunatus sp. | reverse complement strand
GGAAACACCCGGCTCCATTCCGAACCCGGAAGTTAAGCTTCTCAGCGCCGATGGTACTGCACGGGGGACCGTGTGGGAGACTAGGACGTCGCCGGACAACACACTTCAAGGTCGACCACTTCGGTGGTCGGCCTTGAAGTGATTTCAAGACCATTTTCAGCCTCAGAAACCCCGTGGTTCTGGGGCTTTCCTGGTTTCTGGATCGACGTGCAGGTGCGGTAGCCGGCTCGGCGGGCATATTCCTGGCTCCGTCTGGGTCGGAGGTCGTCAACGGGTACGGCACTCCGGCGCTGAGCGCCGCCACTGCCGGTGTGCCCGTGACGACTGCCGGTTTGCGTGTGATGTGACGCCTGGTGCACATGGACGTCGACGACATCATCGATCACGTGACAACGTTGGACGCTGTGCTCGTGCTCCGGCCGCAACCCGGAGACGGGTTGCCGAAGTCAGCTGGGGCGACGTCTTCTTCTACTACGCTCCCGACAATCGGATTCCGGCTGCGCACCCCTTTGCCACCATCGTGACGAAGGACTATCCCGATGAGCCACGTTCCGGACTGGACCAGCCGGACGCCTTCCGGCTCAACATCGCCGCACCCTCGGGAGAGCTCGAGCGGATCATCGGGTCATCTGCGCACGGCGGTGCCCGTTCGATCGACGATGTGCAGTCCCGCGACGTCTGGTTCCCCCACCCGGTCTACGGCGCGGCGGGCTGGCTGTCGGTCGTCAATCCTGACGCAGAACGCACCGAGGCCCTACGCCTCCTCGAAGCGGCTCACCGGGCAGCGCGTGAACGGTACCGGCGACGAACGGCGAACCGCGATGCCGGCTGACGTACAGCGAAACCGGCTGAGACGGGGCGCGACCGGAGTAATCGGCGCTCAGCTCGAACACCTGCGAGGCAGACGCGGTTGGTCGGCCGGCTCAATCCGCGCCGACCACGGTGATACCGACCTCGCGGAGAGCTTTGACCTGCACGACATCCACGGGGCCAGCGGCGAAGACGTGCTCCACGGGAGCAGTGTCGGCAACCCGTACGGGTCCGGTGTACCCGATGTCCCCGCCCTCCATCAGCAACCACACCCGTCGGGCGACTTCGATCTCGGCTGCGATGATCGCGGCCGCCATCGTCGTGGCGGCGAAGATGCCGCCATCGGGGGTGAGTCCGGAAGGTGACACCAGCGCCAGGTCGACCCGGAAGCGGCGGATCTCGTCCAGGGCCCAGTCTCCCTGCTGGGCCCGGTGCTCGGGCTCGACGCTGCCGCCGATGTTGTAGACCTGCAGGTTCTCGACCCGAGAGAGCACCACCGCCACATCGAGCCCGGTGGTCACCACCGTCAGTCCGGCCTCGGTCGGCGGGTGCCGACTCAGCGACTCGGCCACCGCCCAGGTGAGAGGAGAGGCCGAGAGGAGCACGGTGCCACGATCGGGCAGACGGTCGATCACCTGCGCGGCCAGCTGGACGTGGGAGGCGGGGTGCTCGGGTGTGGTGCCGTCGAACGGGGACAGGGGACGCTCGGCCCGCCGTACGGCTCCGCCGTGCACACGCTGCAGCAGTCCCTGACCCTCGAGCTGGCGCAGATCGCGCCGAATGGTTTCCGGGGCCACTTCGAGACGGCCGGAGAGGTCTCCGACCTCCACCCGACCGTCTGCGTCGAGAAGATCCATGATGTGGCGATGCCGGTCAGCCGCGGCGTCAACCTGGACGGTCACTGAGCCCCCTCCCCGCCGATCACAACAGCTGCAGCGACCTCGGAGCCTGCGGCCGGATCTGGAGCTTCCGGCCGGTGCCGGCCCGAAACGCGTCCAACGCTTCACCGTAGTCCTCCAGAGCGTACGCATGGCTGACCATGCGGTCCGCGCGCAGAGCTCCGGCGGCGAACATCTCCACGGCCCGCCCGTAGCTGTTCAGGACGGCCATGGATCCCACGACACTGATCTCGTCGTTGTAGATGCCGAACGGAGAGAACCGAGCTGTCGCATCGGCGGGGGCGACGCCGAACTGCTGGAAGACACCGCCGCGGCGGACCCTGGTGAGCCCGTCCTCGATCGCTGCGACGACTCCGGTGCAGTCGATGACGACGTCCCAGCCGCCGGTGTGCTCCGCTTCGTCGGCACTGACCAGCACCCGCTCGACCCCGAGATCGCGGGCGACCTCGAGGCGCGCGGGATTGCGGTCGACCACGGTGACCGTGGCGGCTCCGGCGCGCGGGGCGAGCTGAGCCATCATCAGGCCCATGGTGCCGGCTCCGTACACCAGGTAGTGCTCGCCCATCCGGCGCGGCAGCAGGTCGTACCCGTGGATGGCGCAGGAGAGTGGTTCGATCAGGGCCGCCAGCGCCAGGTCGACGTCGTCCGGGAGCCGATGGACGTTGCGGACCGGAGCCACCGTGAGCTCGGCGGTCGACCCGTCGGTGCGCGCCACTCCGGAGCCGTTCCACTGCTCGCAGAGATTGGATCGACCGACCGAGCAGTACCTGCACTCCCCGCAGGTCAGGGTCGGGTCGACCGAGACCCGGTCACCGGGTGCGAGCTCGGTGACCCGTTCGCCCACGGCTTCGATCACGCCGGAGGTCTCGTGACCGGGAATGATCGGATAGCGCGTGGGCGCGAACTCCCCGTCCAGGACGTGGATGTCGGTGCCGCAGAGCCCGACGGCCTCGACCCGGACGAGTACGTCCCGAGGCCCCGGAACCGGGTCCGGCACCTCCTCCAGCGACCACGACTTCGGCTCGGCGAAGACGATGGCCCGCACTACTTCACCGCCCCCATGGCGAGGCCGCGGACGAGTCGCTTCTGGGCGAGCCATCCGGCCACGATGACGGGGAGGACGGCGATGGTGGAGGCGGCGGAGAGGATGGCGAGGAACTGTCCGCGGCCGTCGACGAAGCTGCCCAGGAACGGTGGGGTGGTGCGGGCGACCACGGCGGTGAGGAGGTTGGCCAGGAAGTACTCGTTCCAGGCGAAGATGAAGCAGATCAGTGCTGCTGCGGCGGCACCGGGCGCGACGATGGGCAGCGAGACCCGCCACAGCTCACGGCTGTAGCTGGCACCGTCGATCTGAGCCGCTTCCACCACGGCGATGGGGACCTCAGCGAAGAAGGAGCGCATCATCCACACCGCGAGAGGAAGGTTGATGCCGAGGTAGAGCAGGCCGAGCGCCCACAGGTTGTCCAGCAGACCGAAGGTCCGCAGCAGCAGGAAGACAGGGATGATCGAGGCCGCGACCGGCATGAACTTGGTGGAGATGAAGAAGAACAGCCCATCCTGCCAGCGGATGATCGGGCGTACCGACAAGGCGTAGGCGGCGGGGATCGCGAGCAGCATCACCACCACGGTGGAGCCGACGGCGAGGAACAGCGAGTTCAACAGATAGAGCCCCATGCCCCGCTCGAACACGGCGGTGTAGCGGTCCAGGGTGGGGGTGAACAGGAACTGGGGCGGGAAGGAGGCCGCCTGGCCTTCGGTCTTGAAGCTGGTGATGATCATCCACAGCACCGGGAAGAAGAAGAGGAGGACCAGCACCCAGGTGAGCAGGGTGATGAGGTAGCCGGTGATCTTGCGGCGACTGAAGGGGTTGGGTCCGGTGCGTTCCCGGGTGACGGGCGGGGTGGTCTGCGGGCGGGTCTCGACGGTGGCGGACATCAGCGGGCCTCCTCGGTGAAGATCTTGAACATGGTGCGCAGCGCCAGCGTGGCGAACAGGATGGTGAGGATCACCGTGATGACGCCGTACGCGGCCGCCTCGCCGACCTGCTGGCCGATGAAGGCCCGTTCGTACAGCAGGTAGGCGATGGTCTTGGTGTTGCCTGCCCCCTTGGTCATGATGTTGATCGGGTCGAACACCTGGATCATGAACACGGTGCCGAGCAGGATGGCCAGCTCCGCGTAGCTGCGCAGATGCGGCAGGGTCATGAACCGGAAGGTCTGGAAGGCGTTGGCGCCGTCGACGTCGGCGGCCTCCAGCACCTCACCGGCTTGCGACTGGAGCCCCGCCAGGAGGATCAACATCATGAACGGCGTGTACTGCCACGTCAGGGTGAACACGATGGTCAGCGCGGGATGGTCGGTGTTCCAGGCGACCGGGGCGATGCCGACCAGACCCAGCCCCCAGTTCACCATGCCGGTGTTGACCTCCAGCAGGGAGTACTTCCAGATCAGCGCTGCCGCGGCGGGCATCACCAGGAACGGGGTGATCAGCAGGGTCCGGGCCAGGGCGCGGCCCTTGAACTCGCGGTCCAGCAGCACC
>DATDAP010000004.1:0-9539 GCA_036525335.1 Microlunatus sp. | reverse complement strand
GGGCAAGGACCGGCCCGCGGACGCACCGTCGGAGTCAGAGCCCGACCCCGAGGATCTGGCCTGGTTCGAGAGCAACCGGAATGCCGGCGACACCCCCGCCACGGACGTCAGCACCGACACAGCTTCCCCAGAACAGCAGCGCTGGCCCTCGGCGTTCCGGCGGCCCGGATGGCAGCCCCTCACTCCTGCCCAAACTCGCCGCCTGTGCCCCCACGGTGGTGATGCACGTCCACCTCACCGACGAGACCCTGCGACTCGGACATGGCGTCGTCCGCACCGACACTGGGCCGATCACCCTCGAGCAGCTGCAGAGGTTCCTGGTCCAACACGACGCGAACATCAAGATCCATCCCGTCACCGACCCCGCCGCGGCTGCCTCGACCGACGCGTACGAGATCCCGCTCCGGCTCCGCCGGGCGATGGCCATCCGGCATCCGCGATCGGTGTTCCCGCACTCCCCCTCCGCCCATCGACTCGACCTCGACCACACGAACCCGTACGACAAGAACGGGCCACCCGGTCAGACCGGGATGCACAACCTCGGCCCCCTGGGCCGCTGCGAACACCGGGCGAAAACCGTCGGCAACTGGCGAGCCCGACAACCCGAACCCGGCACCTACCTGTGGCGATCGACCGAGGGCTGGAGCATGATCACCACCAACCAAGGCACCCTCACGCTCGGACACGGTCAGTGGGCCGGCCGCCACTGGGAGTCCGCCGACCGGGCTTAGCAGCGACGATTCGGCCGGACGGGTCTTGCCGCGACCGCCAGCCTCCGTGCGCCGATGGCCGTCGCCACCGCCCAGCGTTCCGGTTAGACGGACGACCCACGAGCACGTTTCGAGCGTCGCTGAGCGCGTCCGGCGGACTCAGCCGACAAAGCGGTCCTGCTACCCCGGCCCCAAGGCGGTCAGCCGGTCAGCCGGTCAGCCGGTCAGCCGGTCCATTGTCTTCGGGGCCACTCTGCAGGGCTCAGCCGAAATGGAGACCATTGTCCTGCGACGCCCGGCTTCGGTGAAGCACTGAAGCGGAATCGGCCGCGGAGTTGGGCTTCCCAGCAATGGCCGAGAACTCTTGACTCGGCACGAGCCAACAATGCGTGATCGCCCCCGTTGTGACGTCGACAGCGACGAACAGCATGTGGAGGTCGCACGAGGGGTGAAGGTCTGCTCACGCACGATGGCGACGAAGCCGCCGGAGGAGAGACGCTTGCTGTCCGACATCCGAGCCTTCACCTGTACGGCCAACGTCGCCGGTGAGTTGCGGCGATTGAAGACCAGGTCAACTCCCTCGTCGTCCACCAGCGAGGTGGAAACATTCAGTTCCCCGCGGGTCGTGAGGATGCATACCGCGGCCACCAGATACTCCATGGCCTTCCCCATCCGACCGGCTGAGGGACTCTTGGACAAGGGCTGCGTCGCCCACGGCCCCAGTCTCGTGCACGCCGTCCGACCAGGCAGAGGGTGAGCCGTTTTCGCCTTGACCGTGATCGCCCCTCGCGTCACGCCTCGCCCGTCCGCCCAGGTTTGTCATCCGACGACCAGTGGCCGCTGTCATGACGGCCCGCTCCAACGCAGTACCGTGTCGAGGACGTGAGGCCGTTTGTCGCTGCGGTCCCCCGCCCTGCTCTCCGGAGGTCTCGACGATGCCGCTGAACTGCCACGTCCGCGCCGCTCGCGACTTCCTGCTCCAGCACCGCACCGCGTACGAGGTGGCGGCCGCCGGCTTCCGGTGGCCGGAGCTGCCGGTCTACAACTTCGCGACCGAGTGGTTCGACGGTCTCGCGGCGGAGAACCCGGACGGGATCGCGCTCTGGGTGATAGACGGCGAGCACGAGACCAAGCTGACCTTCGCCGAGCTGTCGTCCCGCTCGATCGCCACGGCCCACCTGCTGGCCGAGCTGGGTCTGAAGCGGGGCGACCGGATGCTGATGGTGCTGGGCAACTGCGTACCGCTGTGGGAGCTGATGTTGGCCGCCATCCGCCTCGGTGCGGTCATCATCCCGGCCACCCCGCAGCTGTCGGCGGCCGACCTGGCCGACCGGGTGGACCGCGGCGAGGCGAGGCTGCTGGTCGCGGACGGGGCGGAGGCCGACCGGTTCGCGCACCTGTCCCTGCCCCTGGGCAAGGTCACGGTGGGCAGCTCGGACGAGTCGGCCACGCCCGACGGGTGGGTGGACTACCGGCGGGCGTACGAGTTCCTCGGTGCCGACGCGCACCTGCCCGGAGCCAGCAAGGCCGGCGATCTGACCCTGCTCTACTTCACATCCGGCACCACCGCGCTGCCCAAGCTGGTGCAGCACACACACGTGTCCTACCCGATAGGCCACCTGTCGACCATGTACTGGATGGGCCTGCAGCCCGGCGACCTGCACCTCAACATCTCCTCCCCCGGCTGGGCCAAGCACGCCTGGAGCAACGTGTTCGCGCCCTGGCTGGCCGGCGCGACCGTGCTCGTCTACACCTATGCGCGGTTCGACGCGGCCGAGCTGCTGGCGGTCATGGAACGGACCGGGGTGACGACCTTCTGCGCGCCGCCGACGGTGTGGCGGATGCTGGTGCAGACCGACCTGACCTCGGCCCGTCACTCACTGCGCGAGGTGCTGTCGGCCGGTGAACCACTGAACCCCGAGGTGATCGAGCAGGTCCGGGCCGCGTGGGGGCTGACCATCCGCGATGGCTACGGCCAGACCGAGACCACCGCACAGGTCGGCAACCCGCCGGGCGCGGAGGTCCGGGCCGGCTCGATGGGCCGGCCGCTGCCGGGCTACCAGGTCGTGCTGGTGGACCCGGCCACCGGCGAGCAGCGGGAGGACGAGGGTGAGCTCTGTCTGGCCCTGGAGCCGCGGCCGGTGCCGCTGATGACCGGCTACGCCGAGCGGGCCGGGGCGCCGGCCGACGACCTGAACGCGGACGCGTTCGCCGGCGGCGTGTACCACACCGGGGACGTGGTGACCCGGGACGCGGACGGGTATCTGACCTTCGTGGGACGGGCCGACGACGTGTTCAAGGCCAGCGACTACCGGATCAGCCCGTTCGAGCTGGAGTCCGTGCTGATCGAGCACCCCGCCGTGGCTGAGGCGGCCGTGGTGCCGGCGCCGGACGACCTGCGGCTGGCCGTGCCCAAGGCGTACGTGGTGCTCGCCGATGGCTTCCCGCCCGACGCGGCGACGGCCCGGTCGATCCTGACCTACTGCCGGGAGCACCTGGCGCCGTACAAGCGGATCCGCCGGCTGGAGTTCACCGAGCTGCCGAAGACGATCAGCGGCAAGATCCGGCGGGTGGAGCTGCGCGAGGCCGAAGCGAGTCGCGGTGCGGCGGCCGGGCAGTCGGCGACCGAGTTCCGCGACACCGACCTGATCTAGAGACGAGGAAACGTTCCGTGGCCGATTCCCCCCAGACGGTCGGCGACCTGGTGCGGGCCTACCTGGCCGAGCAGGCGACCGTGCTGATGGACGCCGAGCCGGCGCTGCGCGAGCGAGGGCCGGTGATCCACGCGACCCGGGTCGCGGCCCGACGCCTGCGCAGCACGCTGCGTACGTACGACGACGTGATCGACGTCGCCCGCGCTGGTGCCCTGGAGGACGAGCTGGTGTGGTTCGCCGTGCTGCTCGGCGAGGTGCGCGATCTCGAGGTGCTGGAGGCGCGACTGCTCGCCGACCTGGCCGAGCTGCCGGCCGAGCTGGTGGTCGGTTCGGTGGCCGCCCAGATCGAGACCGAGCTGACCACCCGGCGCAGGGTGGCCTGGGACGCCGTCATCGCTGTGCTGGACGACGACCGGTACCGGCGGCTGCTGGCCGAGCTGCACCGCTGGCGCAGTGACGCCCCGCTGACCGCGGAGGCCGAGGCTCCCGCGGCCACCGTGAAGGCCTACGTCAAGCGGGCCGGGAAGAAGCTCGACCGGCGCCTGGATCGGGCCATCGAGGCCCACCTGACCGGCGACCCCGAGGCCGACCACCTGCTGCACGCCGCCCGTAAGGCCGGCAAGCGGGCGCGCTACGCCGTCGAGCTGGCCGCCCCGGTGCTGGGCCAGAAGGCCGACAAGCTGATCGCGAGCCGCAAGGACCTGCAGGACGTGCTCGGCGAACACCAGGACAGCATCGTGGCCGCCGAGTTCCTGCGCGAGGAAGGTGTCCGGGTCGGTCTCCGCTCGGGCCACAACGGCTTCACCTACGGCCTCCTGTACGGCCACGAGCGCGCCCGCCGCGCGGCTATCACCGAGCAGCTGCGACCCTTCCTCAGCTGAGCGCCTTCCTTCAGCCGAGCTCGGCGGCGAGCTTCGCCACCACCGCGGCGACCCGCCGCGCCCGGGTCTCGGGCCGCTTGGCCTCGACGACCGCGCGTATGTGCTCCTTGCGGTGGGAGAAGGCGAGTGCCTCGAAGGCGGCCCGCACCCGAGGATCGGCGTCGAGTGCCGCACCGAGGTCCTCCGGCACGTCGATCACCCGCTCGGCATCGTCGAGCTCGACCGATGCCGTCACCGTGTCACCGATCTCCACGCCCAGCTCGGCGCGGGCCGCCTTCGACAGCCCGATCAGGTTCTGGCCGCCCATTCCCGCCAGCCGCAGTCGGACCGTGCGACCACCGATGGTGACCCGGACGGGCGCCCGCTTGCCGCCGCCGAGCTCGGCGACCTGTGCATCCGTCAGCTCGAGCGCGGTGGCGGGACCGATGGGTGCCAGGACGGTGGAGATCTGCAGGGCCATCGGGCGATGGTGCTCCGACACGCGCCGGATGCGCAAGCCGGGCGACCGAACGGGCAGAATCACCCGTACGGCACCGGACCGGGACGCGGTACCGCGATCCCGCCGCCAGGTTGCCGTCCCGCCCGACAAGGAGGCCCGACGCCCGCATGGCTCGCCGCACCCCGCCGCCGGTCGACGACGACTTCACCGAGCGGATCGTCGACATCGACGTGTCGTCGGAGATGCAGACCAGCTTCTTGGAGTACGCGTACTCCGTCATCTACTCGCGTGCGCTCCCCGACGCCCGGGACGGTCTGAAGCCGGTGCAGCGGCGGATCCTCTACTCGATGCAGGAGATGGGTGTCCGGCCGGATCGCGGTCACGTGAAGTGCGCCCGGGTGGTCGGCGAGGTGATGGGCAAGTACCACCCGCACGGTGACGGGGCCATCTACGACGCCCTGGTCCGCACCGCCCAGTGGTGGACGATGCGACTGACCCTGGTCGACGGGCACGGCAACTTCGGCTCCCCCGACTCCGGTCCGGCCGCGATGCGCTACACCGAGTGTCGGATGGCGCCGGCCGCGCTGTCCATGACCGACGGGCTGGACTCCGACACGGTCGACTTCAAACCCAACTACGACGGCAAGGACACCGAGCCCACGGTACTGCCCGCCGCGTTCCCGAACCTGCTGGTCAACGGAGCGGCGGGCATCGCGGTCGGCATGGCCACCAACTGCGCCCCGCACAACCTGGTCGAGGTGATCCAGGCCCTGCGCCACCTGATCAGGCACCCGGACGCCGACCTCGACACGCTGATGCGGTTCATCCCCGGACCCGACCTGCCCGGCGGCGGCAAGATCATCGGGCTGGACGGCATCCGGGACGCGTACGCAGGAGGCAAGGGCAGCTTCCGGATCCGGGCCACCACCCGGATCGAGCAGGTGCACCCGCGGCGCAAGGGCATCGTGGTCACCGAGCTGCCGTACATGGTCGGTCCGGAGCGGGTGATCGAGCAGATCAAGACCCTGGTAACCAGCCGCAAGCTGCAGGGCATCGCCGACGTCAAGGACCTCACCGACCTGGCCAACGGCACCCGCCTGGTGATCGAGATCAAGAACGGGTTCAATCCCGAGGCGATCCTCGAGCAGCTCTTCCGGGGCACCAAGCTGGAGGACTCCTTCGCGATCAACTCGGTGGCGCTGGTCGAGGGGCAACCGCGAACACTGTCGCTCAAGGAGATGCTGACGGTCTACCTCGACCACCGGTACGAGGTGACCCGCCGGCGCACCGAGTTCGAGCGCACCCGAGCCAGCGACCGCCTGCACCTGGTCGAGGGTCTGCTGATCGCCATCCTGGACATCGACGACGTGATCGCGATCATCCGGGGCAGCGACGACACCGCGCACGCCCGGGCCCGCTTGATCGAGGCGTTCGAGCTGTCCGAGATCCAGGCCAACTACATCCTGGAGATGCCGCTGCGCCGGCTGACCAAGTACTCAACGATCGAGCTGGAGACCGAGCGGGACGCGTTGCAGGCCACCATCGCCGAGCTGACCGAGATCCTCGAGAACCCCGAGCAGCTCCGCACGCTGGTCGGCAACGAGCTGGCCGCGATCGCCAAGCAGCACGGCACTCCCCGGCGGACCATCCTGCTGGCCGCCAGCGGGGTGGCCGCGACCACCTCCGCCCCGCCGCTGGAGATCGCCGACGACCCATGCTGGGTGCTGTTGTCCTCGGCCGGTCTGCTGGCCCGGTCCAACCACGACGATCCGCTGCCCGCGAGCGGGGAGCGCGCGAACCACGACGTGATCGTCTCCTCCGTGCTGGGCTCCGCGCGGGGAGATCTCGGCCTGATCACCTCCACCGGCCGGTTGATCAAGATCAACGCCCTCGATCTGCCTACGGTGCCGTCGACGGCGAGCGCGCCGCACCTCCAGGGCGGCACCCACGTGTCCGAGCTGGTCACCCTGGAAGGTGGCGAACGCGTGCTGTGTCTGACCACCCTGGCCGAGACCTCGCTGGGCCTGGCCCTCGGCACCGCCCGCGGGGTGGTCAAACGGGTCAACCCGGAGGTGCTGGGTCGCGACACCTGGGAAGTGATCCGGCTCGAGGCCGGGGACACCGTGGTCGGCGCGGTCGAGTTGACCAGCGAGTCCCAGGAGCTGGTCTTCATCACCAACGACGCCCAGCTGCTGCACTTCCCCGCCGCCTCAGTCCGCCCGCAGGGGCGCTCCGGTGGGGGCATGGCCGGGATCAAGCTGGGGCTCGGTGCGAGCGCGGTGTTCTTCGGGGTCGTGCCGACCGGGGCGGCCGGCGCTGCGGCCGAGGTCGTCACCGTCTCGGGCTCGTCGAAGGCCCTGCCCGGCACCGACCCCGGCACGATCAAGGTCACCCCCTTCGCCGAGTACCCGGGCAAGGGCCGCGCCACCGGCGGGGTCCGGTGCCACCGCTTCCTCAAGGGTGAGGACGCGCTGCTGATCGCCTGGGCCGGGCCGGGACCGGCGTGGGCTGCGGCGGCCAGCGGAGCGCCGGTGGACCTGCCCGCGGCCGACGGTCGCCGCGACGGTTCCGGGGTGCCGGCCGGTCAGCCGATCGCGGCGGTGTCGTCGCCGAACCACTGAGCCGAGGGACGGTCAGCCCAGCGGCGTCACTCGCACCCGGCTGACCACGAGCTCCGGCCTCGGTCCGCCGGCGGGGAGCCCGGGAAGGCGATCGGGGAACTCGAACACCCCCACCATCAGCTGGACCGGGTAGTCGGGCGCCTGGGCCAGCTCCCGCACCACTCGACCGTCCACGCTGAACACCAGCGAGCCCGGTCGCCAGTCCACCGCGTACGTGTGGTTGTCGCCGACGTCGAGCCGCAACGGCTCGGTGGCGAACTCCTCGGTCAGGTCGGGGTCTCGGAACCGGTGGACACCCAGACCGACCTGCGCCACCCCGTCGGCGACGGCTTCCCCGAACATCTCGGCCACGCAGATCTCCCCGGACTGCTCCGGTCGGTTCTCGATGCCGGACAGCCAGAACGCGATCATCGACCGGGGACCCACGATCCCCCGCATCGTCACCTCCAGCGACCCGAACTGCGGCGTGCAGCCCCAGAACGTCGGCTGCTCCTCGCTCACCGTCAATCCGTCCTCGAACGGCTGCTGGCCGACCGTGCTGCCCAGTGGTCCGGCGTACGACCCGGTCTGCAGACACGAGACCCGCATCCGCTCCGCGTGCCGGTCGGCGCACCAGAGCGGTTGGTCGTCCGCGATCGTCAACCGCAGCTCACCGCCCCGGAGCTCGTACGTCGCAGCCGAGGTCGCCCGCGAGCTCCAGTGCGGCAGGTAGTACGGGAACCAGACGCTCCGATCGAGGTCGGCGCCGGTGAATCTCTCGTCGAGCTCGGCCTCCATCGCGGTCAGCTCCCGATCGTGCCGGGCGCCGGCACGTACGGCTGGAAGAAGTCGTTGGCCGGCATCCCCTCCAGCGTCATCACCAACGACGGCACGGCGACGCCGTCCAGCTGCTCCCGCAGGATGTCGGCGTGCCCGGCGTGCCGAGCGGTCTCCTCGATCTGGTGCACCAGGAAGTACCGCAGCTTGGCCGGCTGGGGCACGAAGATCCCGAACCAGGGCGCGGGTGGCGCGAGGAACTCGGCGTCGGGATCGGCGGCCGCGATCGTCGCCAGACAGGCCTCGCGAGCCGCGTCGAACTCCGCCAGCACACCCACCATCGTCTCGGACGGCCCGATGGTGAAACTGGCCGCGTGCGCCGCGAAGGCCGCGTCGTCGATCTCCGAGCGGCCGTCGTCGGCGATCGTGGTGGTCGCGCCACGCAGACCGTACGCGGTGTGCTTGACGATCCCGCCGACCGAGAGCGCGCTGCGGCAAGGAGTGGCGAGGGCCTGCTCCTCGGTCAGCCCGAGCGGCGCCGCCCGGATCGCGGACAGCTGCACCTCGAGATAGTTCACCAGGCCGGTGATCTCGTCGTGCGGAGCAGGTGCGTACATCAGGGGGATCTCCTCGTTTCGGGGAGTCTCCTGTCTATCGGTCGGCACTGACAGCAGCAGACGCTCCCGGTTCTGTACGGCGTCGCGGCGCAGGGCTCGCGGCTTCCTCGCCGCCGCGGTCTCGGTCATCCACTCACCCTTACCCGATGCGGAGAGCCAACCTCCGTATCTGATGCTACGATACTTCTATCCGGAGAGAATCTCTCCACTTACTTAGCTGGTGAGGAGAGACGCGAACTGATGTCAGTCAGCACAGGGAGCCGGCCGACCCAGTCGACCATCGGCCTGCCCAACGGACCGCATGCCCGGATCGTGATCATGATCGCCTCGATGGGCTTCTTCTTGATCACCCTCGACATCTCCATCGTCAACGTCGCGCTGGCACAGATCCGGGCCGAGCTGGGTGGTGGCACCGTCGGGCAGCAGTGGATCATCGACGGCTACACCCTGCTGTTCGCCGCTCTGCTGCTGTTCGCCGGCAACCTGTCGGACCGGATCGGCGCCAAGAAGGCGATGGCTCTCGGCATCGCCCTCTTCGGGGTGACATCGGCGGCCTGCGCGTTCGCCCCCACCTCGGCAGCGTTGATCGCCGCCCGCTGCGCGCAGGGTGCTGGGGCGGCGATCATGCTGCCCGCGTCGATGGCCCTGGTCCGTGAAGCGTTCCCCGACCCGGCCCGCCGGGCGAAAGCTCTCGGCGTGTGGGCGGTCGGCGGCGCGGTAGCCGCACTGGTCGGCCAGCCGCTGGGCGGGCTGTTGACCACGTTCGACTGGCGGTGGGTGTTCACCATCAACCTGCCGGTGTGTGCCGGCATGCTCATCTTCCTCAGCATGGTCGCCACCTCCCCGACCCGCCCGGCCCCG
>DATDAP010000003.1:0-2304 GCA_036525335.1 Microlunatus sp. | reverse complement strand
CCGCCGCTCGGCGGACTGGGTGTCGAACCTGTGGCGAGCCGACGACGCAAAGCTGCTGAAGCTGGACGACCAGTCCCGCTTCACCACCAACGTGGGAGGCAGCAAGCTGCGGATGACCAAACCGTTCGTGGAGTACGACAGTCAGCGGCACCGACTCCTCGGGATGCTCAACGGCACCCCGATCTTCGCGGTGGAGGCGCTGACCGAGGGCGAGGTGCACGACTTCCGTGAGGTCGCCTTCCAGCTGACCGACAACGAGCGCGACATCGCCGCCACCGCAGCCGCGGTCACCAACTGGCACCGGGCCGAGCGCTTCTGCGGCCGGTGCGGCGGGGCGACCGTGGTCATCAACGGCGGCTACGCCCGGCACTGTGAGGCCTGCGACGAGGATCACTTCCCGCGGACAGATCCGGCGGTGATCGTCGGTGTCCTGGACGGTGCCGACCGGCTCCTGCTGGGTGGCCAGCCGAGCTGGGGCAACCGGGTCTCGGTGCTGGCCGGGTTCGTCGAGGTCGGCGAGTCGCTGGAGCAGACCATCCACCGGGAGAGCGGTGAGGAAGCCGACATCACGGTCGGTGAGACGCGATACTTCGGTAGCCAGCCCTGGCCGTTCCCGCGCTCGCTGATGGTCGGGTACTTCGCTCGCGCCGCCTCGACGGCCATCTGCGTGGACGCCGACGAGCTCGAGCACGCTGCCTGGATGTCGCGCGAGGACGTGCGCTCGGCGGTGGCCTCCGGAGACATCGGCCTGCCGGGGGGCAGCTCGATCGCCTCGCGGATGATCGCGGCCTGGCTGGACGAGGTACCGGATCTGATCTGATCTGAGCTCGTCGCGTCCGCTTTTACAGACCCGAAACCTGGCACGCGACGCCGCGAAACGCGGTGCTCGTAACGTCCGCTGAGAACGATTCAGTCAACTCTCAGCGAGGGGATCCATGAGCACAGTCGAGGCCGCGGTGGCGGCCAAGCACCCCGTCGACCAGATCCCACCGCTGGCCCGGCTGGCGCCGCTGGGTCTGCAGCACGTCCTGGCCATGTACGCCGGCGCGGTGGCCGTACCGCTGATCGTCGGGGGAGCGCTGGTGCAGGCCGGCAAGCTCGCCCCCAGTGATCTTCCGTACCTGATCAGCGCCGACCTGTTCGTGGCCGGCATCGCCACCCTGATCCAGTCCCTGGGTTTCTGGCGCTTCGGCGTCCGGCTGCCGCTGATGCAGGGCTGCACCTTCGCGGCCGTCACCCCGATGATCGCCATCGGCAACCAGTACGGCATCACCGCCATCTACGGCTCGGTGATCGCCTCGGGCATCTTCATGATGGTGCTGGCCCCGGTGTTCGCGAAGCTGCTCAGATTCTTCCCACCGCTGGTGACCGGCACCGTGATCTTGATCATCGGTCTGTCCCTGATGCCGGTCGCGGCCGGTTGGGCCGGTGGGGGTGCGGCCTCTGACGACTTCGGTGCCCCGGTCAACCTGGCCTTCGCGGCCGCCACGTTGATCATCATCTTGTTGATCGAGCGGTTCGCCCCGCCCGCCTTCGCCCGGCTGTCCATCCTGCTGGGGCTGGTGATCGGCACGCTGGTCGCGGTTCCGTTCGGGCTGACCGACTTCAGCCACGTGGCGGATCAGGCCTGGTTCGGGATCAGCACCCCGTTCCACTTCGGCTTCCCGACCTTCCAGATCAGCGCCATCGTGTCGATGTGCATCGTGGCCCTGGTGATCATGACCGAGACCACCGGCGACATGCTGGCCGTCGGCGAGATCGTCGACAAGCACGTCAGTCCGCGCCAGCTGGCGGACGGCCTGCGGGCCGACGGTCTGTCCACGATGCTGGGCGGCATCTTCAACACGTTCCCGTACACCGCGTTCGCCCAGAACGTCGGGCTGGTGTCGTTGACCGGGGTCAAGTCACGCTATGTCGCCACCTTCGCCGGTGGGGTGCTGATCGTCCTCGGTCTGCTGCCCAAGCTGGGCGCGGTGGTGGAGGGGATCCCGGTGGCCGTGCTCGGCGGCGCCGGCATCGCCCTGTTCGGGATGGTCGCGGCCAGCGGCGTCCGGACGCTGGGCAAGGTGCACCTGACCAACAGCAACATCCTGGTGATCGCGGTCGCGGTCGGCGTCGGCCTGCTGCCCACCGTGAGCCCCGAGCTGTACGCCGAGTTCCCGATCTGGTTCCAGATCATCTTCGACTCCGGCATCTCCGCCGGCGCGATGACCGCCATCGTGCTCAACCTGCTGCTCAACAGCGACGCGGCCAACAAGCGGGTCAAGGGCGAGGGCGACCACTCCTCGTACGACGCGGTCCGCT
>DATDAP010000002.1:0-21778 GCA_036525335.1 Microlunatus sp. | reverse complement strand
CCTCAGTCTTGGTGCTACCGCTGCCCGCGCCGTTCTTCTTGTCGGCCCGGCTGTCGGTGCGGTAGAAACCGCTGCCCTTGAACACCACGCCGACGGCGTTGAACACCTTCCGCAGCTGACCAGTGCACTCCGGGCAGTCGGTGAGGGCGGAATCGGTGAACTTCTGCACCGCTTCGAGCTCGTTGCTGCACTCGGTGCAGCGGTACTGGTAGGTAGGCATCCAGATCTCTTTCCGAACCTGACGTGCCCGCCGTGGCACGACGCGCTTTAGCACTCAAGCATACCGACTGCTAAGGCGGTCGCCGAAACGCGCAAGCGAGGTTCAGCACCTAGGATCTGCCGCGTGCTCCGCAAACCTCGTTGGCTGCTGTTCGCCGCGATCGTGGTCGTCCTGGCGATGGTCGGCCTGGCCGGTGTCTCGGTCGCCACGGTGCGCCGTTCCTTCCCGCAGACCGACGGGGAGATCAGCCTGCCCGGGCTCACGTCTCCGGTCGAGGTGCTGCGTGACAGCTTCGGTGTCGCCCACCTCTACGCGGACAACGCCGAGGACCTGTTCGAGGCGCAGGGTTACGTGCACGCCCAGGACCGTTTCTTCGAGATGGACGTCCGCCGTCACATCACCGCCGGCCGGCTCTCGGAGCTGTTCGGTGCCTCTCAGGTGGAGACCGACACCTTCATCCGCACCTTGGGCTGGCGACGGGTGGCCGAGCAGGAGCTGCAGCTGCTGTCGCCGAGCACCCGCCGCTACCTCGACGCGTACGCCGACGGAGTGAACGCCTATCTGCAGTCGCACGATCCGGCCGACATCTCGTTGGAGTACAGCCTGCTCGGCATGCAGGGTCTCGACTACACCCCCGAGTCCTGGACGGCGGTCGACTCTGTGGCCTGGGTCAAGGCGATGGCCTGGGATCTCGGCGCGAACATGGATCGCGAGGTCGAGACCTCGCTGATGCTGGCCCGGGTCGGTCCCGACCAGACCGCGGACCTGTGGCCCGACTACCCACTGAAGGACTTCGACCCGATCGTCACCTCCGGGGCGGTGCGCTCCGGCGCCTTCGACCCCGACGCGGAAGCGGGCTCCCGGCGAGTGCTGCCCCAGGGCCTGACAGAGGCCGACGGCATCGCCTACCAGAACGCGCTGCGGACGGTCGCTCGTCGCTTGGCGTCCGTGCCGACGATGGTCGCCGACCGCTCGGTCGACGGGGCGACGGGCTCCAACTCCTGGGTGGTATCGGGGGACCGGACCGCCACCGGCAAGCCGATCCTGGCCAACGACCCGCACCTGGCCACTTCGATCCCGTCCACCTTCACCCAGATCGGGCTGCACTGCCGGACCGTGTCGAAGACCTGCCCGTTCGAGGTGACCGGCTACAGCTTCTCCGGAATGCCCGGTGTGGTGATCGGTCGGAACGCCTCGATGGCCTGGGGTCTGACCACCAGCTACGTCGACGCCCAGGACCTCTATCTGGAGGAGGTACGCGGCAACACCGTACGCGTCGGCGACGCCTATCTGCCGCTGACGGTGCGCACCGAGGAGGTCAAGGTCGCGGGGGAGGACACCCCACGCACGATCACGGTCCGCAGCTCCCGGCACGGACCGCTGCTGTCCGACGCCAGCAACGACCTGCGCCAAGTCGGGACCGCCGCCGCCGGGGAGGGCAACGAGGCCTACGCGGTCTCCCTGGCGTGGACCGGGCTGCAGCCCAACCGCAGCATGGACGCGCTGTTGCGGATCGACACCGCCAGCAGCTTCACCCAGTTCCGCGCGGCGGCCAAGCTGCTGGCCGCCCCGTCGCAGAACCTCGTGTACGCCGACACCGACGGCACCATCGGCTATCAGCTGCCGGGCGCGATCCCCGAGCGCAGCCGCGGGGACGGTGACACGGTGTCGCCCGGGTGGGACACCGACTTCGACTGGAAGGGGCTGATCCCGTTCGCGGAGCTGCCGTGGGCCGAGAACCCCGAGGACGGCTTCATCGTGACGGCCAGCAACCAGATCATCGGGAAGGGCTATCCGCGGCACCTGGGGTCGACCTACTCCTACGGGTGGCGCAGTCAGGAGATCGTCGACGCCCTGTCCGCCAATCCGCGACTGAGCGTCGCGCAGAGTCTGGCGCTGCAGGGCGACGAGACCGTACGGTTCGCCGATGAGCTGGTACCTCGGTTGCTGAAGCTGAAGCTGGCCGACGCCTGGGTCGCCGAGGGTCAGCAGACCCTGGTCGGCTGGGACTACTCCTCAGCCGAGGACTCGGCCGCGGCGGCGTACTTCTTCGTGGTCGTGCACGACATCATGGAGCGCACCTTCCGGGACCAGATGCCGCAGGAGCTGTGGCCGACCGGTGGGGACCGCTGGAACGCCGTGCTCACCAACCTGCTGGACGACCCGAACAACCTCTGGTGGGACGACGAGAACACTCGTGACACGGTCGAGAAGCGCGACGACGTCCTGCGGGCCGCCATGACCGACGCCCGCAAGGAGCTGACGTCCTTGATGTCCCGGGACACTCCTGGTTGGCAGTGGGGAAAGCTGCACCGGGTCAGCCTCCGGCATCAGACGCTGGGGTCCAGCGGGATCGGTCCGATCGAGCGGCTCTTCAACCGCGGGGACTGGCCGGTCGGCGGTGGTCCGGCGGTGGTCAACGCGATGGCGTTCGACGACACCCGCGGCTATCGGGTGACCACCGGACCGACGATGCGGATGGTGGTGGACCTGGGCGATCCGGACAACTCGCAGTGGATCAACCAGAGCGGCACGTCCGGTCACGCCCATCACCCGAACTACGACGATCAGGCGCCCCTGTGGGTGACCAACCAGACCGTACGGTTCGCCGTCGGCCGCTCCGTGGTGGAAGGTCTGACCGAGCATCGACTGAACCTGGTCCCCACCGGCTGACGCCGCCCCTCTCCCGCGTTTTGTGCCGGTATCCACGACTGTCGCGGCTCTTGCTCCAAAAAGGCGGCTCTCAGCCGAGCTGGTGGGCCACGTGCAGCACATTGCCGTCCGGGTCGTGGAGGTCGGCGACCCGCTCGCCCCAGGGCATGTCCGTCGGCGGACTGATCAGCGTCCCGCCCGCTTCGACCAGCCGGTCGGCCGCGGCATCGGCGTCGGTGCAGTAGACCCACAGGGCGTGCCGCTGCGGACCGTCGGCCGCCGCGGACGCCGGGTCGGCGGCGATGCCGAGGTTGGCGCCGGCGACGGTCAGGGCCACGTAGCCCGCGTCGCCCCCGTCGGGGAAGCGGTAGGTCTCGTCGGCGTCGAGGCCGGCGGTGTAGAACGCCACCAGCCGGGGCAGGTCCGGGGTGCTGAGGATGGTCGACAATCCGGTGAACATGTCTCATTCTGCCCAGATTTCTGGAGCAGGAGCATCCATAGTTGTGGACGGCGGCACAAAAGGTGGGTGAGGGGAGGGGGCGGGCGGGGCTAGAATCGGGTGTACAGGCAGTGATCCGGCCATCACCGGTGAGCCTCCGGAAGAACCGGGTTTCGCTCCGACGGGCGAGGTCCGCACTAGAACCGGACGGGTGGGCCCGTGACAGCCTGTGACGAGCGGTCGTCGCTGACGAGGGCAATCTCGTGGGCGTCGGCAAGCGAGGTGGTACCGCGGTGGAGACATCGTCCTCGTACGAGCAGGTGAACCGTACGAGCAGACGAAGAGAGACCGCGATGAGCTACCCCAAGGTGACCACCGGCGCCGGCGACGAGTCCGGTCAGTCCAAGGTGCCGGCCAGTCCCTCCTTTCCCGCCATGGAGGAGCGGGTGCTGGCCTTCTGGAAGACCGACGACACGTTCCAGGCCTCGGTGGACCGCAACCCGGCGGGCGAGAACGGCGCCAACGAGTTCGTCTTCTACGACGGCCCCCCCTTCGCCAACGGCCTGCCGCACTACGGCCACCTGCTGACCGGGTACGTCAAGGACATCGTGCCGCGGTTCCAGACCATGCGCGGCCGACGGGTCGAACGCCGGTTCGGCTGGGACTGCCACGGGCTCCCCGCCGAGCTGGAGACCATGTCCCAGCTCGGCCTGAAGACCAAGGACGAGATCGAGGAGATGGGGGTCGCGGCGTTCAACGCCGCGTGCCGCACCTCGGTGCTGCAGTACACCGACGCCTGGCAGGCCTACGTCACCCGGCAGGCCCGCTGGGTCGACTTCGAGCACGACTACAAGACCCTCGACATCACGTTCATGGAGAGCGTGCTGTGGGCCTTCAAGTTCCTGTACGACAAGGGACTCGTGTACGAGGGTCTGCGGGTGCTGCCCTACTGCTGGAACGACGAGACGCCGCTGTCCAACCACGAGCTGCGGATGGACGACGAGGTCTACCAGAACCGTCAGGACCCGGCCGTCACGGTCGGCTGCCGGCTGGAGACCGGCGAGCTGGCGCTGATCTGGACCACCACGCCGTGGACGCTGCCGAGCAACCAGGCGATCGCGGTCGGGGTGGACATCGACTACGTCGTGGTGCGGGCCGATGATGATCATGGTGGCCACGAACGTTACCTGATCGCGGAGGCGTTGCTGCCGAAGTACGGTCGCGAACTCGGCGAGGACGCCGCCACCCGGATCGTCGAACGGCTGAAGGGATCGGAGCTGATCGGCCGCCGATACACGCCGCCGTTCTCCTACTTCCTGGACAGTGAGAACGCGCACGTGATCCTGGCCGGTGATCACGTCACCACCGAGGACGGCACCGGGCTGGTGCACATGGCCCCGGCCTTCGGCGAGGAGGACATGATCGTCACCGACGCCGCCGGGATCACCCCGGTGGTGCCCGTGGACGCGGCCGGCCGGTTCACCTCCGAGGTGCCCGACTACGCCAGCATGCAGGTGTTCGACGCCAACGGTTTCATCATCGACGACCTCAGGGCGACCACCCGGGGCGAGCCGTCGGGTTCGGTCATGCCCGGCACGGTGCTGCTGCGACAGGAGTCGTACGACCACCCGTACCCGCACTGCTGGCGCTGCAAGAACCCTCTGATCTACAAGGCCGTCTCGAGCTGGTTCGTGTCGGTGACGAGCTTCCGCGACCGGATGGTCGAACTCAACGAGCCGATCACCTGGGTGCCCGAGCACGTCAAGGACGGGCAGTTCGGCAAGTGGCTCTCCAACGCGCGGGACTGGTCGATCAGCCGAAACCGCTACTTCGGCAGCCCCATCCCGATCTGGAAGTCCGACGACCCCGCCTACCCGCGGATCGACGTGTACGGCTCGATCGCCGAGCTGGAAGCCGACTTCGGCGTCGATGTGACCGACCTCCACCGGCCGTTCATCGACGAGCTGACCCGACCCAACCCCGACGACCCGACGGGCCGCTCGACCATGCGCCGGGTGAGCGAGATCCTCGACGTCTGGTTCGACTCCGGCTCGATGCCGTACGCCCAGGCGCACTACCCGTTCGAGAACGCCGACTGGTTCGAGCACCACTTCCCGGGCGACTTCATCGTCGAGTACATCGGCCAGACGCGCGGCTGGTTCTACACCATGCACATCCTGGCTACGGCCCTGTTCGACCGGCCGGCGTTCAGCAGCGCCATCAGTCACGGCATCGTGCTGGGCAGCGACGGGCAGAAGATGTCCAAGTCGTTGCGCAACTACCCCGACGTCAACGAGGTCTTCGACCGCGACGGGGCCGACGCGATGCGCTGGTTCCTGATGTCCTCGCCCATCCTGCGCGGCGGCAACCTGATCGTCACCGAGCAGGGCATCCGGGAGGGTGTCCGGCAGGTGCTCATCCCGCTCTGGAACGCCTACTACTTCTTCACCCTGTACGCCAACGCGGCCCAGGGTGGGCAGGGCTACGAGGCGAAGCTGAGTCGGGCGTCGACCGACGTGCTGGACCGCTACATCCTGGCGAAGCTGGACGAGTTCACCACTCAGGTGGGCGACGAGCTCGAGGCGCTGAACGTGGCCGCGGCCTGCGACGCGACCCGGTCGTTCCTCGAGGTGCTGTCCAACTGGTACATCCGGCGCTCCCGGGATCGCTTCTGGGACGGCGAGTCCGACGCGTCGCTGGCCGCCTTCGACACCCTCTACACGGTGCTGGAGCAGACCACCCGGGTGGTGGCCCCGCTGTTGCCGCTCACCGCGGAGGAGGTGTGGCGCGGGCTGACCGGCGGGCGTTCGGTGCATCTCACCGACTGGCCGTCGGTCACGGGCGAGAGCGACGCCGGTCTGGCGGCGGCGATGGACCGCGTCCGCGAGGTGTGCTCGACCGCTTCAGCGCTGCGCAAGGCCGAGGGTCTGCGGGTCCGGCTGCCGCTGGCCACCCTCACGGTGGTCACCGACGACGCGGCCTCGTTGGAGCCGCTGGCCGGGTTGATCACGGACGAGCTGAACGTGAAGTCTCTGGTGCTGACCGACCTGGCGGACGCCGATCAAGGGGCGTTCGGGGTGCAGCAGACGCTGCAGGTCAACGCCCGCGCGGCCGGGCCGCGGCTGGGTCGCGACGTCCAGCGGGCGATCAAGGGCAGCAAGTCCGGCGACTGGTCGGTCGCCGACGACGGGTCGGTGGTCGCGGGCGGAATCGCCCTGGCAGAAGGGGAGTACGCCCTCACCACGGTCGTGGCCGACGCGGATCCGAGTGATCAGCGCGCGGTGACCATGCTCCCCGGCGGCGGGTTCGTGATCTTGGACTGCGCGGTCACCCCCGAGCTGGCGGCCGAGGGCCTGGCCCGGGATGTGGTCCGGGCGGTCCAACAGGCTCGGCGTGAGGCCGGTCTGGAGGTCAGCGACCGGATCACCTTGGGCCTCGGGGGCGACGACTCCGTGCGGGCCGCGGTGGAGACGCACGCCGAGCTGATCAAGACCGAGACCCTGGCGACCACGCTGGTGGTGGGCGACGTGGCCGAAGGCGTGACCGTGGCCGTCGGCGACGGCCAGAAGATCACGGTGGCGGTCGCCCGCAGCGGGGCTTGATGTCGGCCGGCGTCGGCGCGGACCCGCGCTCGCGTGCGACCAGGATCACGCGCCGAACCACTGACATCGTTGTCAGGATCGACTAGATTGAGGGCTTCAGACACGACGCCGATGTTGTGCGGATGATCCGGTGTCGGCCCTGCGTCGACGGCAACAGAAAGTCGTGCCTCACGTGACCACGCTCGCTTTGACGCTCTTCTCCCTGGGGCTCCCGCTCCTGGTGCTGTTCGGCTTCACCTGGTTGATCACAGCGCTCTTCGACCCGACCTCGATCATCGGCCGCACCTTCAGCCGGCTCGAGGAAGCGGCGATCGACCGTCGGAGCCTCGCGTGATCACCTTCGCGCTGACGCTGATCCTGCTGACCGTGGTGTTCCCGATCTCCGTCTTCTACGCGGGCGCCTGGCTGATCGGCGCGGCGTACGACGAGACCTCGGTGCTGCGTCGCCTGACCGTACGCCTCGGCGTCACGGCGGAGTAGGCGCGGTCGGCGCCTACGGGGTCTTCGCCGCCCAGCTCCGATAGGCCTCGACGGCCGTCGGCAGCGTGGCGAACACGTGCTCGGCGCCGATGGCGTCGATCAGTCCGGCCTTCTGCAGGTCCTCCCGCACCTCGAACTTCACCCGCGCCAGGGCCAGGGTGATGCCCCGGTCTTCCAGCTCGGCCCGGAGCTCCTCCAGGATGTCGGCCGCAGTGAAGTCGATCTCGGTGTTGGCCTCGGCGTTCAGCACGAACCAGCGCACGGGCGCAGCCGCCTCGTCGATCGACAACAGGGCCCGGGTCCGGAAGTTGTCCGCGTCGGCGAAGAACAGCGGGGCGTCGTAGCGGTAGACCAGCAGACCGGAGATCTGGGTGGCGTCGGGATAGTCCTCGACATCGTGCATGCCGGCCACGCCCGGAGCGAAGCCCAGCACGGCGTCATGGGGTCGGACGATCCGGCGCAGCAGGTTGAGCACCGAGAGCCCGATGGCGATGGCGATGCCGTACAGGACGTCGACGGCGAGCACGGCGACGGTGGTGGCGAAGGCCAGCACCAGCTCGCTGATGCGGAAGTGGGCGAGACGGCGGAAGCCCGCGATGTCGACCAGGCGGGTCGCGGCATACACGACGACGCCGCCGAGGGCGGCCAACGGGAAGGTCTCCAAAGCCGGTCCGAGGAACAGCAGTGTCGCGATCACGATCAGCAGCGCCGTCAGCGCGGCCACCTGGCTTCGCCCGCCGCTGGAGACGATCACCGCCGTACGGCTGCCGCTGCTGCTGACCGGGAAGCCCTGCAGGAGACCGGCCGACACGTTGGCCGCGCCGAGGGCGAGCAGCTCCTGGTTGGCCCGGACCGGGGGATCGTCCCGAGACGCGAATGCCCGGGCGGTCAGTACGTTGTCGGTGAAGCCGACCGCCGCGATGCCGGTGGCCGCCAGAGCCACCTGAACAAGGTCCAGCGCGGCGAGGTCGGGCACCTTGGGCACCGGCAGACCGCGCGGCACCTCACCCACCACGGCCAGCCCGAACCGGTCGGCCCCGATGATCGCCACCACGACGGCCGCGGCCACCATGATGATCAGCACCCACGGCCAGCGCGGGCGGATCGCTCGGCCGGTGAGCAGCAAGATCACCACGACGCTGCTCAGGATCAGCGTGGGGTAGTGGATCAGCCAGAGGTGGGTGGCGACGTACGCGATCTCGGCGAAGGTGCTGCCGGCCGGCACCTTCATCCCGGTGATCTTGCCCAGCTGACTGACGATCATGAGCACGGCGATACCGGCCATGTAGCCGGTGAGCACGGGTTTGGAGAGCAGGTCGGCCACGTAGCCCAGGCGGGCCAACCAGCCGATCACGCAGATGATGCCGACCGCGACGGCCAGGGCGGCCGCTGCGGTGGCGGCCAGGGCGGTGTTGCCCGCAGTCACCGTGGCGATGGCGACCGCGGTCATCAAGGCGGTCGTCGACTCCGGGCCGACGGACAGACTCCGCGACGAGCCGAACAGCGCGTAGAGCAGCAGCGGCCCGACCGCTGCCCACAGTCCCTGGACCGCCGACAACCCGGCCAGCTCCGCGTACGCCATCACCTGCGGGACGAGATACGCGGCGACCGCCAGCCCGGCGATCAGGTCGCCACGCAACCACGGACGTTCGTAGTGCTGGATCTGCCAGGCGCCGGGGAGGAACGTGGCCCACCGCGGGGTCGGGCCCGACGCAACAGTGGCCATGCCGGGAGATTAGTCCAGGGCGACGACGCTCACCGCAGGTAGCCGAGCAGATCGCCGAGAGTGCCGTATCCGCGCAGGCACGAGGGGGTGGTCGGCGCCGTTGCGCAGGTCGTGCTCACCTGGGCCAGCATGGCGCGATCCAGTCCGGTCATGCTGGCCTGCGACAGAACCCAGCCCAGGGGCGCGGTGACCTCCGGCTGGGCCGTCCGGTCGACGACGATCACCCGCCGAGGGAAGGCGTCAGCGGTCGCGTCGCAGTCGATCGGGCCACCGTTCGACGGGGGACAGATCGAGCGGGTGCGGACGGTCGTCGAGACCCGTTGCAACAGAGCATCGGTGCGGGTCAGCGTCGCCGAGCCCTGCAGGTAGCCGACCGCGGGAAGCAGCAGCTCACTCTGCAGCGCCGGCGGTGGGGTCAGCCGCCCTGTCGTGGCCTGCTGGTTGGTCAGGAACACCACGAACGGGATGATCAGTGGCTCGGTCGTGCGCCCGGCGACCACGTCGTCGTTGTGGGTCCGGACCTGGGCGAGCCACTGGGCGGACAGGTCGGTGATGGTGGCCAGACCGGTGTTCTCGATGTAGCCGCCGTCGATCAGCTGAGTACGCGGCCAGAAGCTCGATCCGTCGTCGCTCCGGGTGTCGCAACCGCCGACCACGCCTCCCGGGGTGACGAACGGGAACCGCGCCGTCAGCAGAGCAGCGGTGGAGGCGGTCACCGACCGCAGGCAGTCCGGACCGGTGTCGCCGACCGGACCGTACGCGGCGAAGAGGTCGATGGTTCGCGCACCGGGACCGACCCGGCGGTCGCACCGCTGTTCGCCGGTGGTCCCGGCCGCGGGCGGCGTCGGCTGCTCGAGGTCGACCTGGCTGACCCAGGTCCGGCACTGACTCGCGACGCTGCTCGAGTTGAGGACCAGCGGTCCGGTCGCCGGCGAGAGCGTGGCCGGGTCGGCGAGGAAGTCCGACGTCCCCCACGGGCGGCCGGCAGAAGCACCGTTCCAGCCCAGCTCGATCAGCCGCGCCCGGTCCGCCCAGGACCCCGCGGGTGCCACCCCGTTGGTGCCGAGCGGCACCCCGGTCGCGGCGTACGCGGGGTCGCGGAGGAAGGTGCCGATCACCGCCTGACCCAAGGTCTCCGGCTCGGCCATGGCCCTGACCGCGTCCACCGTCTGTGCTGTGCCCGGGTCGCTCGGCGTACCGGAGAAGCGGGCCACCGTCAGCCCGACCGACCCACCGCTGGCGCCACCGGAGAACAGGGTCGAGTGAGCCCCACAGCCGTCGGTCTCGCGGTCTATCGCGGCCAGGCCTTTGACCGTCCAGTACGCCGCACGGATGCCGCCGCCCTCGGCGGCGACCATGATCATGGGCCGGACCCGCTGCCCGTTCACCTCGACCTCACACGCGCCCGACTGGTTGAACCAGGTCTGGACCAAGCCGGTCACGGCCACCCGCCGGGGCGGGTCGGTGCGGGAATCGATCACCCGGTGGATGGTGCTGCCGCCCACCGTCAGACCGGCGAGCACGATGGCGATCACCAACACACTGACCAGGGGCGTGCGGCGGAACCCCAGGATCCGGAACACCTCGGCCGTGGGGCGCTCCTGGATCAGCAGACCCGCCGTGGCCGGGATGCCGATCAACAGGGTCAGCGAGACGATGGCCACCGCCGAGACCCCGAGGTGGCCGAACACCCCGGGCAGTACCGCGATCAGCAGGAACAGCGCCAGCACCACGCCGAGCAGCACCCAGCGACCGAACAGCCTGGCCGGGGCCCGGCTGCCGACGGAGGCCAGCGGATCGCGCAACATCGTGGCGGCACCGGCAGCCAGCGCCCAGCTGATCACCCACGGCAGAACGATCCCGGCGACGCCCAGGACCAGAAAGAAGATCGCCGAGCCGAGAGCCACGCCCGTGATCGCGGGGCCGAGAGCCACCACCGACAGGTACGAGCGGATGAGTCCGATCCCGCCGACGGTGAGCGCGGTCAGCGCGAGGGCGTGACCGGTGAACCTGATCGCGCTGACGTCGAGCGCGGTGAACTCCGGCGGTGCATCCGGGATGGACCAGTCGGTCCGGATCTGCCAGGCTCGGCGCAGGATCCAGGAGATGACCACCACGACGATGGGCACCGCGCAGAACACCAGCAACCGGAACGCCAGCACCGGAGCATCCAGTAGCCACCAGGCGAGCAGAGCGGCGACTACCGGGACCGCGGCCCCGACCAGCCACAGAGCGAGCAGGGCCTCGTGCCGAGACCTCAGATGGCGGAGACGAGCGGTCAGCCGGCGACGGTCGGTGAACACCTCGATGATCATGGTGCCGACCAGCCGCAGGTCGCGGCCCAGCCGGCGGAGAAGGGGCGACAGCCAAGTGCGTGCCGCCGGCTCGTCGGGCGGCGGCGCCGCCGACGGTGTGGCTCGGTCGGCGGGGTCGTCGACCTGGTGACGTTCCGCCCAGCCCGTACGCAAGCGCGCGAGCACCTCCAGGAGCACCGCCACCCCGACCAGGACAACCACCGCACAGAGGGCCTGCAGCCAGCCCCTCGCTCCGTCGGAAGCCCATCGACGTTGGACATCGGGAAGCTGCTCCAGGATGGCGCTCCCCGACAGCAGGGTCAGGACGATCAGGGGGATGATCATCGCCACCGAGAAGCGATGGTGCATCAGCGCGCGGAGGATCCGGGCCATCGTCGCTCGGGGGGCCTCGGCGAGGGCGAGCTGCCGCTGAGGCACGACGAAACGCAGGAGCAGGGCGACGCCGACCACGACCGCGAGTCCCCACTTGACACTCGTCGTCACGTGGAGCAGGGTCGCCCAACCAGAAGTCGTCCGGGTGAGGATCACGGCGATCAGGCAGATGTTCTCCAGCAGGTCGACGGCAACCAGGGCGGCGACGAGTCCACCACCCAACCACCGGGCGGTGCGGCTGCGGTAGAGGACGGAGACGAGGCCGGCGAGCAGGCTCCCGTACGCGAGCAGGAAGATCACGTCCACCGCAAGGTGCCAGCTGAGCAGGGCACGGAAGAGCGAGTCGTCGATCAGCCCACCGGCGCCGAGCACCTCCGACCAGCCGGCTGTCCGTTCCGCGGCGCCGGGGCCGACGAGCACCGAGAACGGCCAGGCCCGACCCTGTTCGTCCACCATCCGGCCCGATTGCGCATCGATCTCACCGAGGGCTACAACACAGGCCGTGGCGAGCGCGAGAGCGAGACACCACAGGTAGCGACGCGACGCCGGTGACACCTCGGTGCTGACCATCTGGCCCCCGTTCTCCGCCGACCCGTCCATCGCATCGTGGCGTACGTCCTCGTGTCCGACAAGAGCAGTCAGTGGTCGGCCCGGATACGAGGGCTGGTCTCGTACACCAACCACAGCGCGCCGTCCTCCAGCACCTCCGACTCGAGGAGTCGTAGGACGAGCGCGCCGTCCACCGGTGCCGGCAGCCGGATGAGGGCCTGGGCCTCCGGGTCGCGACCGACCCGGGGCGCGATGATCACCGCGATCCGATCGACGAGACCGGCGGCCAGCAGGGCACCGTTGAGGGCGCCGCCGGCGTCCGTACGGACTGAACCGACGCCGTGCTCGGCGCTCAACCGCTGCAGGGCGAGCGGCAGATCGACTCGCTGCTCGCCGGCCGTCAGATAGTCGATCCCGCGTCGGTCGAGGTAGGCCAGGTGGTCGGTCGGGGTCCGTTCGCTGACCAGGACGATGATCCGGCCGTACCAGGGTTGGGCCCGTGCGTGCCGCCAGTTGCGGAGCCGCCCCCCGCTGTCGGGGACCACCAACAGGGGGCGGGGCCGGTAGACGAGGTCCTCGAAGCCGGGCGGTAGGTCGGCGGGCTCGAGCGGCGGCAACACACGGTGCTGCTCCTCCGGGGACTCGTTCGGTCCGAACGCCTCCGCCGTGACACTGCCCATCAGGATCGCGTCGCTCCGCCAGCGGAATCCTCGGGCGTAATAGCGGCCTCCGTCTCCGTCGAAGCCGGTGATCTTCCCGTCGAGGCTGATCTCGTTGTAGATCGTCAGATGTGGTCTCTCGCTCGGCATGGCCGCATCGTGGCATCGACCGCTGACAATCGGTCTCAGCCCGGGAGCGGGGCACGGACCTTCGGGTGGGAGAGACCGGCGTGGTGCGTACGGGTCTGGCGATCGCGGTGCTGGTCGGCACCTGGGCGTCGACGGTCACGATCGCGTGGGCGGGGAGCTATCCCACCGGCGGACTGGTCGCGGCCCTGGTCGCCGCCGTCCTGGTGGGTCTGACCGGGTCGGCCTGGTTGGTCCTGGCGATCGGCGGGCTGGCCAGGCGTTGGATCCCGCTGGCCCTGACGATGACCATCATCGCCGCGGTCATCATCGGCGGCGCCGGTCTGGCCGCGCGGATCGAGCTGCCGCACCATCGGCTCCGACACCTACTTTTACGAGCGGGACGGCGGCTTCCTGGACTCGGTCGGCTTCGTCTACCTGCCCGAGGGTCCGCCGACCGACCCACCGAGCGACACCTCGATCACGTACGCGCAGCTGCGGGGCCCTTGGTACGCCTTCGTCGAAGCCTGGTGATCTTCCCAGGCCCTGGTGCCGGGTTTACAGTGTTGTTCCCATGAGCGAAGCGACGGCGCAGTCGACGGGACCGATGCGGGTGCCGGTGAGCACCGGGCGGGCCGTTCTCAACACGATCAAGGGGTCGGCGGGCAACCTCGTCGAGTGGTACGACGTCTACATCTACACCGTGTTCGCCGTCTACTTCGAGGCGCACTTCTTCGATTCGGCCGACAAGAACTCCACCATCTACATCTACGCGATCTTCGCGGTCACCTTCCTGATGCGACCGGTCGGCTCGTGGTTCTTCGGCCGGTACGCCGACCGCCGCGGTCGGCGCGCAGCCCTGACCTTCAGCGTCACCTTGATGTCGGCCTGCTCGTTCGTGGTGGCGATCATGCCCACCCGCGAATCGATCGGGGTCTGGGCCGCGGTGATCTTGATCGTGGCCCGGTTGGTCCAGGGGTTCGCCACCGGCGGCGAGTACGGCACCTCGGCCACCTACATGTCGGAAGCGGCGACCGCCAACCGGCGCGGCTTCTTCTCCTCCTTCCAGTACGTGACGCTGGTCGGTGGACACGTGCTCGCCCAGGTGACATTGCTGATCGTGATCAGCGTGCTGGACGCCGATGCCGTACGCGACTGGGGCTGGCGGATCGGCTTCTTCATCGGCGGCATCGCCGCGCTGGTGGTGCTGTGGATCCGGCGGACGATGGACGAGTCGCTGAGCGAGGAGCACCTCGCCGCCATTCGCGCGGGGGAGGACAATGACGCCGGATCGCTCAAGGTGCTGCTGAGCCGCTACCGGCGCGAGCTGCTGCTGGTCTTCCTGATCACCGCCGGCGGCACGGTGGCCTTCTACACCTACAGCGTGAACGCCCCGGCCATCGTCAAGGCGGCCTTCGGCGAGGACGGGGCCAAGGCGGCCACCTGGGTCAACCTCTTCGGGCTGATCTTCCTGATGCTGCTGCAACCGCTCGGTGGCCTGCTCAGCGACAGGATCGGGCGCAAGCCCATGCTGATCTTCTTCGGGGTGGGCGGCGTGCTCTACACCTGGGTGCTGATCACCTACCTTCCGCAGACCACCTCGCCGGTCTCGGCGTTCCTGCTCACCGCCGCCGGCTACGTCATCCTCACCGGCTACACATCGGTGAACGCGATCGTCAAGGCGGAGTACTTCCCGGCCGAGGTGCGGGCGCTCGGCGTCGGTCTCGGTTACGCGCTGGCCAACTCGATGTTCGGGGGAACCGCGCCGTTGATCTACCAGGCGGCCAAGTCCGGCGACAACGTCACGGGCTTCATCGTCTACGTCACCGTGATCATCGCCGTCAGCCTCGTGGTCTACATCTTCTTCCTGAAGAACCGGGCGGTGACCGCGCTGGATCGGGAGCAGGGTCACGCGTACGAGCTCGTGACCGGTCGTCGGGGCTGACGGGCCCTCCTGATTGACTTGGGCCATGACTTCGCGTCGTGAACGATCTCTGGCCGCGCTGGCCCTGGCCACCGTGCTGGCCGCCGCCGGCTGCAGCACCCCGCCCTGGCAACAAGGGTCAACAGCCTCGCCGGACGCCTCCACGTCTCCGATGGGGTCGGCGTCCCCGGCCGCCAGGCCGACCCCGACCCCGACCCCGACCGCCAAGGTCGAGAACGACCTGGCCAAGGGGTCGTTGAAGCGGACCCTGACCGCCGGCGCAGCCGAGCTCAAGGTCACCTACTGGTCGACGCTCGACCTCGGCGACTGGGTCCCGCAGGTGCCCAAGCCGCTCAACGTCGTCGCGTCGGCCACCCTGGACGGCGGCGCCGAGGACCAGAACGTCTACCTCAGCGCCGTCAAGGTCGCGACCACCGCGTACGCGGCGGACGGGACTCCGCAGGTGCTGGCTCCGGTCGACGACACCGCGGACGTGAAACCCGGCTACCTCATCACCACGCCCAGCTCCTTCCAGCAGGTGTTCACGCTCCCGGCGGCTCCCGACGGCAGCACGGCGGTCCAGATCAGCGTCACCTACGAGCTGCTGATCCAGTCCGCGCCCGACTCCAAGACCTATCTCCGGCAGGCGACCTCGGACTCGTTCCAGGTGCCGCTGGTCTCCTGACGGCTTCCTCAGGACCGGCTCAAAGGCCCTCTTGACCATTTCTTGAGGGTCGTCCAAACCTTGAGCACCTCTTGAGCGAAGTCTCATCGGCGCCAAGGTCTGCCTTGCGGTTGAAGGTTCAATCTTGTTCTCACCACCGCACATCAGGAGTGAGAACGTGAGCACCGCCCCCCTCGAGTCCACCAGCCCGCTGGATGCCGTCCGTACCGACCGGGCCGCGTCGTCTGACCTGTCGCGCTACCTTCACCAGCACCTGGCCGATCTGGAGTCGCTGCCGACATACCGTCCGGTGATCGGGTGTGTCATCCCGGCCTACAACGAGGCCGAGTCGATCGAGGCGGTGCTGCGGTCGCTGCTGAAGCAGACCCGGCTGCCGGACGAGATCCACGTGATCGTGAACAACACGCGTGACGACACCTTCGAGCTGGCCGCCAAGTTCGCCGGCCCGCGCACGGCGAAGAAGAAGCGCAAGGGCGAGGCGGCCAAACAGACCACCGAGGTGTTCGTCCACGACATCGGCGAGAACCCGGACAAGAAGGTCGGCGCCCTCAACTACGGCTTCGGTCTGATCGGTCACGCCGACTATCTGCTGGGCGTCGACGGTGACACCACCCTGGCGCCGGACACGGTGGCCAAGCTCGAGGCCGAGATCATCTCGGACTCCCGGATCGGCGGCATCTCCGCGATCTACACCATCGACGACAGCGGCTTCAACGGTGTGGTCAAGCCGTTCCTGATCGCCGGCCAACGGGCCCAGTTCGCGGCGTTCAACATGCAGAACATGCTGCGCGGTCGGAACATGGCGGTGCTGGGTGGGCAGTGCTCGATCTTCTCGATGAAGGCTCTGCGCGACGTGATGAAGGCCAACCACCAGGCCACCCCGTGGGTCAACGACTCCGAGGTGGAGGACAGCCTGTTGAGCCTGCAGATCAAGTCGGCCGGGTACCTGACCAAGATCAGCGCGCAGGCCCGGGCCAGCGTCGGTGGTATGACATCGATCCGCTCGCTGGACGGCCAGCAGGTGAAGTGGAACTACGGTGCCATCGACCTGATGTGGCCGGGGCAGCGTGGCGACACCAAGGGTCAGCCGCTGCACCCGAACCTGCGTCTGCGCTGGGCCGAGAACCTGGGCATGGCCACCAACATCTTCACCCGGATCGCGTTCGTGTTGTTGCTGGCGGCCTCGCTGTCCATCGGGGCGTTCGTGTTCTCCCCGTGGTGGTTGATCCCGCCGGTGGTGGCGATCATGCTCAACATCCGGATCGCCATGTCGATGAAGGACAAGACGTGGAAGGACACGGCCTTCGCCGCGTCCGGGATCGGCGCCGAGGTCTACATGTGGCTCAAGGCCGGGCACTTCGTCCGGGCCTGGACCAAGTTCCTCTCTCGCGTGCAGACCGACAACTGGGCCGAGCAGGCCAAGGCCGAGCGGGGCTCCGGCAACTCCCACCTGGTGCCGCTGGTCGTGCTGATCGTCTCCTTCCTCGTCCTCGGCTGGACCTGGTTCCAGCTGCCGGTGCTCATCCAGTCGTCGATCCTGTGGCTCGGCTGGCCGGTGCTCTACGTGGTGACGATCGCTCAGACCATCGTGATGGCGGCCAAGCTCTTCCGCCGCCAGCGCGGCTACCGGGTCTGACCCAACCAGCTCCACCCCAGAACTCGTTCCGCCCTTTGCGGCGGGACACCCTGCCGGACCGTGGCCAACATCGGGGGATGTGCGTCGGATCCGGGTGCAGGAATCCGACCAGGACACACAACATCGGGGGATGTGGTGTCGGGCTCGGAAGAAGTCCGGTCCGGACGTGCAGCATCGGGGGAATGCCGCTTCGGATCGGAGCAAGACCCGGCCCATGGCCGCTCGTGTGGGGACCCGAGCGCCATGGGCCGGATCCATCCCGGCACACTTCGGTGATGATCCGACGCCGCGGCCGCATCATCGGCCGCGTCCAGGGGTGTTCTTCCGCGACACGTGAAGTGAGAGCGACGCTAGGCGAGGTCTGCGCGGACGAACACCGGTGGGTTCTCACGCCAGGCGGCGATGATCGCCCCCTGCCGGTGGTACTTCGCGGCGAAGGCGTCGAGGACGGCAGCCACGTCGTCGGCCGGGACGAGCGAGGCCGAGCCGTGCCAGGAAGCCTTGCCCGAGCGAACCTCGATCGCACCGGCGGCCAGGGCATTCTGCAACCAGTCGCCGGTGAGGCCGCGGCGGGAGGCGGCGTGGAAGCGGGCACCGACCATGGCGAACCAGACTGTCACCACATGCTCGGCGCCTGTGTGCCGGCCCTGGGTGACGATGCGGCAGGTCTGCGTTGTCGGGAGCTCGGGAGTCATCGTGCTGAGCCTTCCAGAGTCACGGGCCCGCGACCAGCCTCTCTCTCATTGCAGGTATCCCGTCGGCGCCGAGTCGCGGACGTGAGTGAATGCGATGTCCAGCTGGCGCAAGTTCCCTGAGCTGGTGGAGGATGACGGCTCCGTCGAAACCGTGGTGCTGCAGCAGGCTCAGGTACAGCCGGTAGTGCGTGCAGCCCTGCCCAGCAGCGCGACCGCCAGCGTCGCCATCGTGGTGGAGGTCCTCGGCGAGCAAGAGCGACGTCTGCGCCGACGAGTTCGAAGGCTTTCGCGCTGGTGATCATGCATTCGTTCCAGATCGAACTCGGTCGTCATGACTCCGAGCGTGGCCACGCGCCGCCTCCTTCTGGCCGACGATGCGATGCCCAGAGGGCGACGCCGTCACATTGGGCGGGGGTCCGGGCAGGGCATCCGGTCCGCCGGGACCCGTACGGCCTCGGCCGCTCGTCCGGGTCCCGGCGGATCAGGATCAGGGGATGACCACGATCCCGTCCTCATCGGAGTGCACGACCTGGCCGGACGTGATCATGACTCCGCCGATCTCGACCGGCCCGTCCACGGTGCCGGCGCCCGTCTTGCCGCTCTTGCGCGGGTTGGTGCCCAGGGCTTTGATGCCGATCTCCAGTCCGTTGATGGCCACGCTGTCGCGGATGCAGCCGTGCACCACGATCCCGGCCCAGCCGTACTCGACCGCGATGGCGGCGATCAGGTCGCCGACCAGCGCCGTACGCAGCGAACCGCCGCCGTCGACCACCAGCACGCGGCCCTGGGGGTCGGGGTGCTCGGACAGCGTCTTCTTCAGCAGGGCGTTGTCCTCGAAGCACTTCACGGTCACGGCAGCGCCGGCGAACCGGGCGCGGCGACCGAAGCTGCGCAGCTGGACGGGAATGCTGGCCAGCGCTTCGCCGTACTCGTCGACGAGATCCGCGGTGGCCTGTGGCTCCAATTGATCCACCATGATCAGCTCTCCTCGTGATCGTCGGGCCGCACCGACAGCACCGGGCACGGCGACTCCATCAGGATCCGGTGGGCGTTGCTGCCCAGCAGCATCTTTCCCACCTGGCTGCGCTTCCGGAGTCCGATCACGCAGAGGGAGGCGCCGATCTCCGCGATCACGTCGAGGATCTCCTCGGACGGATCCTTGCCGCGCAGCTCCTGCCGCACACTGAAGTCCACCCCCGCCTCGTCCAGCGTGGCCTGCACCCAGTCCCAGTCCGCCTGCTGGGCGTAGCTGGGGTCGGCGTACGCGTCACCGCGCGAGGAGTTGATCACCAGCAGCGACTGCTGGCGCAGCTTGGCTTCGGTGACGGCGGTGGTCAGGGCGGCGCGCCCCGGGGCGGTGGCGCTGAAGCCGACGACGATGGTCATGGGTTCTCCTTGCGGGATGGCTGTGATGCCTGTGATGACTGGGGCAGCCTGATATCGGCCGCCTGCGAGGTGGCCAGCGGGTGGCCGTCGTGGTCGGTGTCGAGGTCGTGATGGAGCTCCTCGGACAGGTGCTCCACCGCGGCTCCGGCCCTGGCCGGCAGCACCTTCTTGATCAGCCAGAACAGCACCGGGAAGAGCAGGATGATGAGGATGATCGCGTAGACGACGACCGCGATGGCCGAGACCACGAACTGACCGGTGGCCACGTCCACGCTGCCGAACAGACCTTTCGGGTCGCCGGAGGAGAGCTGCATGGCGCGGCGGCCCTGGAGCTCCACCCGCGGCCCGAGGATGACCCCGACGATCAGTGGCAGCACCGGGATGGCGAACCGGCGCATCCCGAAGCCCAGCAGGCCCAGGACCAACAGCAGGATCAGGTCGAAGTTGGAGCCGTTGACCGCGTACGCACCCATGGACGCGAAGAACAGGATGCCGGCGTAGAGGTAGGGACGGGGGATACGGAGCAGCTTGGCCCAGACCGGCGCCAGCGGCAGGTTCAGCACGAGCAGCAACAGGTTGCCGATGAACAGGCTGGCGATCAACGCCCAGACCAGATTCCCCTCACGTTGCAGCAGCAGCGGTCCGGGCTGGATGCCGAACGACACCAGAGCGGCGAGCATGATGGCCGACGTGGCGTTGGTGGGCAGACCGAGGGCGAGCATCGGCACCATGGTGCCGGCGGCGCTGGCGTTGTTCGCGGCCTCCGGACCTGCGACGCCCTCGATGGCCCCCTTGCCGAACTCCTCGGGGTGCTTGGTCAGCTTCTTCTCGGTGATGTAGGAGAGGAAGGTCGGGATCTCTGCACCGCCGGCGGGGATGACCCCGAACGGGAAGCCGAACGCGGTGCCGCGCAGCCACGGCTTCCAGGACCGCTTCCAGTCCTCCTTGCGCAGGAAGGGCTGGCCGACCGGGATGATCTCGGTGGCCTTGCGCCGCAGGTGCGCCGCGACCCAGAGCGCCTCGCCCAGGGCGAAGATGCCGACGGCGACAACGACGACGTCGATGCCGTCGCCCAGCTGGGGGATGCCGAAGGTCAAGCGAGCCTGACCGCTGACGGCGTCGATGCCGATCATGCCGATGGTCAGACCGAGCACCAGGGCGATGAATCCGCGCAGCCGGGAGGAGCCCAGGACCGCGGTGACTGCCACGAACGCCAGCAGCATGATCGCCAGGTACTCGGGCGCCCCGAGGGACACGGCGAACCTCGCCATCAGCGGCGCGAAGAACACGATCAGCGTTGTCCCGATGGTGCCGGCCACGAAGGATCCGATGGCCGCGGTGGCCAGCGCCGGTGCGGCCCTGCCGGCCTTGGCCATCAGGTTGCCTTCGATCGCGGTGACCACCGACGACGACTCACCGGGGGTGTTCAGCAGGATCGAGGTGGTCGACCCGCCGTACATGCCGCCGTAGAAGATGCCGGCGAGCATGATCAGCGCACCGGTGGGTTCGAGGCTGTAGGTGATCGGCAGCAGCAGCGCGATCGTCATGGCCGGCCCGATGCCGGGTAGCACACCGACGGCGGTGCCGACGATGACCCCGATCAGGGCCAGCAGCAGGTTCATGGGCGTCGCCGCGGTGGCGAAGCCTTCGAGCAGGAAGCCTAGGTTCTCCATCGTCGTGCCCCCCTTTACAGAATTCCCTGGAGGATGCCGGCCGGCAGGCCGACCCCCAGTCCGATGGCGAAGCCGTAGAAGGTGGTCAAGGACATCGCGACCGCGATCACCAGGGCCCGGATGTAGTGGCGGCTGCCGAGCGCGAGCGCCGAGCCGTAGAACAGGATGGCGCCGGAGATCACCCAGCCGAGCTTGTCGATCAGCACGATGTTGGCCACGAAGACACCGACCAGCATCAACACGGTCTTGACGTCCACCCGTTGATCGAGATCGACGTCCTCGCCGCCCTCCAGGTCGGGGGTGCTGCCGCGCAGCACGGCGACGGCGAGGCCGATGGCCAGCAGGATCAGGGCACTGCCCAGGACCAGTGGTACGGCACGCGGACCGAGCGGGTCGGTCCCGGTGGTGTTGTTCCCCAGCGTGGACGCGTCGACCAGCATGATCACGCCGATCACGACCAGGAAGGCGCAGACTCCCAGCTGGGCGAGGTCGCGGACGGGAGCGGCGGAGGCAGGAGCCCCCGCCGTCCCCACGGCCACCTCGCTCATGCCAGGCCCAGCTTCTTGAGCGTGTCCTCCACGGCGGTGGTCTGCTCGGTCAGGAACGGGGCGAACTCGTCGGCCGGCAGGTAGGCGTCGG
>DATDAP010000001.1:0-3802 GCA_036525335.1 Microlunatus sp. | reverse complement strand
GGAGTGATCAGTGGCACCTACATCGAGAACCTGAAGTCGTTCGCCGACACCGAGCTGCTGGCCATCGCCGACCTCTACCCCGAGATCGCGGAAGCCAAGGCGGCCGAGTACGGCGTGCCGCTACACGGTGGCAACGACGTCGTGCTGAACCACCCGGACATCGAGCTTGTCATCAACCTGACGCCGCCCGCCGTCCACACCGAGGTTCTCGGCACCGCGATCGCGGCCGGCAAGCACGTCTGGAGCGAGAAGCCGCTGGGCCTGAACCGCGAAAGCGGCAAGGAGCTGATCGAGGCCGCGGAGGCGGCCGGGCTGCGGGTCGGCTGTGCGCCCGACACCTTTCTCGGTTCGGGGCTGCAGGCCGTCAACAAGGTGATCGCCAGCGGCGCCATCGGCACGCCGCTCACGGCGCTGTTCCTCATGCAGCAGCCCGGCCCGGACCGCTGGCACCCGAACCCGGCCTTCCTGTTCCAGGAGGGTGCCGGACCGCTGTTCGACATCGGCCCGTACTACTTCACGGCCCTGGTGCAGATCTTCGGTCCGGTCGAGTCCGTGGCGGCCGTCGGATCCAAGGCGCGCGAGCGTCGCACGATCATGGCCGGTCCCAAGGCCGGTGAGGAGTTCGACGTCACCGTGCCCAGCCAGACCGCCGCGTTGCTGCGGTTCGAGAGCGGGCAGTCACTGATGCTGGTGCTCAGCTTCGACTCCGCCGTACCGCGGATCCTGCTGGAGATCACCGGCACGGAGGCCAGCCTTCAGGTGCCCGATCCCAACATGTTCGGCGGCGAGATCAAGGTCCGCAAGCCGGACGCGGAGGACTGGGAGCTGGTCGAGGACGCCAAGGAGAAGTCGGCCCGCGGCACCGGCGCGCTCGACATGGTCCGGGCCATCCGCGAGGACCGACCGCACCGGGCCACCGGCGCCCTGGCCTACCACGTGCTCGACGTGATGGTCTCGATCGCGGAGTCGTCCGAGTCCGGCGAGTTCGTCAAGGTCGAGAGCACCGTCCAGCCGTCCCAGCCGCTGCCGGCCGACTGGGATCCGCTGGCCGCCACGGTCTGAGCCTCACCACGACAATCTGCTCGGGTTTGTCGGCCCTGCTCGCTCTATGGATCGAGCAACGCCGACGAACCCGAGCAGATCTGCGTTCGTGGGCGGTCAGGTCAGCGCAGGTCGTTGACGCTGCGCAACACCGGCTTGCCGGTCAGCGCCACCTCGTCCAGCCCGGACCCGGTCACGTCGAAGGTATGGGTGGCTCCGGCCGGCAGCGTGATCAGGCCCGAGTCGACCCGGGCCGCGGCGTCCAGCCGATCCGGGAACAGGGCCGCGTCCTTGACCAACGCGTGCGCCACCAGCCGGACCCGGTAGCCACCCTCCACGGGGAGGACATTCACCTCGTACGCCTGGTCCGGTCCGACGAGCCGCAGGGCGGTGTCCTCGACGAAATAGCCGAACGCGGACGCCGAGGCGTCCCCGGTCGTCGTGGCCATCAGGAACTCGGCGCTCGCATCGTCGGCCGCCGCCACGTCCGCGTCCAGGGCGACGGTGATGGCGGAGCGGGCGTCCAGGTGCAGTGGCAGCCGCTGTTCGGCCAGCGCCGGGGTACCGACTCCGGTCCCGCACCGGCTGATCACCAGCTCGCCGTGCCAGGCCGTCGGAGAGTCGTTGTGCGCGATCAGCGCCGGCACCTGGTTGCCGTCCTCGTCCGAGCGTGGCTGGAAGGTCAGCAGTTGGTCCGCGTACACCCGCTTCAGCGCGTGCCACAGCGGCTTGCGGATGCCGGCGTGGTCGACGGCCGCCCAGGAGACCACCGGCCAGTTGTCGTTCAGCTGCCAGACGATCGCGCCGGTGTTCCGGGGGAAGAGGCTGCGGAAGTGCTCGATCCCGTACGCGACCGCGCGGGCCTGGTTGAGCGAGGTCAGCCAGTGCCAGTCATCCATGTCGGCGCCGCCGTTGTTCGACCACGCGGGCAGGTGATCACCCAGACCCCTCTCCAGCTTGAGGTTTCCTTCATGGGCCTTCTGGTGCACCAGCATCTGGGTGCCGTACGGGTCGGCCGGCTGATCATGGACGACGGAGAACAGCGTCGACCAGGCGGCCGGGCCCTGGAAGCCGAACTCGGACACGAAGCGGGCCGGGTAGTCCCGGTAGTGGGTGTAGTCGAGCTGGTTCCAGACGTCCCAGATGTGCATGGTGCCGCTGCGGTGGTCGTTCGGGTGGTGGTAGTCCGCGTACGAGAAGGGACTGCCGGGGGAGTACGGCGTGCGCGGGTCGAGCTCGGCCACGATGGCCGGCAGCAGCTCGGTGTAGTAGCCGTCGCCCCAGCTGCGACCGGCCAGCTGCTGCCGCCAGCCCCACTCGACGTAGCCCCAGATGTTCTCGTTGTTGCCGTTCCACACCACCAGACTCGGCCGGGACGCGAGGCGGGTGACGGCCTCGCGCGCCTCGGCCTCGACCTCGCTGCGCAACGGCTCGTCCTCGCTGTACGCCGCGCAGGCGAACAGGAAGTCCTGCCAGACCAGGATCCCCAGCTCGTCGCAGACGTCGTAGAAGGCGTCGCTCTCGTAGATCCCGCCGCCCCAGATCCGCAGCAGGTTGGCCCCGGCGGCCACCGCCTCGTCGATCGAGGTGCGGTAGCTGTCCGGTGTGAGCCGGGTCAGCAGTGCGTCGTCGGGGATCCAGTTGAAGCCACGAACGTAGATCGGGGTGCCGTTGATCACCAGGGAGAAGCCGGTGCCGTACGCGTCCGGGGTGGTCGACAGCTCGGCGGTCCGGAAGCCGACGGCGGTCTCGAAGGACTGGCCGGCCACCTCGACGGTCACGTCGTAGCGCTTCTGGGCGCCATAGCCACGCGGCCACCACAGCTCCACGTCGGGCACAGTCAGCTCGACCACGACCACCGACTGGCCGGGCTCGGCGCTTGCGCTCACGGTCTGTCCGGCCAGCGTGACGGCGACCTCCACCCCCTCGCCAGACTCGTCGGCCCACTCCAACTCGACGTGGGTCTCCAGCCGACCGGTGGTGCCCTCGACCAGGGCCAACGGACGCACCGACCCCAGCCGTACGGCACTCCACGACTCGATGCCGACCGACCGCCAGATCCCGGCCCCGGCGAGATCGGGACCCCAGTCCCAGCCGTAGCCGGCGGCCATCTTGCGGATGGCGTTGAACGGGTGGTCGTACGTCCGTGGTCGCTCGCCCAGCTCGGAGGACAGTCGCTGCGCGGCGGTGACCGGACCCTCGAAGCGGACCTCGAGATCGTTGTCGCCGTCGCGGAGGGCGGCGGTGACGTCGAACCGGTACGACCTGTGCTGGTTGGCGGTGCGGGCGATCTCGGTGCCGTTGAGCAGGACGGCGGCGATGGTGTCGAGTCCGCCGAAGACCAGGTCGTGCCGCTGGTGATCACCCCGCCGGAACGCGAACGTCGTCCGGTACGACCAGTCGGTCGACCCGATCCAGTGCAGGCGGTCCTCGTTGTCGCCGTCGAAGGGATCGGGGATCAGCCCGGCGGCCAGCAGGTCGGCGTACACCTCGCCGGGCACGGTGGCCTGGATGGGCGCGGCACCCACCGGGCTCCAGTCGACCGGTACCTCGGTCAGCGGCGAGACCTGCCAGGCGACCCCGGCAGAGAAGTCAGCGGTGTCCAGCGAGGTGCGGCGCAGGGAGTTGTCGGGGGTGGATGAGGTCACGTCAGCCGAGGCTACTTGACCGGTTAAGTAGCGGCAAGGCGCCGACAGCGCCCAACTCCGCGGGCGATACATCACCCGCGGAGTAGGGAAGGAGCGGTCGGTCGCTAGTTACT